>JADLFQ010000018.1 GCA_020845515.1 Anaerolineaceae bacterium | reverse complement strand
ATGGAACAACACCTTGAAAACGCTCACCGCTGTTGAGTCGAGTATTATAAATAATACGATGTTGCCACAGATTGCAATATTGGCATGGTTGTTTTTAGACGAGCCGTTAAACATCAGACAAATATTTGGTATAGTTCTTGTTGGAGTTGGCACGTTGATTGTGCAACTATGGAGAAATTCACCTAACCCAAACAAAGCGGGCTAACAAAGCGTGCACTTGACGGGTGGGATCGCGGAGCATGCGGCTTCGACAAGCATTTTTCTGGCTTCGGGTTTTTCCTGCTCTCAGGCATTTTCCCAGCCCGCCCCACCACCACTAACGCGGGCCGTTGGCTTGCTGAGTAAGGAAAACCTTTACGCCTGAAATTCGAGAATCCGATGAAAATATACAGCATCACACCCGATAATAAATTCAAAGAGTACGCTGAAATTGGATTCCAAGATGAACATCAGGAATCGGTTTTGGAAACTTGGCTTGAAAATAATCCAGAAAAGATTATTGAAAATGGCAGTTTGTTAATCATTGGGCGACAAGTTACTACAAATCTTGGTAGTTTTATTGACTTACTCGCCATTGACAGACAAGGTGATTTAGTCGTTATTGAACTAAAAAGAGACCGCACTCCACGCGAAACGCTGGCGCAGGCTCTTGAGTATTCGTCCTTTGTTGAAAAATTAGGCTATGAACAATTGGATGAGGTTTTTAGAAATTATTCAGGCGATGAAGCCTTAAATCTTGCCCAATATCATCGTGAATATTTCAGTTTGGTCTCTGATGAAGCAGTTGTATTCAATAACGACCAAAGAATCGTTATTGTCGGTCAAAAAATTACGCCTGAAATTCACCAAACATCAACTTTTCTGCGAAATAAGGGCATAAGGATCACTTGTTTGGAATTTACATTTTTCAAAGCCGATGGTGGATTAAGGTTGTTATCCACAAGTATTGTTGTCGGAAACGAGTCTGCCAATATATCTAAAGTTTCATCAGGTTCATTGCCTGTAATTTCTGAAAGTTCCTTTTTCAATTCTTTAGACCCCAACGGCAAATTAATTTTTGAGAAATTACTGGCATGGGCAAAAACTAATTCGTTTCCAATCCATTGGGGTACAAAAGGTTTTTCTCTTAATGTCAATCTATCTGGTACTCATGTTGCTTTTTGTTTTGGGTATCCTCCAAAATCTGTTTATCAGCAGTCTATTTATTCAGCATTTGTTGGACGTGGCGGTTTATTGAGCAAAATAGATGTCTCTGAACAAGAATTACAGGCTTTGTACGCAGAAGCCCAAAGTTCAGGTTTATTTCAGCCCGCAGGCAGAGAATTAAAGTGCTTGATAAATCGAAAGTTTTCAGAAAAACAAATCGAGTCATTGTTTTTGTGGCTAACCAAAGTCACGCAAGAAATTGAAATGCATGGGTTAAAAGGTCAAGGTGAAATCCAAACCTAAATTCTTGGCGCAAAACAAGCCAACATCGCGTGCACTGGACAAGTGCGGGCAAAGCCCACACTTTCAGGGATTCAGTTTTAAAGGCGGATCCGGCAACTGGTCGTTTTTACTGCCAGATCCCCCGCCCGTCGAAAACGCTTGCCTTTAGACAACAACCTTTACCTCCCTAGTGCGGACCAAGTCGTGTGTACGGGCATAAGTTCCGGCCTGTGATGAGGTAGTAGCAAAGACAAGTAAATAGCAATCAATTGAACCGCTTTCCACAAGGGAAGCGGTTTTTTATATCTCTCAAAACCTCTTGACAGATTCAATAATTCTAGATAATATGAATGAGTATTCATTCATATTAATTGCAGGATTCAAAAAATGACACCCCGTTACAAGAACGAAAATCGTATGAAATTGATAAACGAAACCCGGCAGCGTTTGCTCAAAGCTGCTGTAGATGAATTTGCAAGCGCGGGTTTTGAAGGCGCAAGTATCAACCGCATTACCCAGGCTGCCGGTGTTGCCGTCGGAACAATCTACAACTACTTCCCCAGCAAAAATGAACTCATGCTCACCCTCCTGGGAGAGATTGGGGCGGAGCACTGTTCGTATATCGCGGAACAAATCCGTCAGGAAAATAATTATGTCCTGCGCTTAAAACGGCTCCTGGCTGTGGCCTTTGATTATGTAAGAGCAAACCCCAACCAGGCGAGGGTACTTTTTGCATCCATGCAGGGTGTAAACAGGCAGTTCAAAACACAGCTGAGCCAGATCTATGAACCGATGATGCAGCTCATCTGTGAAGAAATCCTGCTCCCGGGTATGCAGCAGGGGGTTTTTCAACCCACTGACCCGGTAAGCACCTCCATCATGATCATGACGTTTTACCTCGGGGTGGGGTCAACCGCAGACGAAAATGGGGTTACACCGCTCGACATGGACGCAGTCGCAGATTTTGTTCTCCGCGCTCTGGGAGTTAACCTCACCTCGATTCAGAAATAGGTGCAGCATATCACAGCATGTAATTCCTCATAAATTTCAGGATGATTGTGCAACAAGGAGCAAAGATGGACGGCAAGGTTTTAGTAGCATTCGCTTCGAAGTACGGCAACACAGCAGAAATAGCCGGGAGGATTGGACAGGTATTGCGCGAGGCAGGTCTGCAAACCGACGTTTTACCTGCGAATCCTGTCAAAAAATCAACCGGCTACCAGGCAGTGGTGCTGGGCAGCGCGGTCTACATTGGTATGTGGCGAAAAGAAGCAGCATCATTCTTGAAAGCAAATAAGATGGATATGGCACAAAAGCCTGTCTGGCTCTTCTCCAGCGGACCAACCGGTGAAGGTGACCTGGAAGTACTGCTGCAAGATTGGAAATTCCCATCAGGGCTGCAATCTGCCGCCGATTGGATCCAGCCGCGCAGCATTACTGTTTTTCGCGGAGCGGTGAACCTGCAAAAATTGAACGGTCTTGAGAAATGGATGATGAACCGGGTTCAGGCTGCTGAAGGCGACTTTCGAGATTGGGAGAACATTGTTGCCTGGGCAAAAGGGATTGCCGATGAACTTTTGATGGAGAAAGAGAAAAAATGAATCGCGCAACACGGATCAACGTTGCCTTATTGGGCGTGATCTTTGGAATATCGGGCATTAACCACGGTCTCTTTGAAACTCTCCAGGGGAACATCCCGACAGGCGGCCGGTTCATTTCTGCAATTGGAGAAACACAGAAGATGTGGCCTCACGGCAATGAACCTGCTTTCACTCTGATCCCCAATTTCCTCATCACCGGCATCGCGGCGATGTTGGTTGGACTGACTGTCATCATCTGGTCATGCGGTTATGTCCATAAGAAAAAAGGCCCCATCATTTTGTTGCTCCTTTTTATCCTGCTTCTTTTGGTCGGCGGAGGCATGGCGCAGGTTCTATTCTTTCCGTGGATATACATCGTTTCAAGACAGATCAACAAACCCCTGGTTTTTTGGGAGAGGTTTTTTGACGGTAAGCAAGCCCTGCCAGGCAAATTATGGCCGTGGTTTCTGGGTTTGGGTACAGTGCTGTTGCTAATAGTACTAGCGATTGCGACAACCGGATTTTTGCCTGGTGTAAACAATCCGGAAATCGTCATCACAATCATGCTTGGATGCCTGGCCGCCGAAGTGATCCTCCTGCCCTTGACCTTCATCTTTGGATTTGCGCACGACATTAAATCAGGGGGAAGGTTTTTGATGGGTAATGCAAACCTTTAGATTGTCACTCTCACCTCTCCCACCGCGGACCAAGTCGTGTGTACGGGCATAAGTTCCGGCCGGCTGGAATTGGGCCGCGGTAGACCCATTTTTTCTACTGAAAAGAAAGCGCCTTCTAAATGTGAAAGACGTTTTTTATTTCAATCTTCAAATTAATGACCATATAATTAATTCCTGCGGGTGATTACTGGCAATTTATGAAACAAAATAGGTTTGGAGAGTTGCAAGAGGTCCTGATGGATACATTTCCGGGTAGAATCAAATCATGACACCTCAATCGGATATATCTGGTGCGCTGGCTTATCATCTATTTGGGTTAGGGAAGGATGAAATCATTATCTTTGAAGGGATAGGAAGTTGATGAGCGCCTTATTCTCTGACACTCACCCCAAAATGGAAGCCCTGCAAATTCAACTTTGGCGGCAGGCCAGCCCCACCCGTAAAATGCAAATGGTGGCGCAGCTCAACCAATCGGCCAGACTGCTTGCACTGGCGGGGTTGCGTTCGCAGTATCCCCAAGCCAACGAAGCCGAATTGTGGCGTAGACTGGCGGGATTACTGCTCGGAGAAGAAATCGCAAACAAGGTCTATGGAGAGCTGCCTCATGCAAAATGAACCAATTGAAGTCACGGCTAAAGTCACCCATGTTCTTGAAAGCCTCGGCATCCCTTATCTCATTGGCGGTTCACTTGCCAGCACCCTTTACGGCATGGTACGCACTACCCAGGATTCAGACATCGTTACCGAAATGCGGCTTGAACATCTCGAGCCGTTTGTTTTGGCTTTGCAGGATGATTTTTATATGGACAATGAAATGATCGCCGAATCCATCCAGCGCCATTCCAGTTTTAACATTATTCATCGCGAATCCATGTTCAAAGTGGATGTTTTCATCCCCCACCCGCGTCCCTTTCTGCAATCCCAGCTTGTCCGTGCCCAAAACCAGACCTTCCTTTTTGAATCGGAAGTCAGCGTAAAATTTGCCAGTCCCGAAGATATCATCCTGGCCAAACTCGAATGGTATCGCCTAGGCGGCGAGGTATCGGAGCGTCAGTGGCGCGACATTCTTGGTGTATTAAAAACACGGGCTGGCGAACTTGATCTGGATTATCTGCGAAAATGGGCAAACGAACTCAAAGTCAGTGACTTACTGGAACGCGCCTTTAAGAATATGGAGTAGGATGGATCCGGCTTTGGAATTGGTTAACGTCCCAATTAAACGCAGATGAATCCGGGCGTTAGGTAATTACTTTGACTCCTCTCGCGCGGACCGAGTCGGATGTACGGCTACAAGTTCCGGCCTGCAGGACTTGGTGCCGGCAGATAGGGACGTAGGATATTAAAATGACAGACGTACCCCTATATATTATGGGGGCGGGTTTCCATAGCCATTACCATACATCATCATGCCGCACTCTTTATCAATCATGATCGAGAGTGCGGTTTGTTATTTGAAAGCCCCTTTATTTTGAAAATAAAGTGCGGCCGGAAGCCTTTACCTTGAGATATCGGAGTTTAACTCCGATATCTCAAGGTACAATATGGGTATGATCCAGAGAGATGACTATCTCAACCGGTTAAAACCAGCGATTGGGCGTTCACCCGTAACCGCTTTATTAGGTCCACGCCAATGCGGAAAAACAACCCTGGCACGCCAGCTCGCCGAACATCAGCCATCCACATTCTTTGATATCGAGTCTCTTCCTGACCAGCGCCGGCTGCAGAATCCGGAATTGATGCTGGGCGGACTGAAAGGGCTGGTCATTCTCGATGAAATTCAAAAAATGCCGGAGCTCTTCCAGGTTCTGCGGGTTATGGTGGACCGCCCTGAAAATCAGGCGCACTTCTTGGTCTTGGGCAGCGCATCACCGGAGATTGTTAAATCGGCGTCCGAGACGCTGGCAGGCAGGCTGGAATTCATTGAACTGCAGGGGTTTAACCTGTCTGAAACAGGAATAAATACCTTGGAAACGTTATGGCTGAGAGGTGGTTATCCGCGTTCTTTTCTTGCCAATTCGGATGTAGACAGTTTCGCCTGGCGCGAGGGCTTTATCCGCACCTTTTTGGAACGCGACATTCCTCAACTCGGGATCAACATCCCGGCGGTCACCATGCGCCGCTTCTGGACCATGCTGGCTCATTATCACGGGCAAACATGGAATGCGGCTGAGATTGGCCGTTCGATGGGGCTTTCAGATAAGACCGTGCGTTCTTATCTCGATATTCTGACCGGCACGTTCATGATTCGCCAGCTCCAACCCTGGTTTGAGAACCTGGGCAAGCGCCAGGTGAAATCTCCAAAAATTTATTTCAGGGATACGGGATTGTTGCATAGCCTGTTGGATATTCCTGATCGGCACATCCTGCTGGGACATCCCAAGGTTGGCGCTTCTTGGGAAGGTTTTGCCATCGAACAGGCGCTTCAAATTCTCCGCCCCACTGCGGCTTATTTTTGGGGCACACACGCCGGCGCGGAAATTGACCTGGTGTTCCAAAACAAAGGAAGGCGATATGGGCTGGAAGTTAAGTTCAATGAAGCGCCTGCGCTGACACCCTCGATGCGGATTGCAGTTTCTGAGTTAAACCTTGAACGGCTCTGGATCGTCTATCCGGGGAATGAAGTGTATCCGGTAACAGAAAAAATAACGGCTTTGCCGCTGGTAAAATTGGAGATAATCAGGGATAAAGAATGAGGTTCTTTGAGCGAATAATACATGGTTGGGCGGCCAGGTTTATACCCGCTTTGAGGAGCTGAAAAAATGGAGTGGAGAATAAAGCGCATCTTCAACTTTACGGAGAACAAATCGTGGGAGCAAGGCTTCGTGAAATTTGGTTTTCATGGCAAAAGAGGCACACAATACTTTCTGGACTATAACGAGCACTGGCTGGGATGCATTACGGCTGAGGATGAGTTTATCTGGACGGCTGGCGCAGCCGATAAGGGCCTGAGTCGAAATCACATTCCTTTCGAGGCAAAATACCCTCACTACATTGCCGAATTACCCGATGGTTCATTGCTTGTCTCCAGCAATGGTACCAATGAGGTTTTTAAAATCCGACCAGATAAAAAGTCCGCTGAGCTATTCATCAATACTAAACGTATTGGCTTAAAAGACATTGGGAACTGTGTCTATGACGAGCAAGGGTATATATGGGTGAACGAGATCGAGGGATGTCGGGTCTGGAAGTTCAATTTGGCCGGCGAGCCAGTTTTGACCCTCGGGAACGGACATCCCGGATTTCAAGGAGAAACCGTCCCATTTGAGGCGGTTCAGTTTAACTGGATTTATGATATGCGTCTTGGGCCGGACGCCAATATGTATGTATTGGATAGCAAGAATTTTAGCGTGAGGCGGATCAACGTTAATCAAGGCACGGTTTCTACAGTGGTTGGGACTGGGGAGCCAGGATATTCAGGAGATGGGGAACTTGCTCACACCGCCACCTTAGGAAGCAATCCAGACGAGTATTTCGATGGGCCTTTTTCAATATCGCTTGATGAGGAAGGGAACATCTTCATCGGCGACACCTACAACCATGTGGTGCGAATGGTGGACCACTCTACCCGTCAGATTTCGACCATTGTCGGGAAACATCACGCCGAATCTAATCAAAGGAACAACCCACTGGAGACTGACCCATACAAGATAAATCTCCCCAAGATTTGCAGCATGGACTACCATGCTGGCTGCTTATTTATTCCAGATTGGAGCGACGATTTGATCGTAGTGGAAAAGAGGCGCTGATACCCGTACCGCCTGCTGATGGATTGCATTCTTATAACAACACAAAGCCGCCCAACAACGGCTTGCTGCAAATATAAATCATTTGAATTTTGCATCGAAAGAAGAAAAACCATGACAGCTCATTCTTTTCAATGTCCAACGTGTGGCGCACCTCTGATGTCTAGTGGGAGTAAGGCGCTTATCAACTGTCCGTATTGTCACACATCCGTGGTGGTGCCGGAAGCCTTGCGGCAAAGTCCTGATGCGGCGCTATGGGCGACACTTTTGTTTGACCGATTTGTTACAAATGAGAATAACTGGTTGGTGAGAAACCAGCCCAGTGAGCATTTTGCACGGTTTAGCCAAACGATAGCAGATGGCCGTTATCGCTGGGAAGCGGAAGTCAGTCACGTGACCAGTATATCCACAGCCTGGCTGACGGGGTATGCGGTGGATGATTTTCATCTGCGGGTGAGTTGTAAACATATCGCAGGGAGTAAAGGTGGCAGTAGTTGGGGGGTGCTCTACCGCGTACAAGACAATCGTAATTACTATTATTTTCGGATGACGGATAGCCAGCAATATGCTGTCTCGGTCATAGAAACAGGTAGCTGGCGGAATATAGTAGAATGGACACGCAGCGACACCATCCGACCGTATGGGGTCAATCAATTGGAAGTCATCGGGCGGGAGGCGCAATTCAGCTTGTTGATAAATGGTCAGCTTGTACAGGAGGTAACGGATGCTGGTTGGGGGCAGGGGTTCGTTGGAGTGGCTATTGAAGGGTACATAGCCGGAGAGCAGACCGCGTATGATTTTCTGGATTTTCTCTTGCGTGCGCGGCGTTAGGGAGAGCAGGTTTCATTATCAGAACGCAGCCAACAAAGCGTTCACCTGACGTATGGAACCGCCGCCCCGTCCGTCGCTAACACACACCGTTGGGCAGCCTGAAGGATCTTGCCGTTCCAGGAGGACCAAGTGCGCAAACTCGTCTACTCGACCTCGCTCTCGCTCGATGGCTACATCGAAGCTGCAACCGGAGACCCAAGTTGGGTCATTCCCGACGAGAACCTTCATAGACATTTCAACGACGTTGAACGGGAGGTTGATACCCTCCTGTACGGCCGCCGCATGTACGAAATCATGGTCGGCTATTGGCCCACGGCCGACCAGGATCCTTCGGCGCCCAGCTTCATTGTGGAATACGCCCGGCTCTGGAAGCCGGTTCTCAAAGTTGTTTTCTCCTCGACCCTCGATGGCGTTCAATGGAACTCGCGGCTCGTGAGAAGCGATCCTGTCGCCGAAGTTGCCAGGCTGAAGGCCCAGCCAGGCAGCACCATTGGCGTCGGCGGTCTCGCCCTTGCCTCGACCTTGGCATCCGCCGGCCTGATCGACGAATACCGCTTCTATTATGTCCCAGTCCTTCTGGGTTCTGGCAAGTCAGTCTTTTCACAGATTCAACGGCAGATCCCGCTCATGCCGGTTGAAACCCGCACCTTCTCCTCCGGCACCGTGCTCCTAAGATGTGTTCCCGTCACGTCATAAGAAGCGTCATCAGGCTGCCTGATTGATAGCCAGACGGCTGACTGAATACTATGTTCAAGACACATGAGATTTCCATCGGACCAATCTTTCGATTTTTGATCGGCACTTTAGGAATCCTTGTCGTTGTAGCCGGATTGTTTTTCTCGGTGAGAGAGTTCAGTTTTGCATTTCAAGGAGAGTGGTTGAGATTATTTTCCGCCTTCCTTTTTCTCATAATCACGTCCGGCGGTGTATCACTCTTAAGCAGTGCCATTCGAGGGCGGCTTTCCATCCGTTCAAATCAAGCAAAAAGAAGAAAATAGCGGCAGGTATTTACACGGTGCAGTATGATCAAGGCTACACTATATTCAAAAACAAAATCCATAATAATAGGACTGATCGTCAATTTCCTGCTTTCCTGGACTATTTTGCCACTCGCTATCCCTCCCTTTCACATCTACACATTTCGCGAGTTGATGGAAGTGCTCCTCTGGCAAGGCATGGGGGCGGTTGGATGGCCGTTTGCGATCCTGGGAGGATTTGCCAGCCTTATTCTGCAAGGTAAGGTGTCAGATCTGGCAGCTCTCATTCTTGTTCTGATTTACCCAACCATGCTTTTTCTGCTCATATACATTTTATTCGCAAAGCGTTCCAAGCAGTGGGTGCTTATCGTGCTGCACATGCTCATCGCCTTCTCTTTTGTGGTCATTTGGTACCAAGTCCTCAATGGATATGATTTCATGATAGGATAATCAAGGATGAATTCTACGGACAAGTGAAGGAGCAGCCGTGATGCTGGCGAGAGCCGAAAAGCCGTCTAACAAAGCATGCACCTGACGGGTGGGACTGCCGCCTTCAGCGTGCGCCATTTTCGGGCTTTTTCTGCGCCCAGGCATTTTCTGCTCCCAGGCACGCTTCGCAGTCCACCCCCGCCTCCCGTCCGCCACTGACGCAAACCATTGGACGGCGGAGAGCTGAGTGGTGGGCGCATTGAGCTTTGGCAGGATAGGCGCGCGATGAACTTCTTTGATTGGATCCGCTGCAGAGCCATCCCTTGGTACACATCGCTCGGTGTGACCAGTAGAACCATCACGGCGGAAGTCATTGCCAAAGATTGGGCGGAATAACGGGGATGCCAGGTAATCACCCTCTTATTTAGTAATTCTTTGCGTATTCCAAAAAATTCTCCTTAAACCCTTCCAGCCAGGCTTCGATGAAAGACCGCTGTTCGAACAAAGGCAGCAAATCCTCCGCCATGTCAGAGAGCCTCATTTCAGAAATCTTTTCCCCCAGCAATTCCATCGCGGATTGAACCGTATAAGGCTGGTGGCCATCTTTGGCCAGCTTTTCCTCCAGTGGTCTGATTTTCTGCTGCATGAACCACAGCAAATCATAGAAATCACGCCCCTTGATTGCAGTTCCTTCGCCCCTCTGAAAACTGCGCTCCAGGCAGGCCAGCATCTTTCCAGCCATCATCGTTTCCAGCCAAAAATGCCACAATAGGAAGGGAGATCAAAACCTGTATATTGGCTTTGCTCTCCCAAAATTGGATCATCAGTTAAGTTGAAGTGCAGTCGTCAGGCAGGTATTGCTTCCAGCATAGGTTGAAATTGGCGCCTGTGCAGCTTTCCCATTGTAACTGACGCTCACAGTACCATCAATATTTCGGGGCAGCCACACACCTGCAAAGCCGTTCGCCATGGTGGTCAGGTTGGAATTCACAATCTCTTTCCCTTCCTTGTCGGTAATGACTGTATGAATTTCCGTGTTGACCAGTTCACCCTGACAGGAGGTCAGGTTATGGGTTCCGCAGGGATGAGTTTGGGAGATATAAGGTGCGAAGGAGAGGTAAAACTTATCCTTGGGCAGCGCTACCCTGACCTCGCTTGAACCATCTGAGAGGATCAGATAATCGCTGGTGATGCCTGCCCGGAGCGCTGAAGGGTCCGACACACTGCTATCAAGCTTTTGCACCATTTCCTCTACAGAAAGTCCGCTCAAACCATATTTTTCAAGGAAGGCGGTATCCGATTGACTAACGGGTTTTTTTACCAGAAAAACAGCAACTGCAATCACAACAACTATGACCAGCGCCGTGAGTATCAAGCCTGAAGGTTTTTTCATTTAGTTGGTTCCTTTGCATGTAAAGTTAATGTTTGATCGAAAAGAGAGAGCAAATCCAGTAAGACTGCCTTGCTCTCCAAAAATTGAGCCATTTAGCGAATATCTTTCGCCATTGTCTGATATTGTTCCTGGGTGATCTCGCCTCTGGCATATCTTTCGTCCAGGATCTGCTTTGCGGTATTTGCATTGCCTTCTGAACGCGTGCCGTCTGAGTTGAACAACCCTTTCACCAGCAAAACTGCCAGTACAATAACAATAACCCAAAAGACCAGCATGCCGCCCATCATTCCAAATCCCATCATTTCTCACCTACCTTGTTCCCAAATCTGTAACAAGCTTCTGAAACTCTTCGCGGGTGATCTCACCTTTCACGTAACGCACCTTGGCAATTTCAACTGCTGACGGTGCAGCATTATTAAATATTCGCGCAGCATCGTTATTGCTCAACCGCTTCACAATCCAGATAACCAAAAAAACCACGCCGATGATCAATGAAACCGAAAGTATCAGATTAATGACCATCCCAATCCAGCCAAGACCACCGTACCAATGACACATCATCATAATGTTTCATCCTTTCATTGAGCCCAATCAAGAGCTGTCTTTTTTACTTGCAGGCCTATCTTACACCAGGAGGATGAAGCATCATTAAAGAGTTTGTAAAGTTTCGTTAAAGAAATCCGGGAAGTAACCCCCCTTATTTGGGGAAAGGGATCAGGAAAGAAAAAGTACTGCCTTTCCCTTCTCCATCACTCTCGGCCCAAATCTTCCCCTGATGAGCCTGTACGAGTGCTTTGGCGATAGTCAGACCAATACCGCCGCCACCGCTCGCCCTTGTGCGCGATTTGTCAGTGCGGTAAAAACGGTTGAAAACATATTGAAGTTGCTCTACGGAGATACCTATTCCATTATCTTTCACAGTGAAAAGCATACCTGACCTTTCACGGCGAACCTGAAGGGTAACCTTTCCTCCCCCGGGTGTATATCGAAGCGCATTACCGGCCAGGTTTGTCAACACCTGGATAATCCGGTCTCTATCCACAACGATATCGGAAAGGTTTGGCTCTACTCCTATCTCTAGAATGATGTTCTTGTCCTCAAATTGGCGTCCAAGAGTACTTTGAATTCTCTCGATCAGGCTTGCAGGGGAGACAAGGGACAGATGCAGTTGAATCGCTCCGGCTTCCACCCGGCTCAGTTCTTGTAAATCATTTACCAACCGCTGTAGCCGGTCAATTTCAGCGTGAATTTGCTGGTAGATTTCCGGATCGGCAGGTAAAACCCCATCCATTAACCCCTCAAGATATCCTTTGACCGCGGTGAGCGGCGCCCGTAATTCGTGGGTAACATCACCAATCAGTTCACGGCGCATGGTTTCTGTCTTTTCCAATTTATCCGCCATCTGGTTGAAACTGAGCGCGAGTTGACCCAGTTCATAAATCTGATTCGCTGGTTGACCACCAGGCACAGATAACCTTTCTTCATACTCACCTTCCGCTATGCGGTGGCTAAGGCTCATCATGCGTAGCATAGGGGTAACAACTTGGCGGCTGATGAAGAAACTTGCCAGGATTGCTGCAATCAAAGCCGCAAGCGCTGCATAAGTAACTGCTTCATACACTGCCGTCGTATATTGCGAAAATAATTCCGATTGCATTTGCTGATTGTTACCCATCATGTCTGCGTTGGTCATTATCGCATTCATGCTGGCCATGTGTCGTTCAAAGGCCGCAGGGACGGATATGCTTGCTGCGGACATAAGAATCACTGCACTGACTAGCACGACAAGAATATATGAAAGGAATACCTTCCAGGCAAGATGCGTACGTATAAACTTCATCATGGCATCACCTGCTTATCCTCAAAACGGTAACCAACCCCGCGAATCGTTTCAATCATGCATTCACTCCCTAGTTTTTGGCGAATATGCCCGATATGGACGTCCACCACACGAGTATCGCCAAAATAATCGTATCCCCATATCTTCTCCAACAATTGTTCGCGGCTGAGAACCATACTCTGATGCTGGGCGAGGACCACCAGCAAATCAAATTCAACGGGGGTCAAATCAATCAAATTTTCGTCCACCCAGACCCGCCTGGCGGCAATATCAATGCGAAGATGCACGAAATTAAGAACCGTATTCTCTCCAGTATTCCCGGTTGGGTTCTGCAAGCGCCTGAGAGCTGCCTTGATGCGGGCAACCAATTCGCGCGGGCTGAAGGGTTTGGTCAGATAGTCATCCGCACCGACCGAAAGCCCCACAATCTTATCGGTTTCTTCCGACCGGGCAGTAAGCATGATCACATAAACGTTCGAATCCCGCCTCAGATTAGCCAGCAGCTCAATTCCATCCATGCCGGGTAGCATAACGTCCAGCACAATGATATCCGGTTTGAAAGAGCGGGCCGCAGCCAACCCGGTTATCCCATCATAAGCGGATTTGAATTCATACCCTTCCGCCTTCAAATAGGCGCTCAGAACGGTATGAATCGAAGATTCATCATCAATAATGAGTATCTTGGCAGCAGGCATCACAATTCCCTCGCAGTAATTTATTTCTGTATCCATTTTACATATAAACAGGGGTCAGCAGAACTGCCAATCCCTGATAAGGAGGAGCGTGAATCAGATAAGACCTCTTACAGGTTTCTTATGCGTCTACCCTAAGAGTGAAGATAAAGAATTTATGGAACGTCTTTGGAAAATCCTTAATCACCCGGATACAATTTCAAATCTTTCCTTAATTGGAAAATCTTATGGTGATGGTGCTGTAAAAGTAGAACCACGTGCTCTTGAAAGGCTGCCAATACCAGATAGTATAATTGAATACTCCGGGTTGCCTGTGCAGTTACGTTTGTTTGAACAAAAAGAACCTTATCCAACAGACGTCACGAAATCAAAAAAGATTATGCCCAAACAAAAACAGGCTGACAAAACACGCATCTGACAGGCAGGGCGCGTGCAGCATTCCCAAACATTTTTTCACCCCCGCCTACGCCGTTGCTAACATCAGCCGTTGGGCGGCACGATGGAGCGTCAGGGTCAATTTATGAAAACTCAGTACTACACAGCTGCAAGCCTTGATGGATTTATCGCGACTGAAGACGACTCGCTGGAATGGCTTTTCTCCCTTGGCGATCTGGGTGATTCCAGCTATCCGGCATTCATATCAGAAGTTGGCGCCCTGGCTATGGGATCAGCGACCTACGAATGGTTGATGCGAAACGCAGAAAAAGTTGTGGCCGAGACTGGCTCACCCTGGCCATACACTCAACCAGCCTGGATATTCTCCAGTCGCAAACTTCCAATCATCGAAGGCGCAAACATCCGATTCGCCAATGGAGATGTGCGTCATGTCCATGCTGAAATGCGGGCTGCTGCCGGAGACAGAAACATCTGGGTTGTTGGCGGAGGTGATCTCGCGGGCCAGTTTTACGATGCCGGATTATTGGACGAACTGATCGTCCAGGTTGGTTCAGCCACCCTTGGCAAAGGCAAACCGCTGTTTCCTCGCAGAGTGCTGAGCCCTTCCCTGCGCTTAACATCTGTTCATCAAATGGGAACAGGCATGGTCGAGTTGCGCTATGAAATCCACAAAGGAAATTATAATAAAGCCGCCTGACAATGCAATCCAGCCGGTGCCATCCTGCGGGCAGCCCGGTTGATACCAGCCCGTAACCGCCCCCTGCAATTGGATATTACAAGAGTCTTCAGGAGAAAATGATATGGCTGCAAATAATTCTAATTGGAAAGACACGCTTGTACATCTTTTCGCTCTGGCTACAAGATTGGAAGGAGAAGGGCAATATAATCTTGCCAAGCTAACGCGCGCCGCAGCGGATTCGTTATGCCGCCAATCTGCTTATCCCATCGAAATCCCTGCCGACAAAGACAAATTAACCGCCGATATCCGGCAAACGATTGAGACATTGTCTCACCTGGATGTGAGCGCAGAATTGCTATCCGCCATGAAACAGAGTGTGGATACTTTCGCACAGGGGGGACTGCCTCTCATCACCACAGCGCCTCACCCCTATGTTTGCCGCATATGCGGACATTTGACTCTCACCCCGCCCACCGGGCCATGTCCTGCCTGCGGCGCGTGGGCGGAGACCTTCCAAATTTTTATGCCCAACTATTGGTTCGACGCGCTTGAACCACCCGCCGCGTTGGAATGTCTGCGCCAGACTCCGTTTGTAGTGGAAAAACTCATCGAAGGGTTGTCCGACGAAACGCTGAATCGAATTCCACCTGATGGCGGTTGGGCAATACGCAACACCCTGGGTCATCTGCGTGACGCACAAGGCGTGCTCGATTTTCGCGTCAACTTGTTCCTCAAAGAACTGCATCCTGTCCTCGAATCGAAAGCCGTCTTTGCATGGGCGAAAAACGAAACAGAACGTCCGCCCTCAGTGCACGACATCTTCGAGGCCTATCGCACCTCGCGCGCGGAAACCCTCCGCAAACTGGAATCACTCCCCCTCTCCGATTGGTGGCGCACAGGCAAACATGAGGAATTCGGCACGATAACCCTCCGCCAGCAGGTCAGTTACTTCGCCGCACATGAAAGTACGCACCTTTCGCAAATCAGGGCATTGCGCGATTAATTTCACTCCCCGACTGAAAGCCTGATCGCGGCAATTGGCCGCGCAGGTTTGGCCAAACTCGGCAGGAAGATCAGTGCCTTCGCCGCGCGGCGGAGCTTGGGAGCCGTCTGGGGTGTTGTGAACGCGGCGAAGGCACTTTTGAGAATCCATCCGCGCGGAATTTCGCGAAGCAAACAGGCGCCAGCACACGGCATTTTCAGGCGCTTTCCACGCTTCGGGTTTATATCGCCGGCAAGGAAGAACGGTGCAAGCGCGCTCGAAGCATTGTGTCTTGCCTGGCTGGGTTCACCTTTTGTTCCGCCTGCCCTTTATGTCAGTGGCCTGGCAGTTACAATTTATCAAAAGGAACAACAGAATGGCAAAACAAGCATCCCGCAAAGGTTTATCTTTTCTTGACCGGTATCTGACCTTATGGATTTTTCTTGCCATGGCGGCTGGCGTTTTCATTGGTTATTTCTTTACCTACCAAGTCGCAAGATTCAATTATCTTGTTTCAGTGGGGACAACAAACATTCCCATCGCCATAGGTTTAATTCTGATGATGTATCCCCCGCTAGCAAAAGTACACTATGAAGAATTGGGTGATGTCTTTCGAAACTGGAAAATTCTAAGTCTTTCGCTCGTGCAAAATTGGGTGATTGGCCCCGTTTTGATGTTCATTCTTGCCATTCTCTTTTTGCGTGACTATCCCGAATATATGACAGGGCTAATTCTTATCGGTCTTGCGCGTTGTATAGCCATGGTTATCGTATGGAACGAGCTTGCCAAAGGCGACAATGAATATGCGGCAGGCCTGGTCGCCTTCAATAGCATTTTTCAAGTCCTGTTTTACAGCGTATACGCCTATCTATTCATCACCGTTTTGCCAACATGGTTTGGATTGACCGGTAATATCGTTAATATAACCATTCGCGAAATTGCAAAGAGCGTCTTTATTTATTTGGGAATTCCGTTCATTGCAGGGTTTTTAACCCGGCTGCTTCTTGTCCGTATAAAAGGAAAAAACTGGTATCACAAAACTTTTGTGCCAAAAATCAGCCCGATTACTCTCATTGCTTTACTTTTTACCATCGTTGTTATGTTTTCTCTCAAAGGGGATGTCATTGTCGAACTTCCCCTTGATGTTGTTCGTATCGCCATTCCCTTGTTGCTTTATTTTGTAGTCATGTTTCTGGTTTCATTCTTCTTGGGACGGGCGGTCGGTGCGGATTACTCGAAAACCACAACACTTTCATTTACCGCCGCAAGCAATAATTTTGAATTGGCTATCGCCGTTGCAGTTGCTGTATTCGGGATTAATTCGGGCGCGGCATTTGCGGCGGTCATTGGCCCTCTGATTGAAGTGCCTGTAATGATTGCTTTGGTCAATGTCGCATTTTATTTTCAGAAAAGAATGTTCAGCAAAACCCAACAAGTCCCGTAATGGCAGTACCAGCGCACAATACAGTATTTACCTGATACGTGAAACTGCGGCATGACCTTCAGGCAGTCGGGCATTTTTCTGCGCCCGCGTGTGCCTGTGCAGGCGGGTAAACTCCCAGCCCATCCGCAATTCACGAATAAAACCCTCAGCCCGCGTGCAACAAGGGATGAATGATTTATACAAATTGGATAAAATAAAGGAATTTCATTACAAATTGCCCGGTGAAAGTGGCAAAAACTGCGGTATGATTTGGAGAGGGTTGAATATGGAGAAAGACTTACAAATTCAGCAAGTACAGCGTTTTCGTGCGCTGCACGACCGCAGCCGGGTGTTGCTCTTGCCCAACGCCTGGGATGCCGGCAGTGCGCTGGTCTTCGCCAGCCTTGGTTTCGACGCCATCGCCACCACCAGCGGCGGTGTGGCTTGGTCCCTGGGCTACCCCGATGGCGAGCAGGCGCCGCTGGATGAGGTCATCGCCGCGATCCGGCGCGTGGTACGCGTCACCCCGCTCCCGGTCAGCGTGGACTTTGAAGCAGGCTACGGAGACTCGCCCGGAGCGGTGGCTGCCAGTGTCCGCAAACTCATTGATACCGGTATCGCCGGCATCAACCTGGAGGACGGTGTCCGCCACGAGCGCTTGCGCGACATAGGCGATGCCGCCCAGCGAATCGCAGCCGCGCGGCAAGCCGCTCATCAGGCCGGGGTGCCGATCGTAATCAACGCGCGCGTTGACACCTGGATAATCGGCGGCAGCGCCAGTGAAGCCGCGCGCATTGAAGAGACGTTGCGCCGGGCACACACCTATCTTGAAGCCGGCGCCGATTGCATCTTTCCTATCGCCCTGGGAAAACCCGAAGTGATTGCCCGGCTGTGTACGGAGATCGAAGCGCCGGTCAACATCAGCGCCCGCGCCGGCCTGCCAAATCTGGCAGAACTTGGCCGCCTCGGTGTGGCACGCGTCAGCACCGCCACCAGGCTGGCTATGATGGCATTATCAGCCGCCCGCGATGCCGCCGGGCAATTGCAAAGCAGCGGCTGCTTTGATGGTCTCGATGCCGCCCTGGGTTACGAAAGTATCCAGGGGTTGTTTACAAATCCTAAAAACGCCTTGCAAGGAGGTATCCAATGAGTCAACGACTCGATTACAAGCTTTCATCCCCCGGCGCCTTCAACGCTTTAATGCATACCGAACAGCAGGTTCACAAGAGCGATCTTGAGGAATCTCTGCTGGAGCTGGTTAAGTCCCGCGCTTCGCAAATCAACGGCTGCGCCTGGTGCCTGGACATGCACACCAAAGACGCCCGCGCCCGCGGCGAAACCGAGCAGCGCCTATACCTGCTTCCAACCTGGCGCGAGGCTCCGTGCTACAGCGCGCGCGAGCGCGCCGCGCTGGCCTGGACCGAAGCAGTCACCCTGGTCGCCGCAGAGGAAATATCCGATGAGCTCTACGCCGAAGTGCGTGAACACTTCGACGAAAAAACCCTGGTAGACTTGACCCTGGCGATCATCGCGATCAATGGTTGGAACCGGATGAACGTCGCCTTCCGCACCCCGGTGGGCGATTACGTCAGCCCTCACGCACCTAAACCCTGAAGCACCCTGTCCGGCTGCTGGCAGGGCAGCAAAAAATAAGATCAGGTTCTTTCCGAAAGCCGGAAATCCAGGACGGCAGGAATAACAGGGGGAAAACCTTGCCGCCCCGGTCGTCCGCCCGAACCCCTGAGGCGGGAGGCTGGCGGCGCATAATCCTGCCGCGCGGATCGGTCATGGGTATTTGATTTTACAAGCCCGCATGTATAATATTTTAAAATCAGTACACAGCCGGTTGTTTGAAGGAACAGGCCTGGTTGCAGTGCAATACACCTTTGCACAGGATGACGACAGCCGCACACAAGTTCGTATAATTAATCGCCGGGCGCTCCGCCCTGCACCATAAACACTAAAGTGAAAAACATGACAACTGAGTCAAAAAACTTTCGTGCATGGTTTCAAAACAACCGTCTCCTGTGGGGGGGAATGTTGGTTGTGGCTTTTTCGCTAATGCGCTTCATCGAAACTGCCATTTGGCGGCAATGGTTTGGCTCTCTTGACTTCCAGGAATCCCCCCTCTTTGCTTTATTTTTATTGCTGTGGTTCGTTCTAATGTCCATGGGGCTGATCGCGGGGGGAATTGTTTGGTTAACCAAAACCTCATGGCAGGAATTAGGTTGGGTACGAAAGGGTGTGCTCAAATCCATTGGGCTGGGTGTGGTTGGTTTTATATTGCTATATATCAATATCATTGTATGGGCAATGCTCAAAGGAAACACCGCACAGCCGGAAATGTTTACCCCCAGCCCGGCCCGGTTACTTCTCGTAATGTTTTTTGCTTTTGGCTTGCCTGCCTGGGTGGAAGAAAATTTGTATCGCGGGTACTTGCAGCCGCTCCTCGCAGAAAAGATGAGCGTTTGGCCGGCGGTTATCGTTCAAGCGGTTATTTTTTCTGCAGCACACCTTGGCTATTTGAGTCACCCTCTTGATTTCGGCTCTGCATTTGTGACAGGGATTATCCTGGGTTTGTTGCGGAAACGAGGGACAAGTTTGATTGCCCCCTTCGTTGCCCATGGATTATTTTGGATGATGGGGGCATTCATGGTGATTCCATCATGAAAAAGCCTCCGACACAACCCATACCTGACATGCATGAGTCTGCATTCTTCCGGCTTCAAGTTTTTCCGCCCCCAAACCGGGTCCACGCCCGCCCGCACGCAGGCAGCGCTTATCGCCGGGTGGTCGCTTCACAGCAAAATATGCGCTAACAATAGGAGGAAAAAAATGAACATGGCTTTAAATAATCAATCTGGTGGAAATGCAGGCTCTCGTACTGCCATTGACACCCTCGTTTGGCTTATTGAAGATGCCTTCCAGGAAGATTCCACTCATTCACTTCTTGCCAACCTCCATGATATGAAAGACGACGAATGGACAAGCCTTCCAGTTGGCGCCGGGCGTTCAATTGCCGATATCCTGGAACATGTCGGTTGGTGCAAATGGATGTACGAAAACTATGCTTTCGGGTCTGCTGCCATGCGCGGCGATCAACCTCCGCTTGTCCCTCCTGGCGGAGCGCGTTCGCGCCCCTATGATGAGCTTCTACGCTGGCTCACCGAGGGACATAAACACTGGCTCGATTCGGTTCGCACCCTCTCCAATGATGCCGAATTGGAGAAAGAACGCCTTACGCATTGGGGAAAACGTTTGCCCACTCGTACCATCATCCGCATTATGATCGCCCACGATCTTTATCATGCTGGCGAAATCAATCATCTCCGCGCGCTGCTCAATGGAACTGACCGGTGGGAGTTTGAGTAACTCCCTTCGTGCAAAACCGCCCAGGTGCGCCGCGGACGGCATGCGCGGCTGATAAACCCTTCCCCGGCTTCGGGCTTTCCTCACTCCCGCATAAGCCAGCGGCACAGTACAGACAAACAAAGCCCACACTGAAGCTTCCGGACAGCCCGGAAGCTTCAGTATGATAAATGCCTACTTCTCCGCCAGCACGATGATACGGTCTTCAGGTACAAAGGTGACCATCTGCGATTTGCGCGGATTGATATGAATGCCATATTCCGCTGCGGCGTCATGCGCCTCCGCGTGAATGCGATAGCCGATGGCAACCGCCCCACAGCGCCGGGCGGCCTCAACAACAGTGTAGAAATTGAGCGCCTTGCCGGTTTCAACGAACATCGCCGCCGGTTTGATATACAGTTCACAGCCCTCGGCGTCAAATAAATCGGCAAAAACCGCACCAAGTTGCTTGTTCTCCGAAATCTGCGTCAGCATCAGGCTGATCAGACGGTCGCTGATGATAAAATCATCCGCACGCGTCGATTCAGCCAGGTCGCGGTTGCGCACATCGAGCATCTCACTGATGATCGTAAAGTCGCTGTCGCTCTTTTCCGCCATATCGCGCAAGTGCAGCAGGGTGATCAGCGTACGGGCGTCAGCCTCCTGCCGCGCCAGGTTATCCGAATAGCTCAGGACGATGATGCGGTCATAGGCGTGCGTGTCCAGCGTGTCGAGCGTCTGGCGGTCGGTCGTATCACCGTACTGCAGGCGCAGCGTCTGATGTTTCATGCCGTCCAGATGCACCCGCTTGAGAAAGCCGGGCTGCTCAAAGGCTTGGGTTTCGGCCACAATCGTCACCTCCGAGCCGCGCGGCGTGTAGTTTTCCATCTCACGGATGATAAGGGGCGCGCGCCGGTTCCAGCCAAGCATCAGCGTGCGCTCGGGAACGGGTTCAGGCGACGCACAATCAGCAGAGCGGATGGCGCTTTCATCAATGGCGTTATGCGCTATTCCGGAAAGGCGGATGGTGTCATCATCCGCAGAGACGGCAATCACCCGGTCACCGGCGGCAATCGGCATATCCATCGGCGGGTTAAGCAGCACGCGCCCGTCTTTCTCCAGCCCGATCACCGCAGAATCTTCGTATCGCATCAGCGCTTCGCCAAAGGTGCTGCCTGTCAGGGCTGCTTCTTCCTGAAAGTAGATCTCATCGCCGTCAAAATCCAGCAGTTTGGTATAAACCACCGACAGGCCCGACTGGCGGCAGGTCTGCGCGGTGACGCGCGCGATCAGGCGGCCTACCAGCACCAGCTCCACCTCGTCCTTCCCGACCATCCGCGCCACTTCGAAGTTTTTAGGATTGTGGAGCGCCGCGACAATGTGGTAACGGTCCAGCCGGCGGTCGGGGGCGTTCGTCAGCGCCAGGATGGTCTTGATGGTATTGGAGTCGGGGGTTTCACTCTCCTCGGCGGGCAGGATGATGATCGCCCGCGATGCTTGCGGGTTGACAATCTCCAGGTCAGCAATCTCAACCGGGCTGCCGGTGCGGCAGACAATGCGCGTACTGCCCGTATGCGGCAGGTGGGCGCGGATCTCATCCTCCATCTCCACCTTATCCTTCTCCGCCAGAATGGCAACAACCGCGCGCCTCCGATTGGCATTGGCAAGGATCAACTCCGAGAGGATGGTGAAAATCTGCGGCGCCCAGCCAAGAATAACGGTATGCCCCTGCTCCACCACCAGCGAGCGCCCCTTGCGGATTTCCTCAAGCTTGCCATCAATGCCGGAGGTCAGCACACCGATCAACGTCGAAACAATAAAAACACCGCCCAGCGTAACGATAAACATCGCCAGCAGATAATACCAGCTTCCGCTGTCGCCGCCCATTGTGCCGGCGTCGAGTGTGCGCATCAGGCTCATCCAGGCAATTTGGATAAAGGAGGGATTAGCGCCCCCACCATCCTGCGGGGCAATGCCCGAGACCGCCACCACCAGCGAGACCAGCAGGATCAGCGTGAGCGAAAGCAGAAACAAACCGGCTATCAGCGCGGCCGGCCCCCTGGCGACCAGGTTGTCAAACCAGTAACGAGCACGTGATTGGAAAGTGATTTTTTGCATACGCCTCCAGTGTACGGTCAATATGTTCTCCTTTGTAATTATATGTAAGATGCCGAATTTCAGAGCCGCCCCGTCAATTTTTAGCAGGGTGCAAAAACCATGCGCTCCACCTTACAATACAATTACAAATCAAATTGGTGTTTATTATTTGTTTTTATCAGTATAATAGGAAGTTGAACCGATGATGCGGGGATTTTTACATCTAAAGCTTAATGCTGTTGGCGATTTTATCAATTCAATTCTTTAGGGGTCATGCCATGCACAATACAACCACACCACAGACAAGACCAGCTATTTTCTCCTGCCTGCTCTCCGGTCTTGTGGCCCTCTCCATATTAATATCCACTGTACCCGCGCAAAGCGTGTCTGCCGCGCCGCTGCCTTCCAGCCAGGAACGCCCGCTCTTCGTACCGCTGCCTGCGGTTACAATCAATACCGGCTCGGTCATGCTGGGCGACACCTTTAACATCACAGCAACATTTAAGAACAACGGAGACACCGGTTACGGTCCCTTCATTGATCTATATATCCCTCACACCGGGCCCGATGGCGTTTTCCCGGATGAACCCAATTACGACGGCATCAGCCCGGCATCCGGTGCAAACTACACCGCCACGACGGATACCGGCGAGGTGTTGACCGTCGTCACCCAGACCTTTCCCGATGACGGATCAGGCCAGGGTTGTGTAAATCACCCCTGGGGGTTGGATACAGCGGGCTTCTTCCTGCCGGTGTGCGGCAAAGCCGGCGACCAAATCGTCTCGATCAAGATCCCCTACGGTTCCTTCACCTCCGGCCAGCCCCCGGTAACGGTCACAGTACCGGCGCGCCTGAGTCCCAACGCCAACCTCGGCGATGCACTCACCGTGCGCGGCCGCGCCGGCTTTCAGTATGGGCGCACGCCGACAATAGACTGGTGCTGCACCACCCCGGTGGATACGACCATCGTCTCCGACAGCGGCGCCCCCATAACCTGGGCGCCCCACTCAGACGTCATCCCGACCGTCGTCCTCCTCTCCAAAACAAGTTCCAATACCAACATCGCCACCGGCCCCAACAACCCGGCGCGCTACACCATTACCGTTAATGTCGCCGGGGGGCAGTCCTTCCGCGATATTGATATCACCGACACCCTTCCCGACAGCATCGTCTACCTGGGCGGGCTGACAAGCAATCCGGCCGCAACCACGGTTTCCGCGCCGCCGGTGGACGGCCTGCCGCACAGCGGACAGACAATCCAACTGCATTACGATGGCCCCGTCACCAGCGATATTACCGTCTCCTTTGACTACTACATCCCGGAATTTGACGCCAGCGGTGTTTCCACCGCCGAAAGCACCTCCACCAACACCGCAACAGTAGATTCAATTACCTGGGATCCCTCAGACGGCTCACCACCGGTCACATTGACCAACACAGATATCGGCCCCAGCTCATCCACCTCCAACGACCGCAGCATCACCCTCGGCAAAGACAGCGCCATCGCAGTCAACACCGGCGAGGCCGGTGCAACGCCCGGCGATATCATCGCCTATACCCTGACGTTTGAAATCTCCGATTATTTCGGCTTTGCCAACCTTACCGTTGAAGACTTGCTGCCGGACGGACAGCATTATTACACAAATGCCAGCCTCCAGCCCGCCCTGCACATCACGCGCGACGGGACAGCCGAAAACTACACCTTCAACCCGGCCAACGTAACCGTCAATTGCAACTACACCGGCGGCCCCGGCGCAGAATGCGACCAGGACGACCCCGCCGCCAACGACGGCCGCACAACAATCACCTTCGATCTCGCACAAGAGCTGCGCGGCCGGGCTGTCAGCGATCAGGTGCTGGGAGATTACGTAAACGATGGCTTGGGACACGCCAACGCCGCCGCCACCGGGCGGGTGGTCTTCTACGCAATCATTGAAGACACCTATGCCGATACCTATCCCGGCGAGTCCGTTCGTATGGGCGATACGCTCAACGATACCGCTTCAATCCGCGGAAATTTGGTTGACACCGCAACCTGCAGCCCCGGCCCGTGCACAATCACCGCAACCATACGCAGCCGCAGCAGTTCTGCGGATGTCAACATCGGGCGCGGCAGCGTGGAAAAGACCATCGTGGCGCGCAACGGCGCGTTGTGCAACGCCTTCAACCCGTGCACCAGCATCCAGATCGCCGCGGGCGATACGCTCACTTACCGCCTGCAGTACGACCTGCTGACCGGCGATTTCTTCGATTTCTCGTTGACCGACTTTCTGCCCCTGCCAATCTTCCATGCCCAGGACCCAAACACCGACAATTCCAACCTGACCACTTGGCCCAAATACACCGGCTCGGAGGTCATCCCCGATGCCGGAACATGGATGCGCGGCCCCGCCGACACACGTGGGCTCGACCCCGCCAGTGTGACAATCTCCCCCTCCACCGCCGACAACTCGGTCAAATTCTCGTTCGGCAGCTACGATGACCCGGTCAACGACCCCAAGATGATTGATCTGCTCTTCACCGTACGGGTGACCGCAGAAAAATTCGGCGACGGCCTGAAGATGCGCAACAGCGTCCTCCAACAGGATGCCAACAGCCCTGGCTCGCTTTCCTCGCAGAACACCTTCATGGACGTAACCCTGACCGAGCCCGTTTTGGTCGGCAGCAAGAGCGTCATCTCCACCGATCACGCCGGCGTTGTTCCCAACCCGCCGATTCCCGCACCCATCGTCTTCAGCACACCCGGCTCCATCGGCGCCCCCTGGAACACCGGCAGCCCGCTCAACTCGGTCTATCTGGCCGCCAACCCGCTCGGCAGCGGCATCGGAGGCATTGACGGCGGCGACCTGGTTAAGTTTGCCATCGTCATCGAAAACACAGGTTCAGGCCTGAACGGCGCGTTCGATATCACCGTGCGCGATATTCTCCCCGCCGGGTACATGATCCCCGTTCCAGCCATCGGCTTGGGCGGGTTCAACTTGCAGATCTACCGCGGCGACGGCGTCGCATTGGATGACGGCACAGGTTCCAGCCTGCAATACATGGGCGCAAGCAACACCCCGCTGGATTTCTTCGACCAGGGCATCCGCATCAACGATCCGGTGCTCCCGCCGGGCGACCCGGAATACGGCAAAGGCGCCTGCCAGGGACACGACACCACCAACGGCAAGAACGTTATCCTCATCACCTACGATCTGATGGTCAAACCCGACGTCGCGCCGGGGCAATTGCTGGAGAACAAAGGTCAGATCACCCACTACTCCGGCTCCGAGGGCGGCGACAACTACGTTGATATCCCCATCGAAGACAGCGCCAACAGCACGATTGCAAATCCCGCACTCGCCAAGATCGTCACCGGCACTGAATTGAACAATGCCCAGAATAGCGCCACACAAGCCGTCATCGGCGAACTGGTCAGCTACCGTCTGACAATGACCATCCCCGAAGGCAGCAGCCCGGATACGGTCATTGTGGATACGCTCGACGCCGGCCTGGCCTTTGTCCGGCAGGATTCAGTTACTTTGTCGGACCCGGCAAACCTCACGGTAAGTGGCAGCACCACGCCAGCCATCACAAACAACGGTCAGACGCTCACCTGGGCGCTCGGTACGGTCACCAATACCGCCAACAGCACCGGCATAGACGAAACCCTCACCTTTGAATACACCGCGGTTGTGTTAAACGTCAGCAGCAACCAGAGCGGCAGTGTGCTGAGCAACTCGGTGCGCATTGACTGGAACACGCTCGACGCGGATGGCAGCACAGTCGCGGCTTCCGCAGGACCCGTTTCCGCGCCGGGGATCACCGTGATCGAACCCACCCTGGCGGCGGTTAAGACCGTTAACCCAGCCACTGCCGACGCAGGCGACCCGGTGGAATACACCATCACGCTGGCGCACGCCGCCGGCAGTCAAACAGACGCCTTGGACGTCACCTTCAGCGACGCTCTGCCGCGTTGCAGTGCGGGCGGCGCTTCCGCCCTGAACATCAGCGACCCGGTTGCCGCCCTGACGGTTGCCGACACAGCCGGGCTGGTGACTGCCGCAAATTTTGAACTGGCTGGCGGCAACGCCGCCGGTTGGACGCTGCGCACCCCCAGCGGCGGCAGCTTCGACCTGCCCCGCACTGCGGGGCGGCTGATCACCATCCGCGTCAGTGGAACAATGGCGTACTGCGTTATCCCCGGGCAGGTGCTGGCCAACACCGCCCGCGTCGACTGGACGAGCCTCGACGGGGATATAAACGACCGTTCCACCCAAAACACCGCTTCGGACGAACGGCGCGGCAGTGGCACAGCCTGGGACGATTACAACGCCTCCAGTACGGTAAATGTGACCATCGCGTCGGCACAGCCAAGCAAATATCTGGTACAAACCTCCGAAGCCCACACCGCCGGCCCGGTCGCCCCCTACCAGCCCACCACCCCTGCCAGCGCCGTACCGGTCGCAATTGGCGAGATCATCCGCTACCGTTTGGTCGTCAGCCTGCCCGAAGGCACCAGCAGCAACTTCCAAATCCTCGATTCCCTGCCAAACGGCCTGGTCTTTCTCGATGACAACACCGCCAAGGCGGTCTTTGTCTCAAACGGGGGCATCACCTCCTCTTCCTATGGCGCCCTTCCCATCCCCGGCGTGACCGACCCAAACTGTCAGATCACTGGCAGCACGGCGAACGGCCTGACGCCCGCCATTCCGGCAAATTGCAGTGTTTTAGCGGACAATAACCTGAGCCTGACCAATAGTTCAAGCAATGACGGCACAGACCTGTTTGTCAGCAGCAGCGACCCCTACATCAAGCTCGGCAGCCTGGTCAACAATGACAACGATGCCGATGCCGAGTACGTCATCGTGGAGTTCAACGCACTGGTGGACAACTACGGTGGCGCAAACAGCAATGACGCCAACGAAACCCAATTCAACCGCTTCCGTATTTATGCCAACAACGCTTCCGGCAGCCTTGTACAGGTGGGTGGATACTCCAATAACACGTACCACCGTATTGTTGAGCCTGCAATCACCAACCTCACCAAGACGGCTGTGCCCGCAGTTGGGCAGGCTGGCGATACGATCACCTACACGCTGACCTTCTCCAACGCCAACGCCGCCTATAACACAACTGCCTTCGATGTCCACATCACCGATATCGTCCCGGCAAAAATGGCGGCCAGCCTCGGCGCCCTGAACGTAACCAGCACCCCGGCGAACTGCGCCACAGGTGTGGATACCAGCACATCAGCAGGCAACAATATTGACATCACAATTGCCAGCGTGCCGGTAAACTGCCAGGTGATCATCACTTACCCGGCTCTGATCCTGTACACCATCACCGCCTCCGATGTGCTTGACAACACTGCCAACCTGACCTATACCAGCCTGCCCGGCCCGAACGGCACACCCGCCAACCCCACCAGCTCGGTGACCCCCGGCGCAAGCGGGAGCAATACCGGTGAGCGCGACGGCGTGAGCCCGGGCGCGCAGAATGATTACAAAACCAGCGCGGCCGCTTCAGTGACCGCACCCGATTTCTCGGCAATCAAATCCATCGTCGCCAGCTCCGACAGCGGCACCACAGGTGCCAGCCTGACCATCGGCGAGACCGTGCGTTATCGCCTGGCAGTCACACTGCCGCAGGGCACCTTCCAGTCAACCATCCTCACAGACACCCTCCCGGCGGGCTTTTCCTACGCCGGCAACCCGAAGCTCTCCTTTGTCGCTGACCAGGACATCACCGAAGCCGCCGACCTGGCAGGCGCAGATAACGATGCCGTACCGCCCACCTTTGATGTTCCCGCAGCGCGGGTTTCCGTGGCAGGACAGGTGGTGACCATCACCCTCGATGACATTGTTAACAACGACCTTTCCAATGATACGGACGACGAATACCTGATCGTCGAGTTCGACGCGCTGGTGACGGACAACATCGTCAACGCCAACGCGGCGCTCAAAAACAACGACTTCACCGTCACCGCCACCGGCACGACAGCCACATCCGCCCCGGTAACCGCGGCGATTGTCGAGCCTGTCATCACAACCACCAAGTCGGTTGCACCCGTCACAGGTGTGCAGGCAGGGGATGCCCTATCCTACACCGTGCGCTTCACCAACACCGGAAGCGCCACAGCCTACGATGTGACCGCACAAGACACCCTGGCGCAAGGCGTTGCCTTTAACACCGCCGCCTTCAGCGGCGTCTGCACCTTCTTCGATGGTGCGGTTTCTACACCCATCCCGGCTGCCGCGGCAGCCGCCGGAAATACCATAACCTTTGACGGCATCCCGGCCGGTTCGTGGGATTTGCCCGCAACGGCAGCGAACGCCTACATCGAATGTACGTACCCCGCAGTGGCGCAAAACAGCCTGCACCTCCACGGCGCACACACCAACACCATAGACGCCGACTGGTACTCGTTGAACACCGGCGGCGGGCGCCATTATGACGACAGCGTCTCCCGCCCCGGCGTGGACGGCGCGCAGGATACCGCCTCGGCGGTCTTCACCTCCCCCGCGCCGGCCATCACCAAGGACGACGGCGGTGTAACCCAGACGGTTGTGGGCAATACCATCACCTTCACGCTGACCATCAGCGGCCCTATGGGTACGCTGCGCAGTGCAGCCGTCACTGACCATCTTCCGGCAGGGTTGGTCTACAACAACGACGCGGTCATCAACGGCCTGCCAGCCGCCACCCCGTCCGTCAGCGCTCCGAACGACGGCTCGGCGCCGGTGACCGTAACCTGGAACTTCGGTGACGCCGAAAAGACCCTCGCCAACGCTACAATAATCTATTCGGCGCGCGTCGCAGATGTCACCTCCAATGTAAACGGTACCAACCTGGTCAACGAAGTCTGGCTGGACCACCATTTTGCCGACGACACCGCTGCCCCGCGCCAGATCAGCAGCGCCTTTTCCACCATCACAGAGTCCATCATCACAACCACCAAATCGGTTGTGCCCGCCACGGGCGTGCAGGCAGGAGATACCCTGACCTACACTGTGCGCTTCGCCAACACCGGCACGGCAATCGCCCACGACGTGATTGCCGAGGATACCTTGCCGGCGGGCTTCCAGTTTAACGCCCTGACTTCATGCGTAAATCAAACCAGTGTGGCCGTGCCTTCTCAAGCCAGTCAGGCAGGCGCGGTATTGACCCTGCAGGGCAGCCCCGCCGGAAGCTGGGACATCCCGGTCGGCGGATACATCCAGTGCATCTACACAGTCAACATCCAGAGTAACATAACACTCGACGGTGACTACACCAACACAGTTGACGCCGACTGGGCATCGCGTGACGGCGGCGGGCGCATCTACAATGACAGTGTCTCCCGCCCCGGCGTGGACGGCACGCAAGACACGGCAACCGCCACCGTCACCTCCACCGGCGCAACCATCAGCAAAGACGATGGCGGTGTGACGCAGGAAGTAATCGGCGGCAAAGTACACATCACCCTGACGATCACCAGCCCGCTCGGCACCCTGCAAGACGCCAAAGTAGTGGATACCCTCCCGGCCGGATTAATCTATGACGCCGGCAGCCAGACGGTCTCGTCCGGCATCGGCGCAGCAACCTTCACCGCCTCCAGCCCAAATGACGGCAGCGCCGCGGTGACGCTCACCTGGGATTTCGGCGATACGGTCGTCTCCACCCCGACGATCACCATTGAATATGACGCCATCGTCGCCAACGTCAACGCCAACGCCAACGGCAGCCACTTGGTGAACGAAGTGGAATTAACCTACACAAGCCAGGGCGGAACATCGCGCAGCAGCATGGATAGCGACGATTTCTACATTGTCGAACCGGTCTTGACAATTGACAAAGAGATCGCCTCAATTGACGTCACCCCCGACGCGGGCGATACGGTCACCTACCGGGTGACACTCGCTCCGGCTTCTGGCAGCACAGCCGCCGCTTTTGACGTTCATTTCCTTGATACTCTTCCCGCTGCGGTGACGCTCGTCCCCGGCTCAGTCAGCGCAACCCTTAACGGCGGTGCCCTGGGGGTAACCGATAACTCCACCGCCTCTGTCGTAAACGTGCTGATCGGATCCATCCCCAATACCACCGGGAGCAGTGTGGTCATCACCTACAGCGTCACCCTCAACCAGAGCGTAACCCCGGCGCAACTGATTGCCAACACCGGCGATGTCACCTGGACATCTACACCGGGCGGCAATCCAAATGAGCGCAACGGAGGCGACGGCCCTGGCGGCGCCCTGAACGACTACGCCGCCGCCGACGGCACCTCATTCACCATCTCCGATCCGCTCTTCAGCAAGTCAATCGCGCTGACCTCGGCGCCCCACACAGTGGATCCCTCCGTTGCCATCGGCGAGACAATCACCTTTGCCCTGCAAATAACTCTGCCGGAAGGCACAACACCCTCCTTGCACATCCCCGACGACCTGCCGGCTGGCTTGCAGTTCGTGGTCGGCTCCGTACAGGTGGATACCACCGGCTTTGCCGGTACGGTCGGGACTGTCACCGTGACCCCCGTCGCCCCGCCGGTGGGCAGCGGCGATGACCTCGATATCACCATCGGCTCAACTGTTGTCACTGCCAACAACAACGACACCGATAATTCCTTCATCATCCGTTTCCAGGCGGCAGTCTTAAATGAGGCTGGCAGCCAGGACGGGACGGCGCTGGTCAACTCCGCATATCTCGAAGTTGGCAGCATCACCACTCCCGCCTCAACCGCCCAGGCAAACGTCGTTGAACCCCTTCTGGCGATCCAAAAAACCGCCAGTACAGCCAGCCCGGTGCTGGGCGAGACAATCACATACAACCTGACGGTGAACCATAACGCCAACAGCCATGCAAACGCCTTCGACGTAATCATCAGCGATACACTCAATGCGGTCTTCCTCGCTCCCGTCAATATTGCCTCATCTTCCGTACCGGGAGGTTGTGCCACAGGCGTGGATACCACCAACAGTTCCGGCCAACTCGTTGACGTGCGCGCCGCCAGCCTGCCGCTTGGCTGCCAGCTTGTCGTCACCTTTGACACCCAACTGGCAACCCCAGCCCCGGCGATCGGCGGCGCCCTGCCCAACACCGCTTCCGTAAATTGGACCTCGCTCCCCGGCGCGGATGCCAACGAGCGCACCGGCAGCGGCGGCGTAAATGATTACTCCGCCAGCAGCACGCAAGACCTGACCTTTACCAATGTAGATTTGAGCATAAGCAAGGACGACGGCCTCGCCGGCAGCCCGGCAGCCGCCGGAAGCACCATTTCTTACACAATCACCTACGGAAATTCCGGCTCACTGGCTGCAACGGGCGTGATCATCCATGAGACCGTACCGGCACACACAACCTTCAACACCGCCGCCAGTACCTCCGGCTGGTCGTGCGCGAACGGTTCACCTGCCGGAACCGCCTGCCAGTTAACCATCGCGAGCGTCCCCGCCGCAGCAACAGGCCTGACCGCCGTCTTTGCGGTCAACGTGATTGACCCGCTGCCTGCCGGTATCACCCAAACCGATAACCATGTCAAAATCAACGATGACGGCACGCACGGCGACGAACCCACCCCGGCAGACAACGAGGACGATACCACCACCACACTGGACGCCGCCCCCGATCTCGTCATAACCAAGAGCAACGGCGTCAGCGCGGTAACCCCCGGCTCTGCGCTGGTCTATGCCATCCAGGTGCGCAACGACGGCACACAGGAAGCGGCGGGCATCACCATCACCGAAACCGTCCCCGCCGAAACCACTTTCAATGCCGCAGGAAGCTCCCCCGGCTGGACTGGCTGTGCCAACGGTGATCCCGCCGGCACGGTGTGTTCCTATACCATCTCAAGCCTGGCCGGATATACCGCTGCACCCGCCATCCTCTTTGCCGTAACCGTGGATAGTCCGGTAACAGCAGGTGCAACCAGCATCGCCAATACCGCAAGCATCGCAGACGATGGCAGCAACGGCCCGGACGGTAACCCCACCGACAACACCGCAACAGATACCGACGCACTGGTCACCCTGCCCAATACCGACCTGACCAAAATCATCGCCGCAGACACGCCCGGCGCCAACACCACCACGCCCAATGCGGCCATCGGCGAAGTCTTCACCTACGAGGTGCGGTTCACCGTCCCCACCGGGACGATGGACAACCTCGTAATGACCGACACCCTCGATCCGGGGCTGGCGTTCATCGGCTGCGACAGTCTTGTTTCGGATACCGCCCCGAGCAATCTCTCGTATACGCTCGGCGCGGGTCTTCCCCTCACAGACCTTTCCGCGGTGTGCAGCGCGGCTGCAATCACCTCCGTGCCGGATCCCGCCAACCCGGCTTACGCCGCCGATACCAGCCCTGGCCGCCGCATGACGCTCAACTTTGGCAGTTTAACCAATACAGGGGCGGAAGAGCATTTGCTCATCCGTTACCGCGTGGCTGTACTGGACGTGCTCGGCAACCAGGCGGGTGGCAGCCTGACCAACACCGCAGTCTGGACATGGGATGGCGCACTGCCGCTGCAAAAGTCCGCTGCACCGGTGCAAATCGTCGAACCGGCGCTCGGGCTGGTCAAGGTTGTCAACACCCCCATCGCCATGGTCGGCAGCATCGTCACCTTCAGCCTGCGCGTCGCCCAGCTTCCTGGCAGCACAATGGATGCCTTCGATGTCATCCTGACTGACCCAATCCCAATGGGCCTGACGTACATTCCCGGTTCCCTGCAAATTGCCAGCGGCCCCGCCGGAACAGTGAACGATTCCAATCTATCCCGGCTGGTGGTCGAATGGCCTGTGTTCCCGCTCTCAACCTCGGGCACACCCACAGAGGCGCTGTTAACCTTCCAGGCGCGGGTGGATAGCTTCCCCAACGGATCTTCTGTGGTCAACACCGCCAGCGTGGCTTGGAGCAGTCTGCCCGGCGATGTTTCTGCGCCGCTTTCCACGCACAACATACACGCACATGAGCGCCATTACGACCCCGCCCACCCTGCCGACATTTACTACGTCAGCGCCCAGGCAACCATCAGCCTGCCGGAAGAACTGCCCAAAACCGGCTTTGCGCCCGGGCGTGTCACGCCGCTCGCGGCTCAGCCGCCAGACCGTGCCTATGACCAGATGAGCGGAATGAGCCTCTCGATCCCGGCGCTGGGAGTATGGTCGCAGATCGTCGGCGTACCGTATGGCGCCGAAGCTTGGGATCTGACCTGGCTGAACGGGCAGGTGGGATACCTGGAAGGCACCGCCTTCCCAACCTGGGAGGGCAACAGCGGCCTGACCGCACATGTCTACCGTGCCGATGGCATGCCCGGCCCCTTCATCAACCTGAAGAACCTGCACTGGGGTGACCGGATCATCATCCAGGCGTTTGGCTCAAAGTACATCTATGAGGTGCGCGAAGTGTACTGGACTGCACCGTCCGACCTGCGCCCGCTGCGCCATGAGGCGAAACCGTGGCTGACGCTGATCACCTGCCAGGGCTACGATGAAAAGAATAATTCTTACGCCTGGCGCACGGTGGTGCGCGCCGTTCAGGTGAAGATCGAAGCGGAGTAAAAAAATTTCTGGGAGCTTCTCCCCTCCCGGCCCTCCTCCAAAAATCGGGGGAGGGCATTTCCATACCTGTTATATATCGGGGCTGCCCTGACGGGCGGTTCCCAGTGAAAATTCAACCGCTGCTTCGGCGTGGATCCTCGCGGTGTCAAAAAGCGGGACCAGGCAATCCTGCGCGTGAACCAACAGCCCAATTTCAGTGCACCCCAGGATAATTCCTTCAGCGCCTTGCTCAACCATCTGCGCAATAACATCAAGATACCTCTCCTTGGAAGGCAGGCGAATTTCCCCCAACACCAGCTCATCAAAAATCACACGGTGCACAAGCTCCCGCCCTTGAGCATCCGGGATGAGAATATCCAGACCATGCTTTTGAACAAGCCTGTTGACATAAAATTCTTCCTCCATCGTAAAACGCGTCCCTAACAGCCCTGCTTTCCGAATACCGGCACGCTTGATCTGTTGCGCCGTTGTGTCCACAATATGAAGAAACGGAATGTTGACGCTGGTCTCGATCTCCTCCGCCACCTTGTGCATGGTATTCGTGCACAAGACAACACAATCAGCGCCGCCATTCTCCAGGCTTTTCGCTGCGCCCGCCAGCATCCCGGCTGCCTCTTCCCACCTTCCAGATCGCTGGAGGCTCTCAATCTCGGCAAAATCTACCGAATATAAGATGCTCTTGGCGGAATGAAACCCGCCGAGCCTTGCTTTGATGGCTTCATTAATAATCCGGTAATATTCTAGGGAAGACTCCCAACTCATGCCGCCGATCAGACCAATGGTTTTCATAAAAATCAACTCCTTGAAATTAAAGTACGTCGTTATTTTAGCCCTTGAACCGCGTTTTTTTCAACCCAACTTTCCGGTTATCCCCCGGCAGAAGCGCTTATCAGGTAGAATCATTGGCATGAAAGTCTTTTACTCCGATCACTTTACCGTCGCCCTGCCGCCGGGGCACCGCTTTCCGATAAAAAAATACGCCCGCCTGCGCCAGGCTTTGCTGGAAGAGGATGTGCTCTCCCCCGCAGAGCTTTTCCCCTCTCCTCTGGCCTCACGCCAGCAGATCCTGCGGGCACACACCGCAGACTATTACGACGCGGTCGCCGCCGGAACGCTGGATACACGCATCGTGCGCCAGACCGGTTTGCCGTGGAGCCCCGAACTCTTCCGTCGCTCGCTGGCAAGCGTGGGCGGCACACTGACGGCAGCTTATCAGGCGCTCGCAGCTGGCTTCTCCGGCAACCTGGCGGGCGGCACCCACCACGCCCTTGCCGGTGAAGGCATGGGCTACTGCGTGTTCAACGACCTGGCAGTCGCCGTGCTGGATTTGCTCGCAGCAGACAAACTGCAGCGCCTTGCCGTCATTGATCTCGACGTGCATCAGGGCAACGGCACAGCCGCCATCCTAAACGGACGCCCGGAGGTCTTCCTGCTCAGCCTGCACGGCGCGAAGAATTACCCTTACCGCCGCTCCCCTTCCACACTGGACATTGACCTGCCCGATTGCTGCGGCGATGAGGAGTACATGGATGCGCTGGAAGAAGGGTTGGAAGCTGTGCTGGCTTTCGATCCGCAGTTCGTCTTTTACCAGGCCGGTGTGGATCCGCTGAACGAAGATCGCCTGGGGCGCTTGAGCCTGAGCATGGAGGGGCTGGAGCGGCGCGACCGCCGTGTGTTTGAGGCGTGCCACAGCCGGAAAATCCCGCTTGCGCTGGTGATGGGAGGCGGATACGCTGAACCGGTGGAACTTACCGTGCAGGCGCACGTCCAGACCTACCGCGTCGCCAAACAGGTGTACGGGGCAGGGGGTTAAAACAGACTGTTTGTGCGCCGCCCCCTCTCGGGAGAAGACAATCGCTCTTAAAGCTTGCGTGCAGCGGCCACCAGGTTGCCGCTTTTTTCAGGGTTAAAGTCCTCGCCGGTCATACTGCCATGGCGCGCGGGCGGGGCAAACCCGGCGATGCTCAGGTGTCGCGTGAGTTCCGCCTCTCGCAGCGGGTACAGCCCGGTGCTGCTCACCTGCTGCTGCCAGCCGCCCTCTCCAGCGCGGTGCAGCGTGATGATGTTAAAGTTGATCAGTCCGTCCGGCAGAAAGTCGTAAAAGCGCAGAAAGATCCACTCCGCGCCGTCCTCACGATGCGACTGTGGCTCCATCCAGCGTTCGCTGCGCGCCGCAACCGCGTCGAAATTGCGATTCTGAATCAAAACCAGCCCGCCCGGGCGCAGACAGGCGGCAAAATCGGTCAGAGCGTTCTGAATTTCAGCGGAGCTTAACAAGTGGGGGATGGAGTTTCCCAGGCACAAGACCGCATCAAAAGGCGGCATGGCGGCATCCGGAAAAAAAGTGCTGTGCAGGTCGCCAAAACCGGCGGCTTCAAAGCGGACATGAACACCCGCGGCCGCGGCGTTGGCGCGTGCCCGTTCAATCATCCCCGCGCTCAGGTCAGCGCCGGCGGCTTCATACCCGCGCCGCGCCAGTTCAATGGCGTGCATGCCGGTACCGGCGGCGGCGTCCAGAATGCGCACCGGGCGGCCGCCCGCCTCTTCCCCCAATGGCCGGAGGAGCGTTTCGATGAACGGCATTTCAAACGTCAGGCGGTTTTTCCAGTTGACGAAACGATCGTAATCTACGCTAAAAGAATCATACATCTTGTCATCCTAAGGGGTGTTGAAAATCATTTTTCTGTTTTAGTGCCATGATGAACCGCTTCCTGTATGTGGGCGGTGAACTCCCTATTGTACAATATACGTCGGCTTTGGCGCGATGCGCGTCGCGGTGGTGGTCAGCGTAGGGGTGATGGTGGGAGTTTCGGTTGGCGGGACATCGGCAGGGTTAAGGGAATAGACCTTCAAGTTGGTGAAGTTGACCGTCAGCGCGGTGTTGCCCGCCGAGCGGGCGAAGAAGCCCAGCCCGCCGCTGCGCCAGAGCGCATCGCTGGCGCTGAACTGGTAAAAGTCATTTACAAAAAAACGCAGCTCATCGCGCAATGCCCACACACCAAGTCGTAAAAGAGAAGGCGAGCCGGGCGGCGCCTGCCCGCTGTATACCCAGTCCTGAAGTACGGTTATTTTACCGTTCTTGAGACGCTCCAGGCGAATTTGACCATTGCATGAAAACAACCAGCGGTAACCGTCCGACGAAGTCGCCGCCCGCAGCAGCAGTCCGTAAACATCCTCCCCCCGGCACAAGCTGGGGTTGGCAGTCACTTCCAGGTAAAAATCGCTCAGGAAAAGCTCGCTGTTCATGCTCGCGAGCGAGACCTTGGGCTGCCTGATCGCCAGGGTGAGTTCGTTGTTTCCATAGGCAATGCTGGCTTCCCCGCCGCGCGCGGTCTGCCAGGCGGAATCGGAGGTGAAAGGATCATCGAAAATCTGCTCATCCACACCGGGGTGCAGATCGCGGCTCGGCTGAACGCTGGGGGTGACCACCGGACGGGGGGTGTCGGTGGCAGGGAACCAGACAATCGTGCTGGTCGCCGCAGAGGGGGGAGGTTCAGTCGGAGTTGGCGGAATTTCGGTGGGAGACGGCAAGAATCCAGCGCAGGCTGACAACAGCCAGGCGGCAGCTCCCGTCCATCCGAACACGCGCAGGAACTTCACACGCTTCGTTCGATCACCTGATCACGTTCAGGCCCAACTGAGATATAGCTCACAGGCACGCCACTGACTTCTTCCACACGGCAGACATATTGCTTTGCCGCGGAAGGCAGCTCCTCCCAAGTGCGGATGCCCGTCAGATCGGCATCCCAACTTGGCAGATCTTCATAGACCGCCTCAAAAGTGGAGAGGTCTGCCGGTCCCATCGGCAGGTGATCCCAGATCTTGTCGCCGGTGCGGTATGCCACACAGATGCGCTGGACGGGCAGACCGCTGAGCACATCCATCTTCGTCAGCGTTTGTTCGGTGACGCCGTTGATGCGCACAGCATAGCGCAGCAAGACGCCGTCAAGCCAGCCCACCCGGCGCGGCCGCCCGGTGGTGGTGCCAAACTCGTCCCAGGGTTTTGATCCCGTACCGCGCAGGCGCTCCGCGTTCTCGTCCATCACCTCGGTCGGAAAAGGCCCCGCACCAACGCGGGTCTGAAAAGCCTTGGTCACGCCTATAATGCGCCCGACCGGCATGATCCCGATGCCCAATCCGGTCAGCGCAGCCGGCGCCAGCGAGGAAGAGCTGGTGACAAACGGATAAGTGCCCAGATCAATATCCAGCAGCGTGCCTTGCGCGCCCTCAGCCAGCACGCGTTTGCCCTCAGCCAGCGCCGCTTGCACTTGGCGGCCAACATCATCTACATAAGGCTGAAGCTGACGGGCAAAATTCAGATACTCCGGCAGCAGCGCCGCTCCATCCAGCGGTTCGGCATGGTACAGGTTGACCAGCGCCAGGTTGGCTGCGGCGATATGCACCTTGAATTTTTCCGCAAACTGGTCGAGATCGAGCAGATCCATGGCGCGCAGTCCCCGGCGCGAGGCTCTGTCTGTATAAGCCGGACCAATGCCCCGGCCTGTGGTGCCCAGTTGGTCTTTGCCGCGTGCGGCCTCCTGCGCGGCATCCAGCGCCTGGTGCACCGGTGTAATCAGGTGGGCGGCAAATGAGAGTCGCAAGCGCTGCGGGGTGACCTCCAGGCCGCGCGATCGCAGCATGTCCATCTCTTTGAGCAGTGTGGCAGGGTTAATCACCACGCCTGTCCCCAAAATGCCCATCGTTTCAGGGTGAATCATACCGGAAGGCAGCAGATGCAGTTTGAAGGTTGTGGAGCCTACCGTAACGGTATGTCCGGCGTTATCCCCTCCATTGTACCGGGCTACAATTGCCGCACCGGCCGAAAGCATGTCCACCACGCGCCCCTTGCCCTCATCCCCCCATTGTGTGCCGACGACAATTTCCAAAGCCATAGCTTCCTCCCAAACGGAGTTTTTTTATTCCTTCTTCTATTATAACTGTTCTCAAGAATGCGGGCCTTCAATCGCCCTTCAGATGCACAACGGTGACGCCTTCGCCGCCTTCGCTATCCAGACCGTTTTCAAAACGCGCTGCCTGTGGCAATTGGCGCAGCGTCTCGCGCGCCGCCTGGCGCAGCCGGCCGGTTCCCTTGCCATGGATGATGCGCACATACGGCAGCCCGGCCAGGTAGGCCTGTTCCAAAAAGCGTTCCAGCGCCGGCAGGGCATCTTCGGCGCGTTGGCCGCGCAGATCCAATTCAACCCCCGGAGAAGCATGAAAGATGGCCGCCGGCGCCTCTTTTTTGCCTGTCCGTGGGCGCGGGGCGGGTTTGGGCGGAGGGGCAGGTGTTTGCTCCTCCCCGGCAACTTGAATATCATTTGGACGCGCCCGCAGACGCAGCGCGCCAATTTGCACTTCCAGGTCATTCTCGCCGATCGCGGTCACCACGCCCTCCGCGTGCAGAGCAGGCAGGTGAACGCGTGAGCCCACCCGCAGCGGCGCGCGCTTTGACTGCGGCCGGACACGCCGGACAACCGGTTTTTCAACTTCCGCCTCCAACGCCTCCACGCTTTCCTGCACTGGTTTGAGCGCTTCAAGCGGCTGGCGGGCGCGTTGCAGTTCGCGGCGCGTGCTCTCCAGTTCCCGGCGCAGCGCCTCCAACTCTTCCTGCGCCTGGGCACGGGTGCTTTCCAGCACTTTCAGGCGCTCATCCTCAATGTTTTCCAACCGCTGCTCCAGCTCACCGCGCGCTTCTTCCGCTGCTTGAAGTGAACGCACTGTTTCTGCGCGGGCCTCGCGGGCTTGCTCGCGCTGGCGGTGGATCTCATCCAGCAGGTCTTCGGCGCGCAAATCGGCAGGATCAATCGTGGCGCGGGCGTTCCGGATGATCTCCTGCCTCAACCCCAGCCGTTCGGCAATCAGCAGCGCGTTGGAACGCCCTGGCAGCCCGATGGTCAGACGGTAGGTGGGGCGCAGGGTTTGCAGGTCAAATTCCATACTGGCGTTGACCACGCCGGGGGTCGCGTGCGCAAAGGCTTTCAGCTCCGGATAGTGGGTGGCCGCCAGGCACGGGATGGTGCGCGCAACCAGATCTGCCAGCAAGGCACGCGCCAGTGCGGCGCCTTCCTGCGGGTCGGTACCGGCGCCCAGTTCATCCAGCAGCACCAGCGTCCGGGGGACAGCGCGCTTGAGGATGCGCACAATGTTGGTGATGTGCCCGGAAAAGGTGGAAAGCGACTGCTCAATGGATTGCTCATCGCCAATATCCGCGAATACATTTTCAAACAGGCTCAGCGTGGAGCCGGATTGTGCCGGAATATGCAGCCCCGATTGTGCCATCACCGCCAGCAAGCCAACAGTCTTAAGCGTGACCGTTTTGCCGCCAGTGTTGGGCCCTGTAATCACCACCGCAAAGGTGCTCTCATCCAGCATGATATCCACCGGAACAACCTTCTCCGGCGGCAGCAGCGGGTGGCGGGCATGCATCAGTTGGATGACCGACCCCGGATGCCCCGCGCGCGGCCGGGAGGGGACGATCACCGGCTCGGATGCATGCAGATCATCCGCGTAACGGGCGCACATCAACGCCAGGTCAATTTGTGCCAGCGCGCCGAGCATGGCAATCAACGCAGCAGCATGTCCGCCAACCTGCGCGGAAAGCTCCGCCAGAATACGCCGGACTTCGTCGCGCTCCGCCAGTTGCAGCTCGCGCTGCTGGTTGTTCAGCTCTACAACAACCAACGGTTCTACAAAGAGCGTCGCGCCCGAAGAAGATTGATCATGAATGATGGAGCGCAATTGCCCCTTAAACTCCGCCCGCAGCGGGACAACATAGCGTCCATTGCGCTGGGTGATCAGGGTATCCTGCAGCATGGGAATGTTTTTGGGGTCGTTAATGATGCGCTCCAGGCGTCCCAGCAGGCGGTCATGCGCGGCTTTAAGCTCGCGCCGGATGCTGGCAAGGCGGTCTGAAGCGCCGTCCACCACCTCGCCCCGGTCTGAAATCGCCCGGCTAATCGCCTCAATCACCCCCGCCGGCGGCGGCAGACTGGCTCCCGGCAGCGCCAGGTTGGGCGCCACAGCCGCGTGGCGCTCCAGCGTGCGTCCCAGCTCGCGGGCGGCAATCAGTGTATTGCGGATATCGAGGAGTTCCGCCTCTTCGAGCACACCGGCGTGCGCAGCCAGTTCCACCTTGGCGCGGATATCGCGCGCCCCGCCTACGCTTATCGTGCTGTCGAGGCTGAGCAGCCGCCGGGCTTCGGCAGTGCGCGCCTGGCGCAGCAGCACTTCCTCCATCAAGCGGGAAGGATGCAAAGCGCGCGCCAGCTCTGCAGAAGCGGAAAAATCGGCATACGCTGCCAACCGCTCCAGCACAACCGGAAATTCCAAAATGTGCAGCGTCTTCTCATCCATCGCTCAAAGTTTACCACAATTGCCGGATGGCCTCGCTTCGATGAGATCAGTTCATGTTCCGCCGTTCCGAACCGCTATCTCCATAAAGTTGTAGGCAAAATGCAAACAACGCGGATTGTATCTGCGGCTGGTTTGTGTTAGATTCTTACCAAAGAACAAGCTCCTTGTGAGGATACAATTGTCCACCCCGCCAAACATTGTAATGAAATGAAAAATCTTTTTAATCAGTATCTTCTCACCATTAAAGAAACCGCGCTGGTGTTGTTTTCCGTTTTGCAAGCCAAAAAATTTTGGCGCGCCTACCCGCAGCATGCCGGAAAGAAAAAGGAAAAAAATATTGCCCGCAAAACCGCAAATTTACAGGAAGAAACATTCCGTTTTCTGATGGAAAATCAGTCGGAGGGTTTCGTCGTCGTTGGACAGGATGAGGTCATCCTATACGCCAACTCATTTGCAGGAGCAATTCTGGGGGTGGAACAAGATGCTCTTATTGGGCGCAGCCTGGCGGATTTTACCGACACACAGAACCTTGCAAAACTAATCTCTGAAACCAATAAGCGGCTGGCGGGGGAGAAAAGCCTGTACGAACTGGAAATCAGCCTCCCTGGCAACAGCAAAAGGATTATGCTGGTCAACGCCGCCCCACAACTGGATGAAAACCAAAAATACATTGGAACGCTGGCCACCTTCCTCGACATCACAGAAAGAAAGCAGACCGAAACAGCCCTGCAGGAAAGTCGCGAGCGTTACGAGGCATTATATCTCTCAGCGCAGCGCCAGGCGCAGGAACTGGCGCTGTTGGAACGCGTGCGTATCGCGCTGGCGCATGAAATGGAACTCCCCAGCCTCTACCGGCTGCTTGTTGAAGCCACCGCGGAAACTTTCGGCTATACCCAGGTAAGCCTGTACTTGCTGCGAAACGGCCGCCTGGAAATGGAGCATCAGGTTGGCTACGCAAGTATCTTTCCGACAATATCTTTGGATGAGGGCATCAGCGGGCGGGTGGCGCGCACCGGGCAGCCTGTGCTGCTGGAGGATGTCCGTACAGACCCTGATTTCATCGGAGCACTCGACAACATTACCTCCGAAGTGTGTGTTCCCGTATTTGACCAGGATACGCTTGTCGGCATTTTTGATATAGAAAGCACCCAGGGCGTCAAGCTGACACAAGCCGACTTGAACTTGATGCTGGCGCTGACTGAGCACATCCGCATTGCCATCGCGCGGGCGCGGCTCTACTCTCAGGCACGCAGCAGCGAAGTTTCCTACCGTGCGCTTGCCAGCAATCTGCCGGGGATCGTTTTTCGCCTGCACATGGGGGCTGACAAATCAGCCGAGTTTTTCAACCCGATGCTTAAAGAAATCACCGGCTACACCCCCGCGGAAATATCGCCCGGAAAGTTCAGCCCGCTCGAAGCGCTGATCCTGCTCGAAGACCGCAACAAAGTCAATCGCACGATCAAAACCGCCGTTGAGGCAAATCGTCCGTTTGAGGTTGCCTACCGCATCCGGCATAAAAATGGGGAGCTTCGATTCTGTGTAGAGCGCGGGCGGCCCGTGCCGGAATTGCAGGAGAAACCTGTGCATATTGATGGCGTCATCCACGATCTCACAGAGCGCCACCAGGCGGAAAATCGGCTGGCAAAATACGCCCGGCAGATGGAAGCCCTGCACACCACCTCGCTGGCGATCAACGCACAAACCGAACTCCCCGCGCTGCTCCGAAATACTGTTGAGCAGGCCGCCCAAATGTTGGGCGCACACATGGGCAGCCTGCATCTGGTTATGCCGGGAGGTAACACCCTGGAACAGGTGATCGGCTATCATTTGCCAACAAACAACCCCGGAGACACCCCGCACATGGGAGAAAACCTCGTAGAAAAGGTGGCGCAGAGCGGGGAAGCCATGTTTATCACCGATTATTCAACATGGAAAGAGAGAGACCCATCCCTGGACGATCTTCACATCAAACGCTTGCTGGCCGTGCCGCTTAAAGTGAAAGGGAAAGTCATCGGGGTGATTAATATCGCCGACGATAAGATCGCACAGCCGTTTAGCACAGAGGACATCCGGCTGGTTTCACTGTTTGCCGACCAGGCCGCAATTGCAGTTGAAAACGCGCGCCTGTACGCACGCCTGGAGCGGTTGGCCATCATGGACGATTTGACCGGGCTTTTCAACCGGCGCGGGCTGATGGATCTGGGCGCGCGCGAGGTGGAACGGGCAGCCCGCTTCCTTCGCCCGCTGTGCGCAATTTTTGCCGACATTGACCATTTTAAGGACCTCAATGACCAGTATTCTCATGCTGTCGGCGATCGGGTGCTGGCCTCGGTGGCAAAAACCTTAAAAAGTGGTGTGCGCGAGATAGACCTTGTCGGGCGGTACGGCGGTGAAGAATTTGTGATCTTGCTGGTGGACACGGATCTGGCCGCCGCTTGCGAAGTGGCGAACCGCCTGCGCATAGCAGTGGAGCACATGGCAGCGCCAACTTCCCACGGCAATTTGGGCGTGACGGTGAGCCTGGGGGTCGCGCAGCTTCATGCCGGTCGCCACAACCTGGAGGCTTTCATCCACCGTGCAGACCAGGCAATGTATCGCGCGAAACTGGCTGGACGCAACCGCGTCATGCTCGATGAGTAAAGTAACCTTTCTGACACACACTTCCCATCATTTCAACAGGACACGGCAGCCGGAAAACCCTGCCTCCAAATGCATATTATCGCAACCCATGGCTTTTGGAAAAACTCCCTGAAAACGCTGAAACAGACTATTTGTTATAATAGCGTTGGTTGCACGACCAGTATGAACACGGCCGGATGGTGTAACAGTAAAAACCAACAATCCAACGGTGGCAAAACGAACATAATAGAAAAAGGAGAAACTTGTCATGAAAGGAAATGAGAAAATCATCGCGAAACTCAACGCACTGCTGGCTGAAGAATTAACAGCCATCAACCAGTCTATGGTGCATTCTGAAATGTGAGCAGACTGGGGATATGGCAATCTGCACGAGGCGGTTGAAAAACGCGCCATCGAAGAGATGAAGCACGCCGAGAAGCTCATCGGTCGCATTATCTTCCTGGAAGGGTCGCCCACGGTCAGCCAGCTCAACAGCATCCACATCGGGTCATCCGTGCCAGTTCAGTTTAAAAATGACTGCGCCGCCGAGACCGATGCGGTCAAGTCTTACAATGAGGGCATCAAACTGGCAAGCGATCTGGCAGATAACGGCACACGCGAACTGCTCGAGTCCATCCTCAAGGATGAAGAAAACCACCTCGACTGGATCGAAACCCAATTGGATCAGATTGATCAAATGGCGATTCAGAACTACCTGGTGGAACAGGTGGATTAACCAACTGCGCATAAGTTGGCTCGTATGGGGGCCGCCCTCTTTAAGTGCTGCCTGCCGTTTTTTTCTATTGAGGCAGTGCGCTTGGCGGGGACGCCCCCTGCACCCATTATCGGTTGGCAGGCGGTAATCCTCCCATGCACAAAAAAAGAACGGAGCGGGAAATTGCCTACAAATAAAATATCCTCAAATGAACCGGCCGCCCAGGCAAGCGTCGGAGATCGCATTCGCAGCTTGCGCCACCAGCGCGGCTATTCCTTGCGCATCCTGGCAGAACGGAGCGGGCTTAACATCAACACGCTTTCGCTGATCGAGAAAGAGAAAAGCTCCCCTTCGGTCAGCACCCTGCAGCGCCTGGCAGGCGCTCTGAGCGTGCCAATTATCGCCTTCTTTGAATCGCCAACAGAGAAGAAGCCCATCTCCTTTTTGCCCGTGTCGCAGCAAAAAACAACAGACATCAACGGCACCTCGCTGATCAACTTAAATAAAGAGTTGAGCGAGGAAGAATTCCAGCCTTTTCTCATCACCTTGCAGCCCGGCGCAGGCAGCGGCCCCGCTCCAATTGTGCATACAGGCATTGAATTCGTCTACTGCCTGAAAGGAAGCGTCCTGTACACCGTCGAAAACGAAACCTACCAACTGGAAGTGGGCGACAGCCTCATCTTCGAGGCGCATTTACAGCACTCCTGGGAAAACGCACACGACGGGCTTACCCAACTCTTGCTGGTGATGACCCCGGCGCAAAAACGGGAGACTTTCGGCGGCCGGCACTTCGGCTACTCATCCGCATAGCGGTTCGGGAGGGTCATGACCCCCTTTACCTTCACCCCCATCGGCGTGATCCATTCTCCTTTTCAGGAGAAAACCGAAACGCCAATCCAGGCCATCCGCTCAAACGCCCGGGGGAGCGTTGAGGTTTTCCCGGAATACACCGCAGGCTTGGAAGGGATCGAAGAATTTTCGCACCTGATCTTGCTCTACGTCTTCCACCGCTCCGAGGAATACAAGTTGATGGTGCAGCCCTTTCTGGATGACCAGAAGCGCGGTTTGTTCACCACGCGTTACCCCTGCCGCCCCAACCCGCTCGGCTTTTCGGTCGTCGGGCTAACCGCCCGGCGCGGGCACACATTGGAGATCGCCGGAGTGGATGTGCTGGACGGCACCCCTCTGCTCGATATCAAGCCCTATATCCCGGACTTCGACCATCGCACCGGTGTCTGCTGCGGCTGGTACGACCGCCGCGCCTTTCCCTAAGCCCGCCTTATTACAACCTTTTTTACCCGCAGCTCCCGGAAGCCGGTCCCGGAAGCCGGCATCGCCATCCGGCGCTATGTTATACTTGCGCGCAACAGGAAAAAATCCGCCATGTCTCTCCTCTCCACCACAGGTCTCAGCAAATCCTTTGGCGCAGAAGATATCTTCGCGGATATCTCAATCAGCGTCCCCAAACGGGCACGCGCCGGTCTGGTAGGTCCAAACGGCGTCGGCAAAACGACACTTCTGCGCATCTTGTATGGGCTGGAAGAACCCACAAGCGGCCAGGTGCGGCGCGCCAGAGGGACAACCATCGGATACCTGCCCCAGGAAGCCTCCCTGCACTCAGCCAACACCCTGTGGGAGGAATGCCTCTCGGTGTTCGACGCACTGCGCAGCCGCCAGCGCGAACTGGCGCGCCTCGAAGCCGGGATGGCCGACCCACAAAAGCGCACCGATGTGCTGGAAACCTACGGTCATTTGCAAGCCGAGTTCGAACACTTGGGCGGCTATACCTTTGAAACACACATCCTCCGCACGCTCACCGGCCTGGGTTTCAGCCCGGAGGACACCCGGCGGCCTGTCCTCCAGCTTTCCGGCGGACAGCGCACGCGCGCCTCCCTGGCACGCTTGCTCTTGCAAAACCCGGATGTCCTCCTGTTGGACGAACCCACCAATCACCTCGATATCGCCGCCATCGAATGGCTGGAAGCCTTCCTGCGGGAGTGGCCCGGTGCGGCGGTAATCGTCTCGCATGACCGCTATTTCCTCGACCAGGTGGTGGACACAATCTGGGAAATGACGCCCGCACTGGAGACCTACCGGGGGAACTACAGCGCCTACATGCAGCAGCGCGGGGCGCGCTACCAGCGGCAACTGGAGGAATTTCAGGCGCAGCAGGAATTCATCGAAAAAGAAGAGGAATACATCCGCCGCAACATTGCCGGACAGAACAGCCGCCAGGCGCAGGGTCGCCGCAAACGGTTGGAGCGTATGCTGGAAGAAGCCCGTCTGACGCCGCCTTCCACACACCGCCGGCTGCACATCAAACTGGAAACAGAAGCGCGTTCCGGCGATCTGGTGCTGCGCACCACCGGCCTGAGTGTAGGCTACGCGGATGAGGGCAAGCCCTTGTTTCAATCGCCGGACATCGTCTTTCAGCGCGGTGAGTGTGCCGCCATCCTTGGCCCCAACGGCGCGGGTAAAACCACCTTTCTCAAGACCATCCTGGCGCAGACCCCCCCGTTTGCAGGCGAAGTTGAACTGGGCGCAAACCTCAAAATCGGCTATTTTGCCCAGGCACACGACGGTCTGCACCCCGAAAAGACGCTCATGGAAGAAATCGAGGCTGCCGCGCCCGCCATGCTGCCGCACCAGATACGCGATTACCTGGCACGCTTTTTATTCAGCGGCGATGACGTCTTCAAAACTGTGGAGGTGCTTTCCGGCGGCGAACGCGGGCGGCTGGCGCTCGCTTGTCTGGCGCTGCAGGGGGCCAACTTGTTGCTGCTGGACGAGCCGACCAACCACCTCGACCTATCCTCACAGGAAACCTTGCAAGCCATCCTGCAATCCTTCAATGGCACCATCTTACTCGTCTCTCACGACCGCTATCTGATTGATGCACTGGCGAGTCAGATTTGGGAAGTGCTGCCGGTGGAGGCGGAATTGCGTATCTTCGAAGGCAGTTACAGCGGGTACAAAGCATCCCTCCAATCACAGGCGTCGCCGCGCGTTGAACCGGCGGCCGCGCCGCCAGCCGTACTAAAAACTTCGCAAGAGACAGCCCCAACACGCCTGAGCAAACACGAGCAGCGCCGCCGCCAGCAGCGGCAGGATGCGCTGGAACAGGAAATCAGCGCACTGGAAAGCCGGTTGAACGCTGTCACGCGCCAGCTCGAAAATCCCCCCGCCGACTCTGCACGGGTGCAGAAGTTGGGACAGGAATATATGGGCTTGCAGAGCGAGTTGGAAGCCCACCTTCAGGAATGGGAAGCGCTCTTCAGTTCTGAAAACGTTTAAGGGGAAAGCGGTTCCAGCAGGAATCAAAAACAGCCGCGCCGTACAAGGCTTGGGCGCCGCACCCCTTCACAGCACAGGCGCGGCAGGGGGTATGTTTTACAGGCGGTTACGCCCCCCAATCCGGCAGCTCAGGAAAACCATAACCGGCGGCAGGTCCGTTAAGCTTCCCAATCGGCGGCGGGGTGCGCTTAAACTGGCTGCGCCGGATGCGTTGGATCACAGTGTGCACAAACGGCTCCGCAAAACCGGCTTCGATGCACTGCTGCGGGCTGTAGCGCTTGTCCACCAACAGGAACAAGAGCTTATCCACCTCGGCATACGTAAACCCCAGTTCGCCTTCATCCGTCTGCCCGGCCCACAGGTCGGCGCTTGGCGCCTTGCCAACAATCACCTCCGGAATACCCAGCGCGCGCGCGAGCTGGCGCACTTGCGTCTTATACAGATCACCAATCGGGTTAAACGCACAAGCCGAATCGCCGAAGAGCGTGGCGTAGCCCAGCAGAATTTCCGTTTTATTACCCGTGCCAACCACCAGCCCGTTAAAAACCACCGACTGGTCGTACAGGATGATCATGCGCTGGCGCGCCATGATGTTTCCCTTGCGCAGATCGCTGATATCAGGGTAAAGCTGGAAAAGCGGTTCCACCATCGGAGTGATCTCCACCGTCATGGCTTGCACGCCGGTCGCTTCGATGGTCATTTGAGCATGGTCAAGCGATTCCTGTGAAGAGTCGCGGTACGGCATGCGGATCGCCAGGACGTTTTGTGGTCCCAGCGCTTCGGCAGCCAGATAACACGCCAGCACCGAATCAATCCCGCCGGAAAGCCCGATCACCGCATGTGAAAAGCCCGCGCTGGCAATTTCACTGCGGATGAAGCCGGTCAGCGTACTGCGCACCTGTCCGGCGTCAATTGTCAGTTCGGTTGTCAAGTCTTTGCTCATGGGTTGCCTCCTTTCCAGCATCCGCTTGTAACTAATATTATATTCCCAAAATTTCAAAACCCGCCAGGCTCGCGCGGCCCCTCCCGCCCCGCCAACAATGGGTATAATGGGTGAAAACCCCTCACGGGTTCGAGGTAAAAAATGAAAAAACGCCTGTTACTCCTGACCATTGTTATTTTGCTTGCCGGCTGCGCTCCCGCACCGGAAGCCGTACAGACCGCCATCGCTCAAACGCAGGCTGCGGACATGCTCAAAACCCCCGCCGTGCTCGAAGAAGACCGCATCCAGACGGCCATCGTTCAAACCCAGGCCGCCACGCTGACCGCAGAACTGCTCGCCACCCAGGTGGAAGCACGCGTAGGAACCTCCGTCGTCCAGACGCTGACCGCCCTGCCCCCCGCAGCCACCGCCACCCCGGCGCAGACAACCACACCGCTCACCCCCGTCCCGGCTGCCGCCTCCACCGCACAGCCGCGCCCTTCAATCACCAACACCCTTGAAACCATCATCCCCAGCGGCCCGATCACTATCACCAGCCTGGAATACTTGGGAGACGGCAAAGTCAAAGTCAATTGGGAGTGCCAGGGCAGCTTCCCCGGCGGTTTCACCGTCGTCTGGTCAAAGAGCAACCCCGAACCAGCCTACCCGGATGACTATTGGGTCTATTTCGGCAACGGCAAATTGCGCTCCGCGGTGGTGGACGTCACCCAGCCGGATAATTACTTCTTCCGCGTGTGCGAATTTGTCCACAGAACCGGGCGCTGCGAGAATTACAGCCAGGCGGAGCCTTTTACCGCCAAGTAACCTCATCTCCGCTCAGGTGGCCGCCATACAACCGGAATTTCCAGATAGCTGCCAGCGGTACAGCAATCAGCACCAGCGCAGCCCAGGCGCCGGGGCGCAGCCCGGCCCAGTGCGGTGCTGGGTCAGCGCGCAGAAACTCGGCCGCCAGCATCACCGCGCCCAGCCCCGGCATCACCCGGCTGGCATACCGGCCCGGCGGAATGGATTTGAAAGGCCGCACATCCAGCCATGCCGCCAGTACAATCAGCGCCAGCACAGCCAGCGCCTGCAAAGGAAACCGCCTGAGAACCAGCCCGGTCTCATCCACAACGGCAAGCCCAAGGCCCCCCTGCTGTACCCCGCCGTAAGCGCAGCCCGCTTCCCAGCAGCCCAGCCACACCCCCGCCGCCAGTGGCAGCACCAGCGGCGCCAGCCCATCAGCCAGCCGCCCCGGCGGAGCGCGCCACAGCCGCCAGACAACCGCGAAAGCCGCCAGCCCTCCCAACAGCGCGCCGGGCCAATCCAGCCCGCCCCTCCAAAGCTGAAAGGCCTCGGCAGCATGGTTGCGGTAATACGTCAGATGAAAGAAGACAAAACCAGCCCGGGATCCCAGCAAACAGCCCAGCAAAACCGCCCAGGCCGCGCCGATCCAGCGCGCCAGCTCCTGCTGCGGCGCGCGGCGCGCCACCTGCCAGACGCCAATGACCGCACCCAGCCCGGTATAAAAAGCAAAGAGGTTTACGCCGGAAAACATATCTCAAGCTTGTTTGCTTTTCTAATTGTCATCACAATTTTCCTTTCTCCCGTTTTCTCCGCCGCCAGGCCGGAGAACCTTGCAGGATACAAGATTTTCTTCATTCCGCCCCCGGAATCAGGACGTTAAACAACCGCGTTGAGATCACACGCCCCCCCGCCAGATCAAACTGCACCGCCTCGCGCTTCCCGATCACATACGCCCCGGCCCCCCGCGGCATATCCACCGCAGCAGCAAATCGGTAGCGCCCAAACGAGGCAGCATCGCGAAACTCCGCTTCCGCGTCCACATACGTCACCGTATTTAAAAATTCGTACGGCGGGGGCTGTTCATAAAACAACACGTATGCGTACGGCAGGTGCACTTCTTTGGTGATGTACACCGTCCCGTCCGTATGGTCAGAAGCCTCCCGAATCGCCTCCCCAAGCGACTCGTTAAATGCCGCCCCGATCTGCTGTGGATACACGGTAAAATAGGCGTTAACAAACAGCCCAAACCAAACCAGGCAGAGCAGAACCAGCCCCCCGGCCAGAAGCTTGGAGCGGTCCCACACAAAGATCAGCCCGCGCGCCGCCAGATAAATCAGCGGCAGAAAAAGAATGTTGGCACGGTTGATATTCACCGGCATTGCCAGCGCCAGCAAAATACCGGCAGCCAGCCAAAGCAGAAAGACACTCCTCACCCGGAAAGCCCGCCCTGTTCGCATCTCTTGCAGGCACGCCCACAACCCCCCTGCCGCGAGCGGCAGGCCGAAGAGATACAGGCTTCCAAAACCGGGGATGGCGTTCCAGAGATCGCCGTCTGTTTGAAAAGCCAAAAGGCGCGCCAGCGCGGCGGCGTTTCCAGCCAGCGATGCGGATAAGCCCGCTCCCGAAAAAGGTGAAAACACCTGTGTAAAGCGCGCCGCCGCCGGCAGCCGGGGGATGGTGATGCCGCCGATTTGGAGGGTGTTCCACCCCAGCGCATTGACCATCACATACAAACCAACCGGCAGCCCCGCCGCCAGCAGGATCGCACCCCCCCCCAGCACAGCCCTGACCTTCAAGCGGCGGTGCAGCCCCAGACAGCCCGCCAGCATCAGCAGAAACACCGGTACGACAAAATATGCCGTGCCATAGGCATACAACGACAGCCCGTAGAGCAGCATTGCCGCCCAGCCGCCGCGCTCCCCCTGCAGTGCACGCACCAGCAGCCACGTCGCCAGCAAAAAGACCGCCGGAAAAAGGTTGCATTCCAGCCCCCAGCGGGAGATCATGATATGCCACGGGTTGACCGCCAGCAAAAACAAAGCCGCCAGCGCGGTCTTGCGCCCGTCGGTGCGCAGAACCAGCAAATAAAACACCCCCAGCGAAAGCAATCCAAAGACCAGGTTCACCAGCCGCACCGAGACCGCGTTCAGTCCGAGGACAGCAATAAAAGGCATGGAAAGATAAGCATAGAGCGCGTGCTGACCGCTGCCGAACGAAGCCAGGTGCACCGGATAGCTGAAACCGTTGTGGTCAATGCCATAATGCAAAAGCGCGTAGGCGTCATAGCCGATCACGGCTTCATCAATAAAAATCCCGCCGGGCAGCGCCCCAAAGCGGAAAAGCCGCACCGCCGCGCCGGCTGCAAACGCAAGCAGCAGCGCCCCAAAATAAAGGCGGCTGTGCCCGCGCGCCGGCGGCTTTGTGCTGTTCGGCTGTCTGCGCGGCAAAAACGCCGCCGCAAGGACAATAAAAACCGCGAACAAAAAGGAAAGCGTATATTTCATGCCTGTAAGCAGTAATTTATCGAATATACTTGACAGGGTCGGATGCCCCGCCCTTTAACTGGAGTATATCACGCTCGGCGGAACGCCCCACAGCTCACACCCCCCTTTTTTTTGGAGGAAACCCATGCCCGAACAACTCAGCGAAAACGCACAAAAAGTACAGGCCGCTCTTGCGGCGCTGGGGTTGCCCCTGCAAGTGGTCGAACTGCCCGCCTCCACGCGCACCGCGCCGGAAGCCGCCGAGGCCATCGGCTGCCAGATCGCACAGATCGTCAAGTCGCTGGTGTTCAAAGGCGGCCACAGCGGAAAGCCCCTGCTTGTCCTGGTGAGCGGCAGCAACCGGGCAGATGAAGCCCGTCTGAGCGAACTGGCCGGCGAGCCGGTGGAAAAAGCCAGCCCTGATTTTGTCCGCCAGCACACCGGCTTTGTCATCGGCGGCGTGCCGCCCCTCGGACACCCGCAGCCCCTGCAAACCTTCATTGATGAAGACCTGCTGAACTACCCGGAGATCTGGGCCGCCGCGGGCACACCGCGCGCCGTCTTCCGCCTGGGGCGCGAAGACCTGAACAAAATCACCACCGGGAAAATCGTCCGCCTCGCCTCACAAAGGTCGCCATGAACATACCCGCCAGCCGCCCAGCCTACCCCCTTGATAACGACATCCTGCTCCAGGGCATCCTCGACCATACCCCGGCCTTCATTTACATCAAAGATCTGCAAAGCCGGTATATCCTCACCAGCCGCATGAGCGAACTTGTCTTCAACATCAAAAACGAGGATATTCAAGGAAAAACCCCCCACGAAGTCTTGCCGAAAGAAATTGCGGATATCTTTGAAGGACACGACCAGGTGGTCGTCGCAACCGACTCTGTACAGGAATTTGAAGAAACCTTTTGCCGCCCGGGACATCCGCCTTTCACCCTGCTGACCGTCCTGTTCCCCTTGCGGCGGGCCACCGGAGAGTCCTACGCAGTGTGTGGCATTTCCACCGATATCACCGCGCGCAAACAGGCGGAATTTGCCGAACACGAGCAGCGCACCCTGGCTGAGGCCTTGGCCGACACCGCCGCCACCCTGAACAGCACACTGGATATCAACGAGGTGCTCGACCGTATTCTGACCAACGTGGAACGCGTCGTGCCGCACGATGCCGCCGCCATTCTCCTGGTCGGAGAGGACCGGAAAACCGCCCATGTGGCGCGCCACAAGAAACGCCCAGGAACAGGGGAGGTCCAGCCCCTCTTGTCTGCCCAGATCCCGCTGGAGGATATGCACCGGACAAACGACCTGCCCCTCTGGATGAAAGCAAAGGGCATGGAATGGGTGAGATCAATCGCCGGAGCGCCCATCGTTTTCGACGATCAGCTCATCGGTTACATCTACCTGATGAGCGCCGCCCCCAATTTTTTCCAACCCGCGCAGATCGAACGGCTGCGAGCCTTTGCCAACCAGGCATCTATCGCCATCCGTAACGCCCGGCTGTACGAGCAGGCACAGGAACTCGCCGCGTTCAAAGAGCGCCAGCGTCTGGCGCGTGAAATGCATGACGCCGTCAGCCAGTCGCTTTTTTCGGCAACCGTCATGGCGGAGACCTTGCCCCGCATCTGGAACCGCAGCCCCGAAACAGTGAAAGAGGGCCTGGTTGAGTTGCAAAAACTGACGCGCGGCGCGCTGGCGGAGATGCGCAACCTGCTGGTGGAACTCAGACCCAAAGCTTTGATCAACGCAGACCTGGGTGATCTCATCCGCCAATTGGCGGACGGTCTGGCCGGGCGCACCCAGGTTGTAGTGGAACTCAAGCTGGAGGGGCGCCGCCCCCTCCCGGCCGAAGTCCAGACCGCCTTCTTCCGCATTGCCCAGGAGACTCTCAACAATATCGTCAAACACGCCCGCGCCAGTCGGGTTTTGATCGCTTTCAATAATCAGCCGCAGAGGGTCTCCCTTTTCATCCGCGACAACGGTTGCGGCTTCGACATCGAAGCCGTACCGCCGGACCGGCTGGGGTTGAAGATCCTGCAGGAACGCGCTGCTGCCATCGGAGCAGTCCTGGAGATCAACAGTCAGCTCGGTGAAGGAACGACCCTTGGTCTTCACTGGGAGAACCCGCAGTCACAGGTCGTATTATGAGCCCAACACGCAGCCGGCAAACCATCCGCGTCCTTCTTGTTGATGACCACGACATGGTGCGGCGGGGATTGAGCGTGTTTTTACAAGCCTTCGACGACTTGGAACTGATCGGTGAAGCCAGAGACGGGTTTGAGGCTTTGAGTTTGTGCGGGCAGCTCAAACCAGACGTCATCCTAATGGACATGGTCATGCCGAGGATGAACGGGGTGGAGGCCGCCGGGATGATCACAAAAAAATATCCCGACATCCGCATCATCGCCATCACCAGCTTCGAAGACGACCAGATGGTGAAGGCCGCCCTGCAGGCTGGCGCCACCAGCTATTTGCATAAAAACGTTTCCATTGACGAACTCGGAGAAGCCATTCGAAAAGCCTGGGCCGGCATCCCCACGCTCTCTACCGAAGCTGCACAGGCGCTCATCCATTCAGCCACCACCCCAACAAACACCGGGCTGACCAACCGGGAGCTTGAAGTCTTGCATTTAATGGTCGCAGGCCAAAACAACCCTGAAATCGCCGCCGCGCTGGGCGTCAGCCGCTCCACCATCAAGACCCACGTCAGTAACATCCTCGCCAAGCTGGGGGTTTCCAGCCGGCTCGAAGCCGTAAAATTTGCTCTGGAACGTCGTCTATTCGCATAGATTTTCTTTTCTCCCCCATCTGGCCGATCAGAAAATCCCCCACCCGCCCGATTTACCCAAAAGTCGGTTTTTCTTAACATGTAACCATGCCTGTCTATTCAGGCAGGATGATTTTATGACCCTTCCTCCAATCCGCATCTTGCTCGTTGATCACCATGAAATGGCCCGGCGTGGGCTGGCAAACCATATCAGCACCCATGAAGACATGCAGGTCGTCGGACTGGCCGCCAACGGAGACGAGACGCTGGAGCTATGCGGCAAGACAATGCCGGATGTCGTAGTGATAGACCTCGACCTTGCGGGCATGGACAGCATAGCCGTCACAGCCGCCATTACCCGCAGCTATCCAGGCGTACAGGTCATTGTAATCACATTGTTCATGGACGAAATCAAACATCAAGAAGCGCTGGCAGCAGGTGCTTTTCGCTACCTGTTGAAGGGCAACCCGATTGACGAACTGCTTCGCGCCATTCGCGATGCACAATCCCCCCAAAAAAGTGACCACATCGGCGCAAACTGAGTTGGAGCCGGAGAGATCGCTTCTGGGTCAGCCAGACCCAGGAAGGAGGTGCTTTCATAAAAGATTTTCAGGGAATGCACTTTATTTTCCCATTGGCCGTCTTTACCACAACACCTTATCCTGTCAACCAGTACAATATCCTATATGGAGGAGCAAATGTTCAAAAAGATTAATGTATGGCTGGTAGTCATCTGCCTGGTGAGCATCGTCGGGCTGGCCGCCTGCGGTGGGACAGCACCGGCAGCCCCAACGGCTCAAAAAGTTATTAAAGCAGCTGTCCTGCTGGAAGGACCGCTGGCCGATACCGGTTGGAACACCTCATGCTGGGAAGCCATGCAGCAGCTCAGTAAAGAATACGGTTGGGATGTCAGCTATGTGGACAATACCGAGACCGAAGATATGGAAGAGTTGATGCGGGGATACGGACAAAAAGGCTATGATATTGTCTTCGGCCCTGGCTGGCTGTTTGCCGACCCGATGAAAAAGGTCGCCCCGGAGTTTCCGAATACTACCTGGGTCAACATCAACGAACATACAGAAGGCGGAGATAACTTCAGTTCCAACGGCTGGGTTACCGGTGAAGTGTCTTACTTTGCGGGCATTGTGGCCGCCAAGATGACCAAGACCAACAAGCTGGCCTGGATCGCCGGGACAGAATCGCCTCTGGTCTCTTACGACAAGGAAGTATTCGAGAATGCCGCCAAAGCGGTCAACCCTGAGGCCACAACGGTGATCGGCTACGTCGGCAGTTGGCAAGACCCGGCAAAAGCAAAGGAATTAACCAAAGCTTCTATCGAATCAGGCGTGGATGTCATCTTATCCGTTGCCGGTTCGGGCGATTTTGGCGTTTTCGAAGCGATCGAAGAAGCCAAAGCCAAAGGCGTTGACGTCAAAGTCATCGGGTGGACCGGAGATGTCTGCCAGTATGCGCCCGAGCAGACGCTGTTGAGCGTGGTACAGCTTCCAGGATACCTGCTGAAGCTCTCCGGCGAAGAGTTCCAAAAAGGAACCCTGAAATCCGGCTATTCCGTTTACAGCATCAAGAACGATGCCCAACACCTGGCCTGGTGCGGTACAAATGTACCGGAAGACCTGCAGAAGGAAATTAACGACGGACTGCAGCAGTATATTGACGGCAAGCTGGATATCCCCGTCCGGACTGACTTGTAAAACCAACTTCCATTTCTGGGGACTGCCAGGTTCTTTCCTAAACCTGCCAGTCCCCCCTCAAGGTTTGCCATGGGTGAAATGCTGCGTCTCGACAACATAACCAAATCCTTTCCAGGCGTCCTGGCAAACGACCGCATTTCTCTGGACGTTCGGGAAGGCGAGATCCTGGCCCTGCTGGGTGAAAACGGCGCAGGGAAGACCACCCTGATGAACTGCCTTTACGGCCAGCTCAAGCCGGATGCAGGACAAATTTACTGGCGCGGCCGGCCCATGGAAATTCCGGACAGCCACGCGGCGGTATCTTTGGGCATCGGCATGGTACACCAGCACTTCATGCTGGTCCCGGTGCTGTCGGTCGTAGAAAATGTCTCTTTAGGGTTGGCTTCTACCCGCGGGCTGCTGTTAGATCTGGAATATATCGAAACCCGTCTCAATACACTGAGCCGGGAGTTTGGGCTGGAAGTGAACCCCCGCGCCGTCATCTGGCGCCTGCCAGTCGGCGCGCAGCAGCGGGTGGAAATCCTCAAAGCTCTTTACCGCGAGATTCAGTTGTTGATCTTGGACGAGCCGACGGCCGTGCTTACCCCCGGGGAGGTCAATGATCTTTTTGCCGTCCTGCGCCGCCTGAGCGCCAGGGGGGTGAGCGTCATCCTTATCACCCATAAACTGGAAGAGGTGATGGCAATCAGCGACCGGGTTACAGTGTTGCGGGATGGGCGCGTGGTCGAGACAGTAAAAACTTCTGACACAACGCCGCACGAACTGGCGCACCTGATGGTCGGACGCGAGGTGATCTTCGATGTCCACAAGCCCCCCCTGAAACAGGGAAAGATCGCTTTGGAAGTGCAAAACATCAAAGCAGTTGGAGAGCGGGGCGCCCTGGCGCTCAACAATATCTCTTTCAGCTTGCATGAAGGCGAGATCCTCGGCTTCGCAGGGGTGGATGGCAACGGCCAGCAGGAATTGGAAGAAGTGCTTTGCGGGCTGCGGCGCATCCGCGAAGGTCAAGTCTTCCTGCACGGGCAGGAAGTCAGCCATTACAAACCGGATCAATTACACCAGCTTGGGCTTGCCCATATCCCAAGCGACCGGCTGGACCGCGCCGTGGCTGTCAAGCTGACTGTGGAAGAGAACATGGTCGCCAGTCATATTTCGAAACCGCCTTATTCAAGGCGAGGAATCTTGAACCCAAAAGCGATACGCCAGTTTGTCCAGCACTCGATCAGCACCTTCAACATCCAAACACCTTCTCCCCGCGCTGCTGTAGCCACACTTTCCGGCGGAAACCAGCAGCGCGTTGTTCTCGCCTCTGCCCTGGGCCACCAGCCCAGGGTGTTGATCGCAGCTCAGCCGACACGCGGCTTGGATGTGGGCTTGACCCAACAGGTCTATGAAAGACTGGTGCAGGAGCGCTCCAGAGGTGCCGCCATCCTGCTGATTTCAACTGAATTGCAGGAAATCTTTCGCCTCAGCGATCGGATTGCCGTGATGTACCGTGGTGAGTTGATGGGAATTGCTCCGGTGGAGAAAACGAACGTGAATCAAATTGGGATGATGATGGCCGGTGTCCGGCTGGAGCAGCAGGAAGACTCTTTGCCATGAAAACAACCTTCAAAATCCCCGCGTTCCTCAGGCTCAAAAACCTGCAAAAGACTGCCTTATCCCTCTGGAAGAGACTCTCGCCGCCCCTCATTGCTGTTGCGGCTGCTTTAATTGTCTGTGGTGTGTTGATGCTGGTCATGAACTTCAATCCGCTGCTGGCTTATCAGGCGCTCTTCGAGAGCGCCATCGGAAACAAATCCGCAATTGGAACGACCATCATTAAATCCCTGCCGTTGTTAATCACCGGTCTGGCGGTAACCATCGCCTACCGCGCCGAAATATTCAATATCGGTGTCGAGGGGCAAATCCTCATTGGGGGCATCTTCGCCGTTTGGGTCGGGACAAAAGTTACTGGCCTGCCCCCCTTTATTCATATTCCCCTGTGCATGATCGCCGGTATGGTCGGAGGCATGGCTTACGCCTGGCTGCCAGCCTGGCTGAAAGCAAAACGCGGCATCAACGAAGTGATCGTCACCCTGCTGCTCAATTATATGGCGGCGCTGCTGTTAAGTTGGGTGGTACGCGGGCCTTTACGGGAACCTGGTCAGCTCTACGCAAAAACAGCAGAGGTCGCCCAAACCGCGCGGCTGCCCATCCTGGTGCCGGAAATGCGCCTGCATCCTGGCATCTTCATCGCCCTGATCTTGGTTGTGCTGTGCTATTTCTTCTTGTGGCGCACTGTGCCGGGTTTCAACATCCGGTTTGTCGGCGCCAACCAGCGCGCCGCCGAAGCCGCCGGGATCAATGTCCCCAAAACGATGTTGACGTCCTTCTTGATCAGCGGCAGCCTGGCCGGTCTGGCGGGAACCCTCCATATTATCGGAACAGAATACCGCATGTTGGAATCTTTCTTGAGCGGGTTTGGCTACGATGCCATTGCTGCCGCCCTGGTCGGTCAGCTTCATCCGTTTGGCGTCCTGCTGGGCGGCTTCTTTTTTGGCGCTTTGCGTTCCGGCTCCAACGGCATGCAAATTTCTCTGGGGATCCCTTCCACTTTGATTTATGTGATTCAAGCCCTGATCATTTTGTTCGTACTGGCGAGTTACCACATCCGCTTTGGATGGCGCTGGTGGAAGCGCGAGAAGCAGATGGATGTCTTTAAAAAAGAAATTCAACCAGGAAACTAAAATGGCTGATCTGCTCTCCCAATTTGCGTTCATTTTTACTTCATTAGATTTTTATGCCGCCGTCTTCCGGTTGACGACTCCCATCCTGCTGGTCGCGATGGGAAGCATCTTTTGCGAACGGGCAGGTATTATGAACATCGCCACCGAGGGCTTCATGCTCATGGGCGCTATGACCGCCGTCGTCGTCACCTATTACCTGGGAAGCCCCTGGTTGGGCGCGCTGGGAGCCATGCTGGCGGCAATGGTTTTATCTCTCCTGTTTGCCGTTTTTGTTGTCATCATCGGCACCGACCATATCGTCACCGCTGTGGCGTTGAACGTGTTTTCCTTGGGGACCACCAGCTTGATCTTCCGGCAAATTTTTGGGGCGATGAGCAGAACACCGGACATCACCGGCTTGCCCATCTGGCGGCTTCCTTTGCTGGGCGATCTTCCCGTGTTGGGAAACATCCTCTTCAACCAATCACCATTGGTTTACCTGGCATTCCTCAGCGTGCCAATCGCCAATTTCTTCATGTTCCGCACCAAGTGGGGGCTGAACATCCGCGCCGTCGGCGAAACGCCCCGCGCCGCAGATACCGTCGGTTTGAATGTGTACCGGATACGCATTTACACCATCCTCGTATCAGGGTTGGTCGCCGGGCTGGCAGGCGCCTTTCTTTCCATTGGACAAACTACGATCTTCCAGGAAGGAATGACCGCCGGACGGGGCTATATCGCCTATACCGCCATTGTCTTTGGAAAATGGAATCCCCTCGGCGCGCTGGTGGGCGCGGTCATCTTCGGGTTTGCCGATGCACTGCAATTGCGCATTCAAGCTTTGGGGATGGGCATCCCCTACCAGTTTGCCCTGATGATCCCCTACCTTTTTACCGTCCTCGCCATCGTCTTCGCGGTCGGCAGGGTAAGTTGGTCTGCGGCCTACGGGCAGCCCTACCGCCGCGTCGAACGCAGCGTGGATTGAAGGATAGCATGACTGTGATTCATGAAATACCTGCGGACTGTTTTCAAATCCTGTACAAACCATTCCGGGTGTTCTCCCTCCCCCACCTTTTGGGGAGGGCCGGGGTGGGGGCCGCGCAGCGTCCTGGAGCGAACTCCTCCAGGACCGCGCAGTGCGGAGTGGCGGCGAATTTGGCTGCCGCCCCGCTTTCGCTGAGAATCGTAAGGGGCGGAGTGGGAGTTTGATTATCCTGTCCTAAAATACTTTACCGAATAAAAAGGAGATTAAGCATGACCCTTCCTCAACGAGACAAACGCCTGGCGGCGCACCTCACCTGGCAGGAATTCGACCAGCGTGTAAAAGACAACTATATTTTTATCTTGACGGTCGGCGCCATCGAACAGCACGGCCTGCATCTGCCCATCGGGTTCGATTATCTGATGGGACACGAGGTCGCGTTGGAGCTGGCTAACCGCTACCCGGTGGTCGTCATGCCGCCGCTGCAATACGGCTACCGCTCCCAGGCAACCGTCGGTGGCGGCGACCAGTTCCCCGGCACAACCTGTGTCGGCGCACAGGCGCTGATCGCAACCGTGCGCGATATCCTGGAAGAGCTGCTGCGCCACGGTGTGCGCCGCATTGTCGTCAACAACAGCCACCTGGAAAACCACAACTTCCTGGTGGAAGGGATCGAGTTGGCTCGCCGGAACGTCAACCTCGAAAAACACGGCTGCAAGATTTTACTGACGGGGTGGGGGAACTTCGTCCAGGATGCCACCCTGGACGCACTGTTCGACGGAAAATTCCCCGGCTGGGACCCTGAGCACGCCGCCGTGATCGAAACCTCTGCCATGCTGGCGATCCATCCGGAATACGTGGATATGTCCAGACTCCCTGATGAGTCGTGCCCCCGCTATCCAAAATATTCCATCTTTCCAACGCCCCCGGATGTGGTCACAAAAAACGGCGCGCTGGCCCCCGCAAAAGGAACCTCCCTTGAAAAAGGAAAGCGCATCCTCCAGGACGTGTTCAACGGTTACGCCGAAGCCTTCAAAACCGAATTCGGTTTATAGCCTCATCGCTTTTACAATCATTTACAAAGGAGCTTATTTTTCATGACCTCTCCAGCACTCGATAAACGCCTCATGGAACACCTGACCTGGCAGGAATTCGATCAAAAGGTAAGGGAAAACGCCATCTTTATTTTAACAGCCGGCGCCATCGAAGAGCATGGCCCCCACCTTCCTATTGGATTTGACTATATGATGGGATACGAAATCGCGCTGGAACTGGCAAATCGCTACCCGGCTGTAGTCATGCCCCCCCTAACTTACGGCTATCGCTCTCAGGCCACCATCGGCGGTGGCGACCGGTTCCCCGGCACAACCTGCATCGGCGCAGAAGCACTGATCGCAACCGTGCGCGATATCCTGGAAGAACTGCTGCGTCACGGCGTGCGCCGCATCGTTTTGATCAACGCCCACCTGGAAAATCAGAATTTCCTGGTGGAAGGCATTGAGCTGGCGCGCCAGCGGCGCGGCTTGGAAAAGCTGGGATGCAAAATTTTGCTCACCGGCTGGGCGCCGTTCGTCAAGGACAATACCCTGGACGCACTGTTCAACGGAAAATTCCCCGGCTGGGACCCGGAACACGCCGCTCTGCTGGAGACCTCAGCCATGCTGGGCATCAACCCGGGCATAGTGGATATGGAAAAACTGCCGGACGAAGCCGCGCCGCGCTACCCAAAATATTCCATCTTCCCCACCCCGCCCGATATCGTCACCAAGAACGGCGCGCTCGCACCCGCCACCGGCTCATCCATCGAGAAAGGCAAAATGATCCTGGCAGATGTCTTCGAAGGCTACGAACTTGCCTTCCAGGACGAGTTTGGCCTCTCCCCGGCGTATTAACCCCCTCCCCCAAAACGGGGGGGGTCGGGGTGGGGGCGTCGTGCCCTCCCCCAAAGCAGGGGAAGGTCGGGGTGGGGGTCAAACCTGTCACTTTTAACAGGTTAACCTCCATATTTTAACAGGTTGTAAACCGGCAAATATCGCCTATCCTGAGAAAAAAACCTTAATCTCCGGAGGTTCCCTTTGCCCGTAAAAACAGTCTGCCCCCGTGCTCGCACAAACACTGCCCCAAAAACACCCCGCCGCCGGGGAGCCCCCATGGACAATACAAACGCCCTCAAGCACGGCTTTTACTCCCCTCGCTTCAAATCCGTAGAAATCCGCGATCTGGAGGCATTCCCCGCCAACAACCTGCAGGATGAAATCCTCATGCTGCGTGTCTTCATCCGCCGCGCCATCGAGCACTGCGATAACCTCGAAGACCCCCTCGACTACATCAGCATGTTGCGCGCCCTCAGTCTCGCAACCCGCAGCATCACCAGCCTGCTGCGCACCCATCAAATACTCGGCGGCGCTACCGAAGAAATTACCAAAACGCTCCATCAAGCGCTCATTGAAGTAAACGAGGAGCTCCGCGCGGCCCCTTCCTCCGCACCTCTGAAAACCCTCCAAGACCCCTGATTTGTTTCTGTTTGTTTTTTTTTATGGAACAATTCCCCTGACAACTTCAACCCGCCCCCTGAAAAGATTACATCTCAATTCAAACGCCCTTAAGATACAATAAGGCTTGGAATGGATCAACCAGCCCTCGCACAAACACCAAAATGCAAACCCGCGGCGTTCAAAATCTGGCTGGCGCTCATGCTCACCGAAGGTGCCGTCGCCGCGATCCTGCTCTTCGCCAGGCCCTCCGAGGCCGGGCGCAGCCTCCTGCTCGGCTACTCACTCGCCCGGCTGGTGTTGGGCCTGGCCGCCATACTCACCCTCATCGCGTTGGGGTGGGCCGCGCGCCGCGCCCGCAAAGACACCGCCTGGCTCATGCACCTTTGCCGCCGCCTGGATGATCACCTCCTCACCCGCGACCACCTGCTGTCCGCCTTCCTCGCAGCCCTTTTCATCACCCTTTTCCTCATCGGTTTCACACTTGTTTTTTCCACCCGGCTCTCCTACCGCCTGCAGGATATCCTGTTTACCTACCCGGCCTGGATGCTCTACGCGGTTGACCTTCTGCGCGCCGCCTTCCAGCGTGCCGCACCGCTCATCCTCTGGACGGCAGCCGCGGGAATACAAACGCTCGCCCTGCTCGCCTGCAGCTACGCCGCCGCCTTCTCGCAAAAATGGCGCGACGGTTCAATCTTCAAAGCCCTCGCCCTCCTGCTCATGACGGCGCTCTCGCTCTTTCACTGGACCGTGCTCGTCTTTAATCTCAAAACCTTTATGGCAATTCCAGGGTGGAAGTGGTACATCACACCCAAGGAGATCTACCCCCACCAGTACGGGCTCTTTTTGGTATTCTTCTTCCTCACACTGCTCGTAATCCACTTCGTCCTCTCGCGTCCAAAGCTCCCCCGCAACATTTTTATCCTCATCGCGCTTGGCTACAGCTTGCAGGTGAGCTTCGGGTTCATCGCCGGGGGCGGCTTTGAGACTATCCGTCTCAAATACGCCGACTCAGTCTTCAACGGCTATGCCTGGGCAGCCGCAGAGCAGCCGCCGCTCTACCCCGCCCTCTACAACTTTGAGACCCTCTACGGCCAGGACCGCTACCTCGGCACCAAACCGCCCGGCATCTTGATCCCATACGCCGCCGCCGAAAAAGCCGCCAGCCTGCTCAGCCCCTCACAAACCGTGGAAGAGCGCTTTTACAAACTCACCAAGCTGGCCGCCTACACCTACCCGCTGGCCGCTTTTCTCGTGCTTGGGGTGCTGTTCTGGTTCAGCCGCCGCCTGTTCAAAGACTCACAAGATGCACTCCTCCCGGCGCTCGTCTATATCCTTTGCCCAAACGTCATTCTCATCCCGGTATTTCTCGACCAAGTGCTCTACCCCCTGTTCTTCCTGCTCGTCCTGAGCGCAGCGCTGCTCGCACTCAAGAGGCCCTCTTTCCTGGGGGGGTTTTTGCTGGGCGCGGCCGGCTATACCGTCCTCTATTTCTCTTTTTCCCTCCTCGCGTTGCTGCCCTTTGTCATGCTATGGGCTGGCATGGAATGGCTGCGCCAGCCGGCCGCGCCCCGCCTGCGGCAGACCATCCTGCTCCTCCTCGGCATCCTGGCAGGAGCCGCCGCATTTGCGCTCTTTTTCCGTGTTTTCCTCAACTACGATATCGTCGCCCGCTACCTCAGCGCCTTTGCCAACCACCGCACCACATGGCATTTCGACACCTGGGGAGAGCGCATCCGGCACGCCCTGCTCTTAAACAACGCCGAATTTGCCACCTGGACGGGCTTCCCGCTCATTCTGCTCCTGCTCGTTCGCCTCGTCCAGGCTGCCCGTGCTTTCCTGCGCCGCCAGGCTTCCCGGCTGGACGCGCTGGCGCTCACATTTCTGGTGATTTATCTCCTGCTGGTCACACTCGGACAGACCAACGGCGAAGCCCAGCGCTTGTACCTCTTCTTCACCCCGCTGGTCGCACTCTTCTCCGCAGATGCACTGCGCTCACTCTTCAAAGAGAAAAGAAGCGCCCTGCTGTTTATCGCCGCTTTACAACTGATTACAATCGTGCTGCTCTTTCAATTGCAAGATTTTTACGGTTAACCATCCCCTGCGCCTGCAAGGGCGCGATCGAGCACACACCAAAGAAAGGGAACCCACATGGCCAAACCCCAGCCCTTACCCCTCGGAAAACTGCCCCCGGAGATGCTTGCCAGCCTGATCGGGCGCGCCCCGCACAACGACGACCCCCGCATCGTCCTCGGCCCAGGCATCGGGATGGATTGCGCAGTTCTCCAGGGAAGCGGGCGCCTGCTCGTCTTCAAAGCAGAGCCAATCACCTTTGCCACCGACGAAATCGGTTGGTACGCCGTCCAGGTCGCCGCGAACGACATCGCCACCACCGGCGCAAAACCGCTCTGGTACCTGACGACACTGCTGCTGCCGGAAGGCAAAACCGATGCCGCATTGGTGGAACGCATCAGCGCCCAGTTGTTCAGCGCCTGCCAGCAAATCGGCGTGGCAGTCATCGGCGGACACACCGAAATCACCCACGGCTTGCCCCGCCCCATCCTTGCAGGGACGCTCATCGGCGAAGTCGCCCCGCAAGACCTGATCACCCCGCGCGGCGCCGCCCCCGGCGATGTCCTCCTGTTGACCAAAGGCGTCCCCATCGAGGCGGTTGCCCTGCTGGCGCGGGAATTCCCTCACCGGCTGGAGGGCTTGCTTTCCCGGGAGGAAATTCATCAGGCCGCCGCTTTTCTCTACGACCCCGGCATCAGCGTCCTGCGCGACGCCCAAATCGCGTGCGCCGCCGGTAAAGTCAACGCCATGCACGACCCCACCGAAGGCGGGCTGGCAGCCGCACTCTGGGAGCTCTCGGAAGCATGCGGCTGTACGCTCGAAATCCACTCGCCCGACATCCCCATCCCGGCGCTCGCCGGAAAGGTCTGCCGCGCCTTCCAAATCAACCCGCTCGCGGCAATCGCGTCGGGGGCTTTGCTGATGGCCGCCCCCCCAGCCCAAAGCGGGACGATCTGCCGCGCCTTGCAATCTGAGGACATCGCCTGTGCCCCAATCGGACGGGTGGTAAAAAAAGGCCGCGCCTTGGTGCGCGACCGCTTTAGTGGAAAAATACTGCCGCGCCCGGAGCGCGACGCCATTACAACCGTTTACGAAAGTTGACTAGGCCTGCCCCCCTTATTCGGGGCACGGCTTGGGAGGGATAAACGCAATTGCCTGACCCATCTCATCGTTCATGACAATCTGCATGCACGTGCCGGGGCGGTAGTCCTTGACCTTGATAACCCGCAGGCAGCGTTCCATCTTTTCGTCGGTTTGTACCCATTCCTGCAAATGGTTGGGAGTTTGATAAAAGAACTTGTGGTTGAAGACCGTCGCCGCATCATCCAGATAGATCGCCAGGGGATAGATTTGCGACTCCAACAAGTCCTGAAAGAAGTGCGTCCCCAGCGAAGGCTCCGGCTCCGGGCCGACGTCCTTCCCCGCCAGTTCCACCAACGCCAGCACATTGTAAATATCCCCATACGAGATCGGCACCCCCAGGTCGGAATTGGAGCTTCCCCAGCGCCCCGGCCCAATACAGATGAATTTCTCATCTGTCAGCGCGGCGTTCACCTGCCCCACCAGGCGCGCCAGCTTAAAGCGATCTTCCAGCGTGGGCAGGTTAAAATACTCCTCCGGCACCACAAAAACCACCGTATCCACGCGCGGAATATAGCCCTCCGGCACAACAAAATGGGTGGAAAAAACAATATCATCATCACGCAGATCAGTGGGCAGCGGCTCTTGCACGGTGTCGAACAGGTAGCTTTGCGGGCGGCACTGAAGAATATTGAGGCATAAATCCGCCCGCCCCGCGTCATTATTCTCCAGATGCAGGGTGAACTCAAGATCTACTGGCGAACTATAACTGTGTTCCAGGATATGGAGAATATTCTTCATCACTTTGGCAAAAGAGGTGCGCCGCAGCATTTCGTCAAAAGTCAGCACCAGCTTCTGCGGATCACCTTCGATAACGGTGCTGTGGAGCGAGCTGAAATAGCCGTCCTCATCCAACTGCGCCAGATAGCGCAGCGGCGGATAATGCATGTTGATCACCTCGTGAACGGGCAGCGTTTTGAAGACATTCTCCTTGAGGTCAATCAGATCCACATATTGCTGCGAATACTGCCGGATGGCAGTAGGGTTGGTGGAGGGGCGCAAAAGCGGATGGCTGAGGGCAATCAGGCGCGGATAATCATTGCCAACACGCTCCACCGCGCGCGTGCCCAGCCCCCACACCAGCCGGACAAAACCATCTTCCCGCCGGATCTGCGGCGTCCAGCGGTACAGGTTGCGGCTGAACGCCACCCCCGCCCCATGCGGCAGAAAGTAATTGCCAAAGGTTTCACCCTCGACAATCTGAATCAAAATTGCCATGCGCTCGTCGTAATCCTGCAAACCCTTGTGCCGCCGGTAGAGCAGCGCATCCGGGTTAAGGGTGGACGCATACACCCGCGCGATCGTATGGGTGAGGGCGATCAGGTTTTCTTTCGGGCTGGCTTGGTTGGGCAAAAAGTAGCTTTCGTACTTGCCGGCAAACGAGGTCCCGAAGTTGTCTTCCAGCAGGCTGGAAGAACGCACAATCAACGGCGCCGGCCCAACACGCAGCAGCAGGTCATTAAGCTTTTCCACAATATCAGGAGAAAACTGCCCCGATTCAAAATCCGCTACAATATAATCGTACTCGGCGCGCATTTCCTCTTCAGTTTTGTACTTCTGATCGTTCCAGTGCACCAGATTATTGAGCGCCATAAAGTTATACAACTCATCCGAGCCAATATAGTATGACTCAACAGGCCGGATGATGGCGCGGATGTCCGGGTCAGTCGTTTGCAGAATGCGCAGCGCCAGAAGCATACCGGCTGCCTTGCCGCCGATGCGCCCCGCACCAATCTTGTGGCGGCGGATCTCCGCCAGGTCGGAGATCGTAAACCAATCTTTGGCAATATTGATATAGCGCAGTTGGTCGCTGATCAGCGTACGAATCAGGACGACTTTCGATTCCCGCAAGCGCGGCTCATACCGGGCGCGCTCTGCAGCGGGCATGTTCTCAATCATCATTGCCTGCTCAAAGACCATCTCCTGCGGCGCCAGTTCCGGGTTAATCGAGAGCATCAAGTTTTTAATACTTACACCGCGCTCGTTCAGCACTTCCTTGACGATATTTTCCATCTCTTCAAATGCCAAATGCTGGCTGAAGACCAGATCCGTGAGCACATCGCGCACATACGCCAGACGCATCTCCCAGATGTGCCCCGGCTCCTCAAAAAATGGGTCTTTCATGCCTTCGCGGCGCTGGGAGCGGATGGCCATCTCGCGCACCTCATTTTCAAAGGCGCGTATATCAATCACCCCGCGGTTAAAGAGTTCAGCGCGCATGCGCATGCGCATGCGGCTGTTGAGCACCGGGTACTGCGCCAGGGCAAGATAAATACTTAATAAACGGTCGCCGGAATCAATTGTGAAAGTCATTGTTCACCTGCCGTTTCAAGAACCCTTTTTCAGGGCTGGAGAACCTTCAAGTACATGATCTCATATCCTCGCCAACAGCTTATGCAGGCAGCGGAGGTGCACTCTCCCAACCTAGCCGAGGTGCATGGGCATGATGACGTGCTGGAAGGAATCCTCGCCAACCGGCTGGATCATCGCCGGCGTGTTGTTGGCATTGGTCAGCAGGATGATGTTCGGGGTCTTGATCACCTCAAGCACCTCGCGCAAAAAGCGCACATTGAAAGCAATAACTATGCTGCTGCCCTCCACCGTTGCTTCCACAAAGTTCTCGCTCGATCCGGTTTCCTCGGACTGGGCGGTAATTTCCACCTTGCCGGGTTGGTCTCCGCCCGGTTGGATATTCAGCCGGATGACGTTGTTGCTCTCGCGGGCGATAATTTCGGCTTGACGGCAGGCTTTAAGGAAAACATTGGTGGTCAGGATGGTGGTGCCTTTGAAACTGCGCGGGATGATCGCTCGAAAATCCGGAAAATTACCATCAATCAACTGGGAGATCAATTCAGCATCCTTAAGGCGGAAGATCACCTGTCCTCGTCCCGGCGGAAGCGCCATACTGACAGTCTCATCCCCATCGCTGGCAATGCGTGCCAGTTCGGTCAGGGCGCGTGCCGGAACGATGGCGCTAAACGGCTTGACGAGCGCCTCAGAGAGCGCAGCCTGGCGCACCGAAATGCGAAAGCCATCGGTCGCGGCCAATACGGCCGTGTCGCCGGTAATATTCATGGAGACGCCGTGCAAGACCGGGCGGGCTTCATCTGCCGAGGCGGCAAAAGCCACCTGCTGAATCATCTCCTTGAAGTCCGCGGCGTTCAATTGGATACCATCCTGCATATCGGCAACCGGCATGGGGGGGAACTCCTGCGCGTCAATGCCCTTGATATCTGTGTTCGACATGCCGCAGCGCACGTTGAGCGTTTGCGTGGCGGCGTTCAATTCCAGGTGGACAATATCGTTAGGCAGTGTGTTCACCAGGTCTGAAAGCGTGCGTGCCGGCACAGTAATCGCACCCTCATCGGCAATCTGCGCCCCAATCCAACAAGAGATGCCAAGTTCCAGGTTGGTTGCCGAAAGCCGCAGGCGGCCCTCATCCGTGACAACCAGAATATTCGCCAGTACGGCCAGGGTGCTGCGCGGTGAAACCGCCCGCGAAACCAAACCCAGCCCATGCGCAAGTTGTTGTTGGGTGACAGAAACTTTCATGGTGAGCTGCCCTTTCAAAAAATGATAGATGAATGACAAAAAACGCTAGGTGATTACCTGTCATTATATTGCAAAAATGCTAAACACATTTGGTTTTTGCAGGCGTTTGAATAAAACCAAGGATAGCTTGTCACCTCTATTATACAGCACCCCCGACAACATTCGTCACAGACAGCGTCCAGGGCACGCTGCACCGCATCCTGTCAAGCCAAATGATAATGTTACCGAAAAGACATCGTTGGTTCAAATGATAATGTTACCGACGGGTCCGCCTCCTTGATCAAGGTTTCAAAGATGTTCACAGT
>JADLFQ010000017.1 GCA_020845515.1 Anaerolineaceae bacterium | reverse complement strand
TTTGTGTATGTATTTCCTGCGTTCATCAACGGTCATTGGGTCTTGTTCGGACATCGTTGGCTCCAGTAACATTTTCTTTTGGCCTAACGATGTTATCTTAGTAACATTTTATATGGACTAACGCGCGGGTTTGACATCTCCGCTCAGCACACATAAAATGGTAATAAAGGGGGCAAATACAACCCAAAAAGACCATCCGAAACGCTGAAACCCAAAGAACAAGAGGAGAATTGATGAAACCTCCCGTTTATCTAGCCATAATTGTTGCCTTGCTGGGCGCTGTTTTGTTCGGCGGGTGCGCCAGCGCTCCTGGAGCAGTTGCAGCGCCGGAAAGCACCCCCACCCCCAACCCATGCGCGCCCGGACAGATTGGGTTCGAGGTCAAGAAAATCAACGACCAGATGCGTATTTTTGACGATATCTCCTTTGTCGCCAAATTAACCGATCAAAAACTGCTCAGCCAGCCCCTGCTGGAGATGCTGGCCGTGCGCCGCGAGGTGATTAATATACCTCCTCCCTCATGCCTGGAAACCCTCCACACCTCAGCAGTGAGATATATGGACCTGGTCATCAATGACCTGGCGCACTTTATGGGCGGAATCTCTCAGGAGCAAGTCAACTCAGAAGTTCTTATGAGTGAGAAGCTCCGTTCCGAGTATGAACAGGAAGCCGCCCGCCTGGTCGGCGCCACCTATGCCCCGCCGCCCACCGGCATTCCGATTACACCCCCCGTTTACACGCCGCAGCCCGCCGAAACACAAACCAGCAGAGAGCCCGCGCTGGTCACCAATCCGGGGCCTGCTTCCATCAACATTCGCTTTGAGCCTTCGATGACCAGCGCGATTGTCGGTTATATGCAGCCTGACGAAAGCGCGGTTGCCATCGGCCGCACGGCGGATTCGGAGTGGATTGCCATCGAGCTGGTCAACTCAACCATCCGGTATGCCTGGGTGTACGCTGGAAACGTGGAACTCAACCTGCCGCTGGAGCAGCTCCCCACACCGGATCCTACCGTCACCCCCGCACCCTCAACAACCCTCACACCCTAAAAGGGGCGCCGCAGGCGCAATACAGTTTCCTTACATCTAATTAACGGCTGCGCTGCGTTGCTTGACGCCTGTACGGGGTTATGCTAGTATGGAAAAAGATGCTGAGAATTCCCTCGTCTTGACCAAAAATCCTGGTTGGCAGCAAGCGATTGCAAGGAGTAAGAAATGAGATTACGAACATTCACAATTACACTGGCTATAGCCCTGCTGGCGCTCACCCTTGCCGCCTGCCAGCGCTCAGCCTCACAAGCCCCGACGGATGTCAGTGCCCCCACCAGCAGCGAACTGGATTTTCAGGTTGGCACCGAGCCGGTACAAGCGATGGTGGATGACGCCGTCAAAGCCACCGAAACCGCATTTGCCATGTTGACCACCCCGCTTCCGGAGCAGGCCGGCGGCGGCGCCCCGGCTGCCACTGTTGAGCCTCCGGTTCCCACCGCAGTTCCCTTCATTGCCACCCCACAACTCAGCCTGCCTGCAACCTATGCACTTCAAAATGGCGAGTGGCCGATTTGCATCGCCCGGCGGTATAACCTGGATATCGGCGCCCTCTTTCAGGCCAACGGTCTCAACATGAATTCCAAACCGGCCGCGGGCGCGGTACTAACGCTCCCACAATCCGGAAGCTGGTCGAGCGCCTACGGAGCGCGGGCATTGAAACCCCACCCCGCCAGTTACACCGTTCAAGCCGGCGATTCGATCTATACAATTGCATGTGCTTTTGGAGACGTAAGCCCCGAAGCGATCATTGCCGTCAACCAGCTTTCCGGTCCCGGGGATATCTCCGCTGGAAAGACCCTGCAAATCCCCTGAGCACAACACAGCCCCGAGGTAAGTTTTGTCATCATCAGGAAGGTCTGACGGAATTTGTCCGCAATCAGACCTTTCTGGCGTTTCCTCTTTACACAAGATTGCCAGCCCGCCCTCCCACCAACCACCCCAAATCACCAGGCAGGCGGGACAGCCTTTGAAGTTTAGCCCGGCAGAGCATAGAATCGCCCGTTTCTTTGGAGGAATATGAGCACTCACATCCTCGGCCGCAAAACCACCTACGAGGCACACGCCTTTAACGTCCAAAAAGTAACCATCCAACTGCCGGACGGCCGCCACTATCTCTACGACCTGGTAGATCATAAACCAGCGGTAACCGTCATCGCGGTAGATGCAGCACGCGCCATCTGGTTTGTCTGCCAGTTTCGCGTCGGCGCGGGAGCGGAGCTTTTGGAACTGCCCGCGGGCGTACTGGATGAGAACGAAGACCCGCAGGCAGGGGCTGCCCGCGAAATTCGCGAGGAAACAGGCAAAGCTGCCGGTCAGATCCAAAAAATTGGGGAGTTCTATATGAGCGCCGGGTACTGCAATGAACTCATGCATGTTTTTTTAGCAACCGACCTGTGCGACGACCCGCTTGATGCGGATGACGATGAATTCATCCAGGTGCAGAGTATTCCCGTAGTCCAAGTTTACGAAATGATCGCTCAAGGGCGGTTGCGCGATTCCAAATCACTGGCGGCGCTGCTGCTGGCGCAGCCTTTTTTTTATGAAGCGGGAGACCTCCCTCCTGCCGGCCAAAAACGGTAACGCTTGTCATTTTATGACAGGGCACAGGTATTTTGATGATCTATAGTACTACCTGGAACTTCCATTTACCGGTAAACTTTTTAGTTGAATGACGCCTGTACACGCGTCCGATTAATACTGTTAGAATTGAACGTCGCAAGCGACGAATACATTTTTGGAGTTTTATATGCAACGCGAAATCGTAACCATTGACGCTAATGAGGCCGTAGCTCATGTGGCCTACCGGACAAATGAGGTCATTGCCATTTATCCGATCACACCATCCTCCGGCATGGGGGAATTTGCCGACGCCTGGTCTGCCGCCAGTAAACCCAATGTTTGGGGCACGGTGCCCCTCGTGATGGAAATGCAGTCCGAAGGAGGCGCCGCCGGAGCGGTGCATGGCGCCCTCACCACAGGATCACTCACCACCACCTTTACCGCCTCGCAGGGATTACTCTTAATGATCCCCAACATGTATAAAATTGCCGGCGAGTTAATCCCGACGGTCTTCCATGTCTCGGCCCGCTCGGTCGCAGCCCATGCCCTATCCATCTTCGGCGATCACTCCGATATCAACGCCGCCCGCTCCACAGGGTTTGCCATGCTTGCCTCTGCCTCTGTTCAGGAAGCGCAGGACATGGCGCTGATCTCACAGGCAGCCGCGCTCGAGTCGCGCATCCCTTTCATTCACTTCTTTGACGGCTTTCGTACCTCGCACGAGGTCAACAAGATTGAGCAGTTGAGCGAAGACGATATGCGCGCCCTGATTAGTGATGAGGCGATTGTCGCCGCGCGCCAGCGCGGCCTCTCACCCGATCATCCCGTACTGCGCGGCACCGCCCAGAACCCGGATGTCTTCTTTCAGGCGCGCGAACGCGTCAACCCTTTCTATGCCGCCTGTCCGCAGATCGTCCAAGACACGATGGATCACTTTGGCCGTCAGGTTGGGCGCTCCTACCACTTGTTTGATTACAAAGGCGCTGCAGACGCCGAGAACATCATCATCATCATGGGTTCGGGCGCGGAAACCTGCGATGAAACCGCCAATTTCCTGGCAAATCAAGGAGAAAAGGTTGGTGTCATCACCGTCCGGCTGTATCGCCCATTCTCAGTTGCCCACCTGCTGCAAACCATACCGGCATCGGTTAAAAAGATTGCTGTGCTCGACCGCACCAAGGAACCGGGCGCGGCCGGGGAACCCCTCTACATGGATGTGGTCACCGCCGTCAACGAAGGCCTAGCCGACGGCAGCGCTCCCTTTACCAGCGCTCCGCAAATCATCGGCGGGCGCTACGGGCTGTCTTCCAAAGAATTCACCCCCGCCATGGTCAAGGGCATTTTCGATAACCTCAAAGAAGCCTCCCCCAAGAACCATTTCACCATCGGCATTCAAGATGATGTCAGCCATACCAGCCTGAACTATGATCCCACTTTTTCCATCGCCGATGCCCAAACCGTGTACTGCGTCTTCTTCGGTCTGGGCGCAGATGGCACCGTCGGCGCCAACAAAAATTCAATCAAAATCATCGGAGAGGAGACCGAATACGGCGCGCAGGGCTATTTCGTTTACGATTCTAAAAAGTCCGGTTCGGTCACGATCTCACATCTGCGCTTTGGCCCCGGTCAGGTACGCGCCCCTTATTTGATCGGTGAGAACGAAGCCAACTTTGTAGCTTGCCACCAGTTTGGCTTCCTGGAGCGCATTGATGTTCTCAAATATGCCCGGCCTGGCGGCGTCTTCCTGCTCAACAGCAGCCACGGCCCCGGCGAAGTTTGGCAGCACCTTCCTGCTGAAGTGCAGAAAGCCATCATTGAAAAGAATTTGAGATTTTACGTCATTGACGGCTACGATGTCGCTCTCAAAACCGGCATGGGCGGGCGTGTCAACACCATTATGCAGACCTGTTTCTTCGCCATCAGCGGTGTGCTGCCCAAAGAAGAAGCCATCACACAGATCAAGAAAAGCATCCAAAAAACCTACGGGAAACGCGGCGAGACGGTCGTCCAGCAGAACTTTGCAGCAGTTGACTCTACGCTGGAAAACCTGCACGAGGTTGTCGTTCCCCTACAAGTTACCAGCAACCTCGAGCGCGTTTTCGTCCCTGCCGAAGCGCCCGAATTTGTAAAAGATGTGCTTGCGCCCATGCTCTATTATGAAGGCGACAATCTTCCGGTCAGCGCCATGCCCGTAGACGGCACCTTCCCAACCGGCACCAGCCAGTGGGAAAAGCGCAATATCGCCCTGGAAATACCCATCTGGGAGCCGGATCTCTGCATCCAGTGCGGCAAGTGTGTCTTTGTCTGCCCGCATGCAGTCATCCGCCACAAAGTCTACGATCCCGCACTGCTGGAAGGCGCTCCGGAGACGTTCAAATCCATGGATGCAAAATTCAAGGAGCTCCCGGGGATGAAATACACCCTGCAGGTTTCTCCCGAAGACTGCACCGGCTGCGTGTTATGCGTTGAGATCTGCCCGGCAAAGGACAAATCTCAAGTCGGGCGCAAGGCGATCAACATGGAGCCGCAGCTGCCACACCGTGCAACTGAAAGCAATAATTGGAATTTCTTCCTCACCCTGCCGGAAGTAGACCGCACCAGCATCCAGCCCAACACGGTGAAAAACTCGCAGCTCTTTCAGCCGCTGTTTGAATTTTCCGGCGCCTGCTCCGGCTGCGGCGAAACGCCCTATGTCAAGCTGGTCTCGCAGTTGTTTGGCGATCGCAGTGTAATTGCCAACGCCACCGGCTGCTCCTCCATCTACGGCGGCAACCTGCCCACCACACCCTGGGCGACAAATAAAGAAGGACGCGGCCCGGCCTGGTCAAACTCCCTCTTTGAGGACAACGCAGAGTTCGGCTTGGGGATGCGCCTGACCATTGACAAACAAAGCGAGTATGTGCACGAACTGCTGCCGCATGTTGCCAAAACTGTCGGGCAGCCGCTGATTGACGAACTGGTCAGCGCCGACCAAACCAATGAAGCCGGCATCATCCAGCAGCGCGAGCGCGTCGCGCGTCTTAAGCAGCTTTTGGCCGGGTCATCCGATCCAAAGGTGAAACATTTGGTTGCGCTGGCTGATTTCCTCGTTCGCAAGAGCGTCTGGATCATCGGCGGTGATGGCTGGGCCTACGACATCGGCTACGGCGGGCTCGATCATGTGCTTGCCTCGGGGCGCAATGTCAACATTCTTGTGTTGGATACCGAAGTGTACTCCAACACCGGCGGACAGGCTTCAAAAGCCACGCCGCGCGCTGCGGTGGCAAAATTTGCCGCCAACGGCAAAGGCCTGCCCAAGAAAGACCTCGGCATGATCGCCATGGCCTACGGTTATGTGTATGTCGCGAAGGTTGCCATGGGCGCCAACGACCAGCACACCCTGCGTGCTTTCCTGGAGGCTGACGCCTACGACGGCCCATCGCTCATCATCGCCTACAGCCACTGCATTGCCCACGGAATTGACATGCGCAAGGGTCTGGAACAGCAAAAACTGGCCATGCAATCCGGCATCTGGCCGCTCTACCGCTACAACCCCGCGCTTATTCCTCTGGGTCAAAACCCGCTCTCCCTTGATTCGAAAGAACCTACCATCTCCGTGGAAGATTATGCCTATAACGAAACCCGCTATCGTATGCTCCTGCAAAGCGACGAGCACCGCGCCGAGCAGTTGATGCGCTCTGCCCGTGAGGATGTGCGTAAGCGCTGGGAACTCTACCGCCAGATGGCAGATATTGAATACAAAGCCGGACAGAAGAACGACGACGCCGGCAATGGAGGCTCCAATGCTTGATCTTACAACCACTTATCTTGGCTTAACGCTGAAAAACCCGCTGGTGGCGGCCGCCTCGCCGCTTTCCAAAAAAATCACAAATGCCCGCCGGCTGGAGGACGCAGGCGTGAGCGCGGTGGTGATGTACTCCCTTTTTGAAGAGCAAATTGTAAACGAAAGCCGCGCCTTGAATTATTATCTGAACAGAGGCACCGAATCGTATGCTGAAGCGCTGAGTTACTTTCCGGAGATGGATCACTACAACATTGGCCCCGAGGAATATCTCGGCTTGATCCAGAAACTCAAGAGCACGCTGGATATCCCCGTGATTGCCAGCCTGAACGGCGTCTCGACCGGCGGGTGGATCAACTACGCCCACCGCATGCAGGAAGCCGGTGCAGATGCATTGGAGTTGAATATTTATTACATCCCCACCGACTTTGATATCACCAGCGCCGAGTTGGAGCAAAACTACATTGACCTTGTGTCCGAAATGCGCCAACAGATCCGCATTCCGATGGCTGTAAAACTCAGCCCCTACTTCACCGCCCTGCCGAGCTTTGCCCGCCATCTTGTAGAGGCTGGCGCGAGTGGATTGGTGCTCTTTAACCGCTTTTACCAGCCCGACCTGGACATTGAAAGCCTGGAGGTCGTTCCCAGCTTGGAACTCAGCACCGCACATGAGATGCGCCTGCCGCTGCGCTGGATTGCGATTTTGTACGGCCGGCTGCCCGCAGATCTGGCACTCACCACCGGCGCGCATAATGCTGAAAGCATCCTCAAAGCCATGATGGCAGGCGCCAGCGTAGTGCAGCCAGCTTCGGCGCTGCTGCTCCACGGCATCCACTGGACAAAAGAAACCCTTGCCAGCATAGAGGCCTGGATGGAAAGATATGAGTATGAATCCATCCAAAAAATGCGCGGCAGCATGAGCCAGCAAGCCGTCGCGGACCCGGCGGCGTTTGAGCGTGCCAATTATATGAAAGCACTGACGAGCTTCGATCACCGCATCCTCGCTTAAGTGCGGAAACAAGTACACTTTTAATCGAAAAAACACCCCTCGGAGATTACCGGGGGTGTTTTTGTTTGATAAATTAAGGGGTAAAAATTCCGGGGTGTGTTATTCTACAGCAGAGGACGCCGGCGAACTGACGCGATGACGGTAAACAATCCGCCCGCGCGACAGGTCATAGGGGGACATCTCAACCCGTACGCGATCGCCGAGGAGGATACGGATGTAATATTTGCGCATCCTGCCGGACAGGTAAGCGAGCACCACATGATCGTTATCAAGCTTAACTCGGAACTGTGTTCCCGGCAGTGCTTCAATAATCCTTCCTTCTACGGTAATCTTATCTTCTTCTTTTGCCATACTTTCCTCTTTTTAGGTGTACACACAAGCTTCCGCCATACCCGGAGCCAGGGCGCAAAGCTCCTTTATTCGGGGCTGCTAAGCTGGCGGCGTTTAATGCGCCGCATTGATTTCTTCTTCTCAACCCGGCGCAGCTCGCTCTTGGAAATGAACCAACGTTTTCGACGGACGGTGCTCAAAACACCACTTTTGACGACTTTCTTGCGAAAGCGCTTCAACAACTGATCTTGAGATTCGTTCGGTCGAAGGATAACACTCGTCATTGGGTCTCACCTCCCTTCTGGTTGAAGAATAAAGATTAAAAAAAACCGGCTCGCACAACAGGCGGCCGAATTTTTGCGCTTCAGGGGGGTCCGTACACCTATTGTTTTATTCTTTCAGCCGCAGCCTCCGTCAACAGATAAGCAATTCTAAGGCTCAAGCACCCACCTTTCGGTGGAATATACGAAAGTATTATACCCTTTGTGGGTGTAAAAGTCAAACGACGGAGGGAAAAATAAAAAGTCTCTTGGCAATGACCTACTCTCCCAGGGAGTCGCCCCCCAAGTACCATCGGCGCTGACAGCCTTAACGACCGGGTTCGAGATGTTGCCGGGTGTACCACTGTCGCACAGATCACCAAGAGACTTTTATTACGATGTTAAGCGCACCAAACAATAACCATGTAGGGTAAAAAAGAGTGCCAAATTCCCCGCACCACATAAGAAGCCCTCGACCATTAGTACAGCTTAGCTGAGCGCATTGCTACGCTTACACACGCTGCCTATCAAGCAGGTAGTCTACCTGCGGTCTTACTCCCTTAGCGGGAAAACAGGGACCGAATCTTGACGCAAGTTTCCCACTTAGATGCTTTCAGCGGTTATCTCTGCCAGACGTTGGCTACCCAGCAATGCCGTTGGCACGACAACTGGAACACCAGAGGTCTGTCCACCCCGGTCCTCTCGTACTAGGGGCAGCTCTCCTCAAGTCCCTTACGCCCACAGCGGATAGAGACCGACCTGTCTCACGACGGTCTGAACCCAGCTCGCGTACCGCTTTAACGGGCGAACAGCCCGACCCTTGGGACCTTGTACAGCCCCAGGATGCGATGAGCC
>JADLFQ010000016.1 GCA_020845515.1 Anaerolineaceae bacterium | reverse complement strand
TGCACTGCATCCGTCTGGCCGGTAACGCCGCCGCCTTCAACCTTTACAGACACATCATACCTCTGGCGTTCGTAACCGGCGGAAGCCAGCGGAGACAAGATCACTTCAGGGTCGCCAAAGCGGGTGAAAAACTCTTCTAAAGATTTTTCGTTGACTGTAAATACGCCCGAACCACTCATAATTCGAACGCGCGCCGTACTTTCCTTGCGACGGCCAATACCTTCATAATAGTGCACAGACATCGTTCCTCTGCTCCTTTACGCAACCGGATTTGGGTTTTGAGCTGCGTGGGGGTGCTCACTACCAGGATAAATTTTTAACCGCTTGATCAACTTGCGGCCTATCTTGTTATGAGGCAGCATTCCCCACACTGCCGCGCGCACTACCCGGTCAGGGTGATTGTTCATCATCTCCGGCAGGCTAGTTTTTTTGATGCCGCCCGGATATCCAGAATGGCGATAATAGTTTTTGTCATTCAGCAGGCGCTGTGTCAACCCTAATTGACTGGCGTTAATCACAACAACATAATCGCCCATCTCTACACCAGGGGTGAAATCGGGTTTATGCTTGCCCAACAAGTAAAAAGCAATTTGCGTTGCCAGGCGGCCAAGGCTCTGCCTCGAAGCATCGAACAAAACCCATTTTGACTCTGGCTTTCCTTTAATGACGTAGGTCTTTTCCACGTTCATCTTCTCCAAAACAATCTTTTTCCATGATTTAGATAAACTTCTTTTAAACCATCTTGCTTATATCATACGCTACAGCCGCCAAAACCAAGCCATGTGCTGGTGCAAGTCCGGGCATCTGTCTTCGCGCTTCCCGGATTGCCTGCTCCAAACCCTCCAGGCTGATCTTCCTTTTTGCAGCCATTACCTGAAGGTACACCATGCGCCGCACCATATGGTAAAGGAAGGCGTCCGCACTTACTTCAAACCTCAAGCAGCCGTTCTGCTCTTTCCACTCTGCCCGGTAGACCGTTCGCACAGTACTGCCATTGGGCCGGGGCGGGTTACCAAAGGCAGAAAAATCATGGGTTCCGGGAAACAGGCTGGCAGCCTGCTGCAGGCACAAAATTTCGACAGCCGGCCAAACCTGCCAGGCGTAACGCTGCAGCAGCGGTTCGCGCTGCGGCTGACAGTAAATACTGTACTGGTAAGTGCGTGAAAGTGCATTAAAGCGGGGGTGAAATTCCTCGTGCGCTTCACACACATCACGTACAGCCACATCGTCCGGCAGATTTGCATTCAGCGCGCTCTTCAATGCATCGGAGGAGTGGTGCCAGTCGAGTTCAAAGCTGGCTACCTGCCCCCAAGCATGCACACCTGTATCCGTTCGCCCGGCGGCAAGGATGGATCGCCCTTGCCAGCCCAAGGAAGCCAATGCAGTTTCGAGAACGAGCTGTACGGTGCGGGTCTTTCCCTGACGCTGGAAGCCAAAGAAATCCGTTCCGTCGTAAGCAAGAATAATTTGGTAACGTGCCATTCCAACCGGCAATACCGGATGGATTATTGCTCCACCAATTCCAGCATGACCATCTCAGCGGCATCCCCCTGCCGCAAGCCAAGCCGGAACATCCGCGTGTAACCGCCATTGCGATTGACAAAGCGCGGGCCGATATCGTCAAATAATTTCTTCACCACCTCAGGGTTGTTCCCCAAGCGGGCAGCAGCCTGGCGCCGGGCATTGACCTTTTGAAGGTCGCTGGCTTCTCCGCTGTTTCGCGCCAGGGTGATCAGGCGTTCTGCCTCTCCACGGATAAACAAGGCCTTTGCCTTGGTGGTTTTAATCCGGCCATGATTAAAAAACTGGCAGATCATCGTTTTGCGCAAGCCATTGCGCTGATCTTTGCTTCGTCCTAGTTTAAAACCCGCAACTTGATGCCGCATCTCTCTTACTCCATCTCTGTTTCGCTCTGAAGGAAACCTTTTTCCTTCATCTTATCGCGCAATTCGTCCAGGCTTTTCTCACCAAAGTTGCGGATGGACATCACCGCTTCGTTGCCCTTTTCAAGCAGCTCCAGGACGTCTCCCACAGTGGTGATACCGGTACGCTTAAGCGAATTAAACACACGCACTGAAAGGTCCAGGTTCTCAATAGGTGTTTCCACTGCTTCACTGGTCAAACGTGTGCCCGCTATTTCCACTTCCGGCACAATAACCAGCATCTCTTCGCTGATCCCGGAAATAAAACGTAAATGATCAATTAATATTTTCGAGGCCGTACCCAGCGCATTTTCCGGTGTGATCGTGCCATCCGTCCAAATTTCAAGGATCAGGCGGTCGTAATTTGTGCTTTGCCCTACGCGCGCCGCGCCTACCGTCCAGTTAACCTTGCGCACCGGGCTGAAGATCGCATCAATCGGAAGTTCACCGATGGGCAGCCGGCCGGTTCGTTCATTCGCAGGAGAGTATCCCCGCCCGCGCTCCACCGTCATGTCAATTTCCAGGTTGGTCTTTGAATCATCCACTGTAAAAAGATAAAGTTCAGGGTTGATGATCTCAACTTCCGGAGGCATTTGAATATCGGCAGCCGTTACTGTTCCACCACGAACGTCCAGGTGCAGGTGGGCGCTCTCCACATCGTGCAAAAACATACGCAATTGTTTAATTTGCAGCATCACCTGAATAACATCTTCTTGAACACCGGGAATATCGCCGTATTCATGAAGCACATCAGAAATACGCACGGAAGTAACTGCCACGCCTTCCAGAGAGGATAACAGCACCCGGCGCAGCGCGTTTCCAAGCGTTACGCCATAACCGCTCTCCAGTGGAGTGATAACAAATTTTCCGTAGTTTCGGGCTTCCGCTTCCCGTTCAACTTTCGGAGTTACAAGATTACTTAATGAAATCACGGTTCACCTCTTTCCAGCGCACCCTGTGGTACCGCGCGCCGGTTGGTGTTAGCGAGAATAGTACTCAACAATGAGCTGCTCGTTTAATGTTCCGTCAATCTCGGCGCGTTCAGGCAGTCGTAAAACACGCCCGGACAAGCCTTTGATATCACGGTCCAGCCAAAGTGCGCAATTACGCGTCTCTGCAAAATCAGGCAGTTCTTTAAAAAACGACTTGCTGCGCGAACCTTCCCGTACCACAATTTTGTCGCCAGGTTTCAGCAGCATGGATGGGATATCCGTCTTATGTTCATTGACCACAAAATGACCGTGAGATACCATCTGGCGGGCCTGAGTGCGATTCTCAGCAAAGCCCATCCGGTAGATCACATTATCCAGCCGTAGTTCCAGGGTTTGAAGCAGGTTCAAACCTGTCAGGCCACGTGTTTTAATGGCGACACTAAAATAGCGGCGAAACTGTCTTTCCAGAACTCCGTACACTCGTCGGGCACGCTGTTTGGCGCGCAACTGGCGGCCATAGTCAGAAACGCGGTCACCAGCTCGTCCCTGGCCGGCTCGACCATGCTCGCCCGGTGCATAGCTGCGCCTTTCAAAGGCACACTTTGGCGTAAAGCATCGCTCACCTTTTAAGAATAATTTTTCACCTTCACGCCGGCACAACTTGCACACCGGCCCTGTATATCTTGCCATAACATCCCTCTCTTCTAAATTATACGCGGCGTTTTTTCGGAGGCCGGCAGCCGTTGTGCGGAACCGGTGTAATATCTGCAATGGAGCGCACTTTGATCCCCATAGTTTGCACGGCACGGATAGCGGATTCCCGCCCCGGTCCCGGGCCCTTGATGATCAAATCCACTTCCTGAACACCCATCCCTTGGGCGGTCTTGATGACCTGTTCTGCTGCCAGGCGGGCGGCAAAGGGCGTGCTTTTACGCGATCCCTTAAAACCAACCGCTCCTGAGCTGCTCCAGCACACTGTGTTCCCTTGCTGGTCAGAAACCGTGATGATGGTGTTGTTGAAAGAGGCGTAGATGTGCACCTGTGCTGATGACAGGGTGCGCTTCACCTTCTTTGGCGCTGTACTTCTGCGCGTCGAACGAACATTTTGAGCCATAATACCTCTCGATTAATCTCTCATTCAAATCTCTGCTCTTCTTTATTCCCTTCCAGCCGGGCAGCTTGCCGCTGGGTGAGAAGGAAGGAACCCACACCACCCAACTTTTCAGGGGGGAAGAAGGCTTATTTCTTCGTTGCTCCACGGCGGCGGCCACGACCAGCAACCGTCCGGCGGGGGCCCTTGCGGGTGCGAGAATTTGTACGCGTACGCTGGCCGCGCAAAGGCAGGTTCCTGCGATGTCGCAGTCCACGATAGCAGCCAATCTCAATCAAGCGTTTAATGTTCATCTGCACCTCGCGGCGCAGATCACCTTCCACCTTGAAGTTCTTGCCGATGTACTCGCGCAGTGCAATTGCTTCTGCTTCCGTCAAATCCTTTACGCGCGTGTCAGCGTTTACCTGCGTTGCCGCAAGAATTTCATGCGATCGGGTTAAGCCAATTCCATAAATATAAGTAAGGGCAATTTCGACACGCTTGTTTCGGGGTAAGTCAACACCTTCAATTCTCGCCATAGTCTATCCTTGTCTTTGTTTGTGTTTCGGGTTTTCACAAATCACGTATAAGCGACCACTTCGCTTGACAATTTTACACTTCGCACATCGTTTTTTAATGGATGTTGTTACTTTCATAATAGCTCCTAAATCTTCCCTTCCCGGTTCTACAGCCAAAGCCTGAATTATACCGAATCTTTGTAATTGTGTCCAGAAATCCGAACCGGCGGCTCATTATTTTCCAGCAACGTCAAAATCTTCGGTCCACTTTCGGTCACCGCAACACTGTGTTCAAAATGAGCAGTCAACGAGCCGTCACGGGCACCCACCCGCCACTGGTCTTCAAAAACTCGTGTGGCTGCAGTGCCGACCAACACCATCGGTTCCAGGGCAATTGTCATCCCGGAGCGTAAAACAATGCCCTTTCCGGCAACACCATAATTGGGCACTTGTGGGCCTTCATGCATCTTTGCGCCTACGCCATGTCCGGTGTACTCGCGGGTGACATAGAACCCCTGCCCTTCCACAAAATTTTGAACAGCCGAAGAGATATCCCCCACGCGATTCCCGGGGATCATCTTTTCAATGCCAATATATAACGCTTGTTCTGTTGTTTCCAGCAATTTTTGAGCCATCTCGGAAATCGTGCCCACACCTGCAGTAAAAGCCGAATCGGCCACAAAGCCTTCATATACTGTGCCACAATCTACAGAGACAATATCCCCTTCTTGCAGTTTTCTCTTTTGATCCGGAATGCCATGCACCAGCTCATCGTTGACAGATACACACGTACTGGCAGGGAAAGGGTACGGCCCCGGATAATTCTTAAAAGGCGAATAGACCCCATACTTTCGCAACACTTCCTCAGCCGCAGCATTTAAATCCGCTGTAGAAACTCCCGGGCGAATTGCCGCATACGCAGCAGCAAGCGCTTCAGCGTTAATCTGGCCTGCTTTGCGCATAATTGCAAGCTCATCTGGAGTTTTTAAGCTAATCTGCCGGTCCCAAGTCATCCAAAAACGTCCTTACACAACCTTTTCCAAAGACAAAAAAATTTCTCTTGAAACTTCTTCGATGGGTTTCGTGCCATCTACTTCAAGTAAAAGATTTCTGCTTCGATAATAATCAATGAGCGATGAAGTCTGTTCAAAGTAGATGTTAATCCGATTCTCAACCGTTTCTGCGCGGTCGTCTTCCCGTTGGTACAAATCGGAGCCGTCTACATCACACACACCCCGTATCTTGGAGGGATTATATACTTCGTGGTATACATGCCCTTGAGCACGGCAGGACCAGCGCCCACTCAGCCGCTCGATCAAAACCTTTGGTGGCACAGCGATATAAGGAACTGCATCTACGGTCTCACCTTTTTGTGCCAGCATTTGCGCTAACGCTTCCGCCTGGGCACGAGTGCGCGGAAAGCCGTCTAACAATGCACCCTCTTTGCAGTCCTCTCGCTCCAGCCGCTCTTTTACCATCCCGATTGTTATCTCATCTGGGACAAGCTCACCTCTCTTAATATACCCTTGGACAAGCTTTCCCAGTTCCGTCTGAGCCTTCAGGTTCTCCCGAAAGAGTTCCCCTGATGAAATGTGGGGAAGTTTTATTTTCTCCGAGATCACTTTTGCTTGCGTTCCTTTACCAGCACCAGGCGGCCCTAAAAGAACGATGTAGACGGCCATTCCCCTCCCTTTTATCCTTTGATTAAGCTCTCATCGTAGCCATGTAATTTAAGCTCGGTTTCGATGATTGTGAAGGTATCCCTAACCACACCGACCACGATCAAAAGTCCGGCAGCGGAAATCAAGAAGAGTCCGGATTGCCGCGCGCCCACAGGCAATAAAAGGCCCAACAAATAAGGCAGCACAGCTACCAAACCTAAAAATAGTGCGCCCGGCAAGGTGATACGTCTTTGTACCTTCGTAAGATATTTCTGTGTCGGCGCACCGCGTACAACACCCGGAATCTGAGCGCCCTGACGTTTCAAATTCTCACCGTAATTTTGTTGGGTGAAGAGAACATCTGTATAGAAGAACGTGAACATTACAACCATAATGAAGTAGAACAGCGCGTACCAAAGAGATTCCGCTCCAAAGGTGCGTGTCACGCCCAGTGCAAAATTTTTCACCCACTCCGTTTCGGCGCGAGTGAAATAACTGGCTACAATTGCCGGGAAGGTCAAAATAGATTGCGCAAAGATTAGCGGAATCATACCTGCCATGTTGACCATCAACGGTAAATTACTCCTCACCGGCATAGACATGCGGTTCCCCATCCTGCGCCCAGGAAAAAGGACCGGAACATTGCGCCGCCCTTGCTGAACAAACACAATCGCAAAGATAATTAAACATAAGATGACTAAAATTACCAGCATCAGCCACCAGCCATTCTGCCGGTCACTGAGAAGACCCACCAGGTAACTCGGAATACGGGACACGATGCCCGCAAAGATAATCAGCGATAAGCCCTGGTTCGGAATACCATATTCCGAAATCAACTGTCCTAACCAGATACCGAACATCGTACCGGCAATCATACTGACGATATTCGCCAGGGTGGGCAACAAAGAAGACCCGCTGAACCCAAAATTCATAAGGATGGATTGCCCGCCTGTAAGGGAGTTGAAGATGTTAATTTGTCCGACAGCAGAAAGCGCAGCCATGGGAACCGTCAGGATGACCGTCCAACGCTCCATCCATTTCCGGCCTTCCGTAGGGTTGTCCTTCATCTTTCGCTCCAAAGCCGGGATAATCGGAATCAAGAGCTGCAGAATAATTTGCGAGGTGATGTAGGGGTATACTCCCATCGCAAGAATCGAAAAACGGGATACAGTTCCACCCGAGAGCAGGTCAAGAAGATTGAACAAGTTCCCTGCTGCACCGCTCGATTCGGAAAGCGTTTTCAACACCTCGGCATTAATCCCAGGCACCGGGATATTGGATGCCAGGCGATAGATGATCAACAATAAAAATGTGATCAGCAATTTCTTACGAATATCTACAGATTTCCACAGATAGCGCCAAGCTGAACGCTTCATTCGCGGGTCTCCTTTTTTACAGCTGGTTAGCCGATGACTTCCACGCTGCCGCCGGCGGCTTCAATCTTCGCTCGGGCGCCTTTGGAAACACGGTGTGCTCGAACTTTCAAAGCAACCGAAATTTCTCCGTTTCCAAGAATGGCTATGGGGTTTTTGGGTTTTGACAACAATTTTTCTTTTGCCAGCAGTTCAGGTGTAATTTCCACACCAGCTTTAAAGCGTTCCAACTGAGTTAAATTAATTTCATTGTACTCAATACGATTCGGCGGGGTAAAGCCTTCGCCACGCATGAAGGGCAAACGCCGGTAGAAAGGCAGGTTACCACCTTGGCGATATAAGTTTCCGCCCGATCCAGCACGCGCGCCCTGGCCTTTCATACCGCGCCCGGCCGTTTTTCCCTGGCCTGCTGCAATACCGCGTCCAACACGTTTTCGGGATTTCTTTGCACCCTCGTTTGGTACAAGAGCATTGAGTTTCATCGTTATCCCTGCTCTTCTATCTTTACGAGATGGTTAACTTTTCGCAACATCCCGCGCAACACCGGAGAATCTACCTGCTCCACCGTTTGGTGAAGGCGGCGCAGCCCCAGGGCTCGTACAGTCGCTTTGTGCCTTTCGGTATAACCGATGGCGCTTTTTACAAGGGTAATTCGCAGCATTTTGGGTGCTGCTTCTTCTTTTTTCTTAGGCATGTTTCCTCCGCTCCCAGAACGGCATCAAATCTTTAACCGGTTTCCCGCGGTTAACCGCTTCCACTTCCGCCGATTTGAGTTGCTCCAATGCCAGGAAGGTTGCCTTGACGACATTTAACACGTTTGCGCTGCCCAACGACTTGGTCAAAATATCATGTACACCAACCGCTTCAAGAACAGCACGCACACCACCGCCGGCAATCACACCCGTTCCAGGGGAGGCGGGTTTAAGCAAAACCACAGCACCACCCACCTTGCCGGTTACCATGTGAGGAACAGTCGTTCCGCTGAGGGTAACTTTTTGCATATCTTTTCGGGCGCGTTCGCTGGCTTTGCGCATGGCATCGGGAACAGCATTCGCCTTGCCTATGCCAAGTCCAACTTTGCCATTATTATCACCTACTACAAGTGTAACCCGAAATTGAAATCGCCGCCCGCCTTTTACCACCTTGGCAACACGGGCAATCTCAATCACCCGCTCGTCGAGTTGTTCATCCAGTGTCTGGTACTCAAGCATTTCCATCTTTTAAGGTCCTCTCTTTGTCACCTAGAATTCCAGGCCACCTTCGCGCGCGCCTTCGGCAAGCGCTTTCACTCGACCAAAATAAGCGAAGCCGCCGCGGTCAAAAACCACTTGTTTGACCCCTTTGCCGCCGGCGCGTTCCGCCACCAATTTACCGACTTCCCGAGCTTGCTCGGTCTTTGTCAAGCCTTGCATTTTTTTACGCAGGTCGTGATCAATACTGGAGGCTGAAGCTAGCGTACTCCCAGCCTGATCGTCAATAACCTGCACATAAATCTCTGCCGAACTGCGGAAAACATTCAGCCGTGGGCATGCCGCCGTGCCGGACATAAACTTGCGCACACGACGATGCCTTCGAATTCGAGCTTCCGAACGAGTCTTTTTCGCCATACTCTTCTTCCTTACTTCTTAGTCTTACCAGACTTGCCAGCTTTACGCCGTATTTTCTCCCCCTGGTAACGGATTCCTTTCCCTTTGTAGGGTTCCGGAGGGCGAATTTTGCGAATATCTGCCGCTGTCTGGCCAACTTGTTCTTTGTCAGAGCCGATAACCTTAACCTGGCGCACTTTGGTATCCACTTCAAAAACAATTCCTTCCGGCGGTTCAAACACTACCGGGTGCGAGTAACCCACATACAACACCAGGTTATTCCCATCCATATCCGGGCGGTAACCAACGCCGTCAATTTCTAAAACCTTGGTAAAACCGGAGCTTACGCCCGTAACCATATTCTGGACAAGCGTACGGCTGGTCCCGTGCAAAGCACGTACCATCGGCTCGTCCGAGCTGCGCTTCACAACAAGCTCATTGTTTTCCACACTAAAATCCACAACTGGCAAAAAGGTGCGAGACATCTCGCCGCGCGGGCCTTTTACTTTGACCAGGCTGCCATCAATCTCAACCTGAACACCAGTTGGAAGAACCACTGGGCTTCGTCCAATACGTGACACGATAATTCCTCCTTGCTCCCCAGGTTACCAGACTTTACAAATAATTTCGCCGCCCACACCGAGCTGGCGAGCACGCTGTCCGGTCATCACCCCTTTAGGAGTTGATAGGATTGCTATCCCCAAGCCGGAGAGAACCCAGGGGATGGCATGTCTTGGGGTATACACCCGGCGGCCCGGGCGGCTAACGCGCTCCAACCCCGTAATCACTGGGCGGCGCTCCCGGCGTTCGCCTACGTATTTCATACGAACGCGCAGTGTTTTCATCGGAGGGCGGGGACCATCAGCTTCATCAAAGCCCTCGATAAAACCTTCCTCTTTCAATATCCGGGCAATTTCAACTTTTATTTTCGAACTGGGCATTGCCGCAAGCGGCAGGCCAGCAATCATCGCATTACGAATGCGGGTTAACATATCTGCAATAGGGTCATTTACACTCATCGTTTAACCTCCAGTCTCTACCAGGATGCTTTAACAACACCTGGTATTTGCCCTCTAAGAGCTAAATCGCGGAAGCAAATGCGACACAGGCCAAAACGACGGATATATCCCCGCGGCCGCCCGCAGATCCGGCAGCGATTTCGCACCTGGATTGGGCTCCGCCGCCGCATTTCACGATACGTCATGCATTTCTTTGCCATATTATTCCTTCCTGAAAGGCATACCGAGCAATTGCAGCAAAACTGCTGCCTGATCATCTGATCGCGCCGTGGTTACGATAGTAATTTCCATCCCGCGGATCTTATCAATTTTGTCGTAGTCAATCTCCGGGAAGATCAGTTGCTCGCGCAGCCCCAGGGTATAGTTTCCACGACCGTCAAAGGCATCCGGAGAGACACCTCGAAAATCGCGCACACGTGGCAGCGCAATGTTCAACAGCCGGTCAAGAAAAGCCCACATGCGCTCACCGCGCAGGGTCACTTTTGCCCCAATTGCGCGTCCTTCCCGAAGTTTGAAATTTGCAATACTCTTCCGCGCTTTGGTGATTACGGGTTTCTGTCCGGTGATCTTACCCAGGTCGCTGCTGGCAGCCTCAAGAACTTTGGGGGCGTCCAGCGCCTCTCCCATACCAATGTTGATGACCACTTTTTCTATGCGCGGCACCTGCATAATATTCTCAAAGTTCAGCGCCTTTACCATGGCGGGTACAATTTCTTCCTGATACTTCTCTTTCATCCTGTTCATATTTCAATATGCTCCCAGGTGGCCTTATTCATCAATCGAGGCATCGCATTTTTTGCAAAATCGCAACGTCTTTTTGTCGTCACGAGAAAGCCTCACCCGCGTTGGCTTGCTGCACTTTGGGCAAACCAGCATCACATTAGAAATGTGAACAGGTGCTTCAAACCGGACTTTTCCAGGATTCACGGTACGTCCTTGCGATTGCACCTGACGCTGATGTTTTGTCCGCAAATTGACACCGTGAACAACAACTCTCTGTTCTCCAGGCTCAACCCTGATGACTTCGTTTCGTTTCCCCTTGTCTTCGGAACGACCACTGATAATTTCTACTGTATCACCCTTACGAATCTTCACATGCATGGCTATACTCCCGTTCTCACAGTGCTAAAGCGTTTCCGGCGCCAGTGAGACAATTTTCATAAAACCTTTTTCTCGGAGTTCGCGCGCCACCGGACCAAAAATACGAGTACCTCTTGGATTGGTCCCGTCATTATCCAGAATAACCGCCGCATTGTCATCAAACCGGATACTTGAACCATCTTCCCGGCGCCATTCTTTCGAACAGCGTACGATTACTGCCTTGACAATATCGCTTTTCTTTACCGAGCCTTGTGGCGTAGCAGATTTTACGGTGCAAATAACGACATCTCCCACAGATCCATACCGCCGAACGGAACCGCCCAAAACGTGAATGACCAACAGTTCGCGCGCGCCTGTGTTATCCGCAACCTTAAGGCGAGTCTCTTGCTGAATCATCGCTTACACTCCCTCGTCCGCTAAAGCAGCTTCTCCCAGACGTTTGTTAATTGCTTCCACCACCCAGTGCTTGTCACGGGAGATCGGGCGGCTTTCCACAATTTGCACCTCGTCGCCAACCTGGCAGTTGAGCTCGTCATGGGCTTTGATGTGTTTATTGGAATGAACAACTTTGCGGTAGAGAGGGTGGCGGTAAGTGTTTCGAATCTCTACAACAACCGTTTTCATCATCTTGTTGCTGGTTACTACACCTGTTAATCTACGACGTTCATTCATTTTTCACCTTCCTGCTGGAGGCCTAATTCGCGTTCTCGCAGGATTGTTTCGAAGAGTGCAATCTGGCGGCGCGTCTTTTTCAGGCGGCTGGTATCGGTCAGTTGTCCAGTAACCAGTTGAAAACGCAAGTTCATCAGTTCCTGGCGGGCGTCAGCCAGTTTGGTTTTGACCTCATTACTCGAGAGAAGCCTGATTTCAGTTAGTTTCATCCTGCTCTCCTATGACAACCTCGTGCCGGCTCACCAACTTAGTTTTGATAGACAACTTATAAGAAGCCTGCCGTAAAGCTTCGAGGGAGATATGGGAAGGCAGACCCCCCACTTCAAACATAATCCGTCCGGGACGCACAACGGCTACCCAGTAATCAACATTTCCCTTCCCTTTCCCCATACGCGTTTCCGGGGGTTTGTGGGTGTAGGGTTTATCGGGAAAGATGCGTATCCACATCTTTCCACGCCGGCGCATTACCCTCACGAGTGCACGGCGCGCAGCTTCGATTTGCCGGGCTGAAACCCAACCCGGTTCGAGGGCTTGCAGGCCAAACTCACCGAAGGAAACCTCAGCGCCACGCAACGCCTTACCGGTCATCCGGCCACGCTGCTGCTTTCGGTACTTGACACGCTTTGGCATCAACATAATCATTACCTCTCTCGTCTACCCGGGTTCAAATTCAACCTGGGTCAGGTTTTACTCACTAACGTATACACCTTCAGTGGCTTCAATCTTCTCTTCCACTTCCCGCAAAACGTCGCCGCGATAGATCCAAACCTTAATTCCGATCTCGCCGTAAGTCGTCAGCGCCTCGGTTCTTGCAAAGTCAATATCCGCGCGCAAAGTCTGAAGCGGCACACGGCCCTCACGCAGCCAGACGCTGCGAGCCATCTCCGCACCGCTCAGCCGTCCTGCCACCTCAATCTTGCAGCCCAATGCACCTTGGCGTATTGATTGCTGAATTGCGCGTTTCATCGCCCGGCGATAACTGACACGCCGCTGTAATTGACCGGCAATGTTTCGAGCCACAAGATAAGCATCCAAGTCAGGGTTTTTGATCTCTTTGATTTCGAGGTCAATTTTCTTGCTTGTCAAGGTCTCTAAATCCTGACGCAACTTCTTGACTGCGTCGCCTTTGCGACCGATTAAAATTCCGGGTTTTGCTGTGTGTACGATAACTTTTACTTTTCCCGGAAACCTTTCAATCTCAATCCGCGAAACGCCCGCTCGCTCTGTTTCTTTATGAAGCATTCTGCGAATTTTCAAATCTTGATTTAGTTGGTCGGCATATTCCATGCCTTCCGCATACCAGCGCCCGTCCCACGGACGGTTAATGCCCAGACGAAAACCAATTGGATGTACTTTTCGACCCATAATTTACTCCCGTTCGCGCAGAATCACAGTGATGTGTGATGAGCGGCGTAAAATCGGCTTAAATCTTCCGCGTGCACCAAACCGGCGCCATTTTCGCGTCGGCGCTTCATCAGCCGTGATCTTGTAAACATACAGATCATCACGACTAACACCAAAGTTTTCCTCTGCATTAGAAACAGCTGATGTCAACAATTTGTGAATGTGCCGCGCGCCTACTTTGGGCGTAAACTTTAGTGAGTTAAGTGCTTCCACTGCGGGCTTTCCTCGCACCAGATCCACCACCAAGCGGGCTTTTTGTGCGGATACTCCGCAAAATCGCAAATATGCTCGAATATCGGTTGCCATGACTACCTCTTTGAAGACTTCTCAGCCACATGGCCGCGGAAGTGGCGAGTCGGTGCGAATTCCCCGAGGCGATGTCCCACCATATTCTCAGTGACATAAATGGGTACATGGCGGCGGCCATCATGGATTGCGATGGTATGACCAACCATTTGAGGGTAGATTGTGCTTGCCCGGCTCCATGTTCGGAGAACTTTTTTCTCGCCGCGCGTATTCATGGCTTCAATCTTCTTCAATAGTTTAGGGGCCACAAATGGCCCTTTTTTAAGTGATCGTGACATACTCTTCGTCCCTCACTTACTCTGATTTCCTATTTCCTGCCGCCAGTATTCCGGCGACGTACAATATACTTGTCCGTCTTCTTGTTGCGACGTGTTTTATACCCGAGGGTGGGCTTGCCCCACGGACTTTTTGGACCAGGCATACCAATTGGCTGACGCCCCTCACCACCACCGTGCGGATGATCTCGCGGGCTCATCGCAGTGCCGCGCACAGTTGGACGGATTCCCATGTGGCGTTTTCGGCCAGCTTTACCCAGCTTGATGTTGCTGTGGTCTACATTCCCAACCTGCCCAATGGTGGCATAACAAACCTGGCGTACCAATCTGACCTCGCCAGACGGCAGACGAATTTGAGCAAAATCGCCCTCTTTCGCCAGCAGTTGAGCCGAACCGCCAGCCGACCGTACCAGTTGTCCGCCGCCGTTCTCCCGCAGTTCGATGTTGTGCAGCGTGGTTCCAATCGGAATATTTGCAATTGGCAGGCTGTTACCCGGCCGGATTTCAGCTCCCGGCCCCGCCATAACCGTATCACCCACTCGCAGCCCCACCGGGGAAATAATATAGCGCTTCTCACCATCTTTATACATGACGAGAGCCAGGCGTGCCGTGCGGTTTGGGTCGTACTCTATTGCCTTAACCACGCCGGGAATTCCCCGTTTATTCCGCTTAAAGTCAACCATACGGATATATCTGCGGGAACCGCCGCCGCGATGGCGCACAGTAATATGACCGTGCACATTCCGGCCGCCATGTTTTTTCAAAATCACAATCAAAGATTTTTCAGGCTGGCTTTTTGTGATCTCTTCAAAGGTATAACCGGTCATGCCTCGCATACCGGGTGTAACCGGTTTATAAACTTTAACTGCCATTATTCCACCCCTTCAAAGAACGGAATGCGGTCTTCCGCTGCGAGCGTAACAATTGCTTTCTTAAAACCGCTCTGCCGCAGCGCCATACGGCGGCTGCGCGCCCGGCGAGTTTGCTTGCCGGGAACATTCATAACGTTCACCCGCAACACGGTTACATCAAAAAGGGTTTCCACTGCGTCTTTCACCAATGTCCGTGTGGCATCGCGTGTCACTTCAAAGACATACTGGTGAAGGCCATTTAACTGATAGTTAGACTTTTCAGTCACCAGTGGGCGTCGGAGTACATCATAAATCGTCGCCATTTTTTTGCTCCTATCCCAGGTGTTCCGTAATTCGATCCAAAACCGCTAACGGCAGCACCACTTTATCAAACATCATCAAATCTCGAATGTTCAGATAATTGGCTTGCAATATCTTCGCGTCCGGAATATTGTTCGTGGATCGGATCACGCCTTCGTAAGAATCTTTTCCAGGGATCAAAACCAAAGCGCTCGATTCTCCTACCAGCGCATTCAACGCCTGCACCATTAAGCGTGTCTTGGGTTCCTGCAAAGCAAGTTCATCCACCACGACAACCCCAGCTTCAGCAGCTTTGACAGAGAGCGCAGATCGTAGAGCCGCCTGACGCATTTTGCGCGGCATCGCCTGGGCATAGCTGCGGGCGTGTGGTGTGTGGATTTTACCGCCGCCCTTCCACTGAGCCGAACGTATTGATCCTTGTCTCGCACGGCCTGTACCTTTTTGACGCCAGGGTTTTCGCCCGCCGCCGGCCACTTCGCTGCGGGTCTTGGTCTCGTGCGTACCAAGCCGGGCGTTTGCCATTTGGCGGACATAAGCCTGGTGCATCAAATCTACATAAATTGGGGCTTCAAAAACACTCGCGGGCAGCTCAACAGTACTGGTCTTTTGGCCCTGCATGTTATAAACATCAACCAACATGATACCTTTACTCCTTTGCACAAACAACCACCCGAAGGCTATTGCTTGCGCGCCTCCTTGATCACAACAAGACCGCCACGGCTGCCAGGAATGGCACCCTTCACGCCAATCAGGTTACGCTCCAAATCTACAACGGCAACACCTAAATTCTGCGCGGTAACCCGGTCATTGCCCATGTGACCAGGGCCACGAGCCCCTTTGAATACGCGGCCTGGCGTCGTACCAGCACCACGTGAACCCGGGGAGCGTTGCCGGTCGGATTGGCCATGAGTTTTTGGGCCGCCGCGAAAATGGTATCGCTTCACACCCCCCTGAAAACCGCGCCCTTTACTTGTGCCAACTACATCTACCCGCTCGCCAACCGAGAATACTTCGACGGTGACCTTGTCTCCCTCTTTTACTTCGGGATTTTTCATACGGAATTCGCGCAAGAAGCGCAGTGGAGGCAAGCTGTTGCGTTTTAAATGCCCGAGTTCGCCGCCTGTAAGCCGCTTTGGCTTTACTTCATTGAAGCCAAGCTGAACGGCGCTATAACCGTCCACTTCAGGCGCTCGAACCTGGGTAACATAGCAAGGCCCAGCTTCGATGAGCGTCACTGGAATGGCGGCGCCTTTTTCATCGAAAATCTGGGTCATGCCGATTTTCTTGCCTATCAGCCCTTTAAACATTTCGGTTTTCTCCTTCAATCAGTTTTCATCAAGAGACTGTCAACTTGGGCCAAGCTGCATCATCCCTCAACGGAGCAGTCAGTGTGCTGAAAGCAACACCCTTTTTTGGTTGCGTGCGCTTGCAACACCACTCTTGCGCCGTCTTTCCACTCTTGGACAAAGCCAAAAGCGTGTTATTTTATCACAGCATTGCTGTTTTTACGAGATGTTGAGCATAAATTGCTCAACTTCTTTTTTGCTCTATAGCTTTCTGTTATATCTTGATCTCGATATCAACACCCGCTGGCAGATTCAACCGCATCAGCATGTCAATAGTCTTTGAATCCGGATCCAAGACATCAATCAGACGATTGTGCGTCCGGATTTCAAAATGTTCGTGGGAGTCCTTATCAATAAATGTGGAACGCCGTACAGTGAACCGCTCAATTTTTGTAGGCAATGGAACAGGCCCCACTACGTGAGCACCACTGCGTTCTGCCGTTTCAACAATCCGTTTAGCGGATTGGTCGAGGACACGGTGATCATAAGCCTTCAAGCGAATGCGTATCTTTTGTTTTGCCATGCTCTTTATACACCTACTCAGCGATCTTTGTAATAACGCCGGCGCCGACGGTCAGGCCGCCTTCGCGAATGGCGAATTTGGAGCCTTGCTCCAACGCCACCGGGACGATCAGTTCAACTTCCATGGTGATGTTGTCGCCGGGCATGACCATCTCGACCCCATCGGGAAGTTTGATATCGCCGGTAACATCCATCGTGCGGATGTAGAACTGCGGGCGGTAG
>JADLFQ010000015.1 GCA_020845515.1 Anaerolineaceae bacterium | reverse complement strand
TTCAATGCCCAAGACATATTGATCCCGGCGCGGAGTCCATTCGACCCGGTTATTAATACCGTAGATGTCATGAGAAACATAGAGGAAGATCACAGGGGCATTCTCATAAATATACTGCTGAATGGCTTTATGTTTTTCAATGCGCATATCTTCGTCCATCATACTGCGCGCTTCTTCGATCATCTTATCCAGCGTTTCGTCTCGTAGATACGAGGTGATTCCAGAGCTATGCAGAAAACCGCTCAAAGCCGAGTCAGCATCCGGTTCACGAGAACCCCAGTTCCATAACCACAGCGGATCAATCTTGTAGGCTTCTTGACCGCCAATATACATATCGCGAATAGCCTGTTCGGCTAATACATCCGCTTCGGCGTTGATGCCAACCTCTTGCAGCATACCGGCGATAGCTTCCGCAACCTCAACACCTTTATTCGTTGTTTCAGCGCTGGTTGCAATTTTGAGGGTAATATCGCCCTCTTTGATGCCGGCATCCGCCAATAATTCTTTCGCCTTTTCGGGGTCATAAGGATACGGTTTCAGGTCCGGATTGTACCCCATGAAATCTTGCCTATAGATTGTGGCAACCCGATCACCATAGCCGGACAAGAGCGCCTCGATAATGCCATCTACATCAACTGCATAGTTCAATGCTTGGCGTACCCGAACATCTTTCAAATACGCTGGCCCTTGGGGCATTAAGTCTAAACCAACATAGGGGACGCGCTTCCCAGGCACAGTAGCAATATGTACGTCGGAATCTGCTTCAATCGTGGGGATATCTTCCGGGGGCACATTTAACACAATATCTCCCGTCCCAGCCATTAACTCAGCAACCCGTGTGGAAGCCTCGGGAACTGGCTTGAAAATAAGGCGATCCACCGCAGGCTTCCCCCCCCAGTAGTCGTCGAAGGCTTCTAAAACAATCTGCTGATTAGGGGAGTTTTCAACCAGTTTATATGGACCAGTCCCGATGGGCTTCTTCCCAAATTCTTCTTCCCCCACTTCCGCGTCATATTTGGGGGGGATCATGTGAAGGCCGAAAACCTTGGCGGGGATCATGGGATCCGGCGTCTTGGTAATAATGCGCACGGTATAGTCGTCAACAACTTCGGCATGCGATACATTGCCAAACGAATACGTGATCCGAACCGCGTCAGGCATCTTGAGACGGTCTACAGTATACTTCACTACCTCTGCATTGAAGTCTTCGCCATTGTGAAATTTCACACCTTCGCGCAGCTTGAATTCCCAGGTCAGGTCATCCACCAGACGCCATTCGGTCGCAAGCCCTGGTTTTACCTCTTTCATATCTTGCGTTTGGATGGTAAGGCCATCAAAGAGGTTGAAAGCAAAATTGCCGCCTGTCTGTCCACCCGGTTTTTGTGGGTCAAGGGTTTGTGGGTCGGAATTTTGTACAATCACCACCTCAACTGGCCCCGTATCCTTGACTGGTGCTGCAGTCGCTTCGGGAGCGGAAGTTGGCGCTGCCGGCGACTCACCTCCGGTCGCTTTGGTGGGCGCGGCCGTCTGCGCAGGCGGTGTACAGGCTGATAAAATAAATGAGGCGACCACCAAAAAACCAATTATTTTCATTAAACTACTTTTCATGTCTCTCTCCTGTTGGGTTTAGAGGCAAAGGCTGACGTCAAGGTCAACTTGTATTTACCCCATCCTGCTCAATGGCAATTCAAAATAAACTGGTACAACTTATCCATCCCTTGGGATTCCATCTTTACGAACCTGGTAACAATGAAACGCATATTTCAGTGGATAACAAAATCCAGGGACACCCCTCCAACTTCTGCTCAGAGCTTTTATCAAAATATGACTATTTTTAAAATTCACCTCCATCAAACAATAAGAAGCACGTTCTCTTAAAAGCCGCCAACTGGTCTGAACCCCTAATTGGTAAGCCGTAATGCCGTTTTGCCGTCCCCTACAATATAGGTATAATCGCCCGGGTACATTTTGCTGGGCAGAATCTTCATCATCAACGGGATAGTCTCTTCACATGGAGCATAGAGCACTTCGACATCTTTGAAGTTATAAAGATTGACAATCCTGCCCAATTCGGCGCCTTTTGGAACCGGGTTGTTCAATTTGTCCGCCCCAATCGCAGGCACAAACCATCCTCCGTTGCGGGGGCGCAGAAGCGGGCGTTGTTTATCGCGAATCACAATTTGTTCCTTGGGAAGCTCCGGTTTTCCGGAGAGCATGCCCTTATATTTCAGGATGTTATAAATTCCACGTGTGGCTTCCTGTACGCAATATTGGGGTATTCCAATGCCGCCATGTTCGATCAGCAAGGCGTCCTTCCCTTGAGAAGCCGCATAATCCGTAATCGTACCGGAGAAAACAGGGGTGCCGGCATAAATACACTTAAACCCATACATTTGCGCAACTTCCAAAGAATGATCATGTTTTTCCGGGTCTGTTGTGCGCGCGTAAATGTAATGAATAATCGAGTCGGATCCGCTGTGAAAATCCAAGAGCATATCCGCTTGATCCACAGCCTCGGTTGCTACTGCCGCCATTTGCTGCGTCACCCAGCCGGGGTTATGAGGATCATTCAAACGAGCCGGGAAAACCCGGTTCATGTTCCAGCCATCCTGCGGAGTATGACGCCGGTCCGCTGCCGCAGCCAACGGATTGCAAACCGGAATCACAGCCACTGCACCAGACAATCCTTCTGTGTTCAAATTTAAATAAAATTGACGGATTGTCTCAGATGCCGAGAGGGCATCCCCATGCAAAGCGTTTGTGATCAGCATGATCGGGCCCGGCTTTGTTCCGTTCGCCAAATGAACCGGAATCTCCAACATATTGCCATCGGGCAACTCTCCTACCGGAACGCGGTTGAATGCTTTTTCTCCTGGCTTGGCTTCAACATTTAGAAATTTTACAACGCTCATAACAGCTCCTTAATTTTTAAATTAATTGTTTAGCTTTAATAACTTTGCTGCGGTTTTCCAAAGGATCTTCTCTTTGCTTTCTTGAGGAGCGGCCATTTTTTCAATGGCGTCCAGGTTGTATTTAAAACGCCAGGTGCGGGTGGGATTGGAATCCGTTCCAAATATCAGTTTTTCGTCTCCACGCAACTGTTCCAGATAGAACTCCCCAATATTAGGCATGATGCGAGTCAGGTCGGCCAACCTTAAGGTCGTATCACAATAAACATTCGGATGCTTGCTCGCAATTGCCGGATCGCACCCCAGAGGGTCTCCATGCGCCATTACAAACGTGGCCTCCGGGTAACGGATGGCTAATTCATCAATCAACAGCGGAGAACCGTACGAAGTCATTGCACTTTGAAGGTAAATGGGGCCGGTATGGAACAATACCGGAATATCCAGTTCTATCGCTTTTTCAATTACCGGCGCGATGAGCGGATCAGTTGGTGAAAAATTTTGGATCGGCGGATGAAGTTTTAATCCTTTAAAACCATAATCTTTAATGTAATGCTCCAGTACCGCTGCGGCATCCTTTTCGCGCGGCATGACCGATGCAAACCCGATCAAACGATCCGGGTATGTCTTGACAAGGGAATGAATGTAATCGTTGGAACGAGAAATCTCAACCACAGAGGATCCCAGCGGGCACAGGACCGCCACGTCAATCAAATTCTCGTCCATCCCTTTTATAAAATCACTAAATTCCCCTCTTTCAGGGGCGTGGGTATGAAAATCAATAATCATTATTTCCTTCCTTTAAGGAGCTATTTTGTTTAATTTCTTCGAGTTGCTCAAAATAATCGTAAGTACGTTTCACCTCTTCGGCAACAAACATCGTCTTAATGGATGAAATCCCTTCCAATTGAGAAACCTGATCTCTCATCCAAATGAAAAAATGTTCCGTATTGATAAAAAATGCCATGACAACCAGGTCATGAACGCCGGCGGCATACGCCACATATCTCACAGATTTCATTTTCGCAAACCCTTCTGCAACCGAGGTCAAATGCGGGTAACTTACATCAATTCCCATAATGACATGGACATCAAATCCCAATTCCAGCGGATTTGTGACCCCGATGATCTGAAGAGCGCCATTGTCAATCATCCGTTGAATACGATTTCGAATCGTATTTACAGAGGTGCCTACCATCTGGCTCAAGGCAACGTTCGAAGTTCGAATATCTTTCATGAGGATTTTTAGAATTTGGTAATCTAAATCATCTAATTTAGACATACGAACGACTCAATTCATCTAAAGTTTTTAACTGCTCAAATCAAGGGATTAAATAATTTATTTGATCACAATTACCATCATAGTATAGCTAATTTTAGCTATCTGTCAACTATCAATTGTTTTATTTCACATATTGTAAATTATTTGGCTGTTTTTCTGATATTTACGCAGTTCCAATGAATGGGCAAAGGTGTCGGAAATGGCATCAGCCAGTCACCGGCATAATACCCAAAAGCGATCTATATCCGATGACTTGAATTCTGATATTCTTGATGTGTTGCTGCAAACAACCGTCAAGAAAGACCTGATAATCGGCAACGCGGCCAGGCCAATCTGGGGTTATAGCTTGCAATTCAGGGGTGTCTTTAGAGGGGTGAATATAGAAATGGCTGAGCCCCTTCGGCAAGTCAGGCAGAGCCTGTTTGGCTTGTTCCAACCTATTATCAAAGCGATCCGGTTTGAGTCCGGTCGTAAGATCGAGCAATGGATAGCCCTGCTCCTCGTATTCACAGAGCATTTTCTCCGCTCTTTCGGCAACCTCTGTTTCCATTCCTCTTCTTTGCCATTCTGCAACACCCCACCTGGCCATCATGGCGGGCAATCCAAAACGATAAGCAGTCTCAAGATATACCTCTAAAAATTTTGGGTGAACCAATGCAAACATGTGAGAGTCCACATGTGTAGGCTGCATTCCAGCCGTCAAAGCACGCTGAATCTGAGCTTCCAGTTCAATAGCTACAAAGTGTGGTTTTCCGTGCGTTTTGGCTTCTTCAAACCAATGATAAAAGAACCCTTCTTCGTCAATTAGCCCGGATTCGAGATCTCTTGTAGAAATTGGACCCCAACGATAATTTTTCCATTCTGATGTAATAGTCAGGTGAATACCTAAATCTGTTTGGGGGTGGTTGCATGCAGACTCCGCTGCCAGAAGAAACCACGGGCAAGGGACCATGACTGCGCCGCTTGAGACCGCTCCGGCTGTATCCAGGTCTTCATAAGCTGGGATGGTAGCCTGACACATACCGATATCGTCCACAGTGAAGACGTACCCTTCTTCGCGGATGTCAGCGGCTGGCACGACCATGATCCCAGCCTTATCCTCTGGCACTACGGCGGCGCCCCTGGTCTTGCACAAGACAAAGACCAGATTTTATATGGTACAGAAGGGCGTGAGGTTCAGTTTACCCTAAAAGAAGGAAAAGCCACTCTCATGCGAGTTGGAATGTTCAAAGGTTCGCTCCGCCTCCTGGGCATTGCAAGTCAAATCATGAACAAATCGATTCATATCGGGCGGGCCGGAGGATATTTTCAAACCATGAACACTCCTGCCGGGCAAGTTGTCGAACATATTCTGGAGAATGGATGGGAACACCACTACATATTGTTCTACGGAGACCTGTCTTTGGAACTTAAAACCCTATCAAAGCTCACGGACCTGCCATTAACTCTGCTGTAAAAATACCATTCTAGAACAAAACAATTAAAGTCGCCCCACGCTGAAAGAGGAGACTTTTTGTTTCGATTTATCCAACGACACAGTTAATTACAAAGAAAAGATGGAACGCGCAATATCCGCCGGTTCAACACCTGGGGATTCGATTTGGTTCTGCACATAAAAATCGGAAATTCTTTTTTCGATGACGTCATATTTAAAAGCGCCCCCAATTAATATGGTTTCCAGGTCCGCTAATTGCTCCGCAGGGTAGAAGAAAAAATCCCCCGAAAGGTGAAGACCCGTCAATATCCCTGCAGAATTTACCACTGTCGCCCGGATCAAACCGCCGGGCGCTTTATGTATATTCTGGGTCACCCAAACGTTCTGTGAAATCTTTACTTGAGAGCTTTTTGGCCGGCTGCGTTCCTGTGCCAGCAGCCATTCGGGTGTATCCATACGGTCAATCACTTCCTCTGCCTTTTTAAGTAACGTTTCGTCCAATCTTCCAGAATCCATCATGCCCAATAAGGGCTTAAAATTCTCCACCAACGCCGCTGCCAGGTCTTGAGTGGAAGGAATGCCACCCGTTTCCCGCCGGATAGTGGTCAAATTTTCCTTCATCGTCTTGTAAACCTTGTCACGAAATTTCTCATCAGGCGTTCGTAGAACTCGTGACATCATCTCATAATCAAAATCCAGAATAAAGTTGCCAACCAGAACAATACAATCTGCAATCTGTGCTGCGCCATTGCCGGATATCTTGCGAGTTTGAACCATAATGTCATTGACAGGTTTGTATTGTGCCGGAACGCCAAACTTAACAAAAGTTTCAATCACTGGTGTCAGGAATTTCTTGTAGAATTCAGATTTGCTTGCAGGAATTGCCGGGTGATCCTGATGCAATACCAGTTGATAAAATAATTGGTTGCCATCCAAATAAACGGCGCCGCCCCCCACTTCCCGACGAAACACCGGAATTTGGTTAGCCGCCGCATACATAAGGTCAATCTCTTGACGAGCATCTTGATGAAATCCCACACAAACATACGGGCTGGCAGGCCGCAAGATCAGCAAGACCTCTCGGTTAAGATAACAAGCTGCATGGTAGAGAGCTTGACTGTGTTGCCAGGATACTTCATCCAAAAAAAGATAGTCCATCAAATTTTGATCCTATCACAAGACCCCAAATAAAAACAGGCCGCCTGGAAACAGTTCCCTGGCAGCCTGTTAAAAAAATTATCTACCCTACCAGCGCCCCATCCAGTCTCTTACATCACCAGAAATTACTAATTTCTCTATTGTTGAAACAATCAGCGGATCAAATTGTTTGCCGCTGCAGCGCACCAACTCTGTAATTGCGTTCCGGAAAGTAGCCGCTTTCTTATAAACTCTTCCTTCAGTAATCGTCGTGAAAGCATCAGCTACTGTTAAAATTCTGGCGCCCAGCGGAATCTCTTCCCCAGCCAAGCCCGCCGGGTACCCACTGCCGTCAAAATTCTCGTGGTGCGCCTTAACATAAGGAATGATTGATTTCAGTTCCTGAGAGGGTTTCATCAACACACTGCCTAATATGGGGTGTTGTTTGACAAGGTCCCATTCTTCTGCTTTCAAGCTGGCGGGTTTAGTTAAAATACTTTTTGGGATAAACACCTTGCCAATGTCATGAATTTTGCCGGCAAGTGAGATACTCTCAACCTCTTGAGAGTCGAGACCTAAAGACTGTGCTATCTTAAGCGCCCACAGTCCAGTCCGTGTGCTGTGAAAACGAGTATGCTGTTCACACTGATCAATGGAGCGGGCAATTTTCAACAATGTCCCAATATAGCCTTTTAGCAAGGAATATTCCAAAGGGCCTTGGTAAACAGTCATGCCTGCAAGGCCCTCACGAAATCTTATCCCTGTAATATCAAAAAAGTTCTCTAATCCATTTTCCGGGAAGCCTTCATAGTTGACAACAAACATATGCGTGACATTATTCTCTTTATCCAGCTTCACGGGGATCATAATATTTTGAGAAGTACCAAATCGAGTTGTTTGAGGCTGATTTCCCGATTCACCTCTATGATTAGCGAATTCGTCAAACGCTTCTGTGTGTTTCATGATGTTTTAAAATTTAACGATAAAGTACTGACAATAATGCTTATTTTTGGCGCGCGTATGCAAATTCAGAGACCACCGGTTTCTCGACAACCTGCATCAATTGTGCAGCAAAATCTTCCAATGACTGAGCCTGGATATGGCGAATACGCGCTTTTTCTTCACGGGTGAACGAGAATTTTTCACCATGGTATCCGGTTTCGATGGACTTCACGGGATTAGCAAGCAGCATTGCGCAAAAACGCTTATTAATCACTGCCGCATGAATCAGCCGTCCACATTCCCTCCGAACCGTATCAGCGTAGTCGTGCTCTGGCGCTGGCTTGGGTGGGGAATTATGATGATATAGGGGTCGTGAGAGTAATGTCATTTTGTCCTCCTTGTATAATACAACCAACTGGGTCACCCATAAGGATAAAAATGTCGCCCATAGCAGGCGACTCAGGTGATAATTACCGCTAAGAAAAGGCCAACTTAAGGGTAGCAATACCCAAACACTGGCTTTAATTTTAAGGTTCGGTTAACAGACTGCCCTTCAACAGTCGTCGCCTGAGTATTTCAATAAAAATAAAAAATGATTCCTAACTATCCGCCGCCGATACCGCCGCTTGCTCCAGGCTTGTAACCGCCGCCGATACCGCCGCTTGCTCCAGGCTTGTAACCGCCGCCGATGCCGCCGCTTGCTCCAGGTTTGTAACCGCCGCCGATGCCGCCGCTTGCTCCAGGTTTGTAACCGCCGCCAATTCCGCCGCTTGCTCCAGGTTTCATGTCATGCTCCTTCCATCTCGACTATCTCAAAATAATTTCAGCCTTCACATCCCCACGGGGTTATCCGCCGCCAATGCCGCCGCTCGCTCCAGGTTTGTAACCGCCGCCAATGCCGCCGCTTGCTCCAGGTTTGTAACCACCGCCGATACCGCCGCTTGCTCCAGGCTTGTAACCGCCGCCAATTCCGCCGCTTGCTCCAGGTTTGTAACCGCCGCCGATTCCGCCGCTTGCTCCAGGTTTATGCATGTCTGCTCTCCTTATCAACTAAGTTATCAAGTCAAGTTACAGTTATCATTATGAAGATGGGCAATCTCAAAACAGGCATTAAATCGGTCTCAAAACAGAAAAAAACCAGCGGCAAAGCTGGTTAAAATACTTACAGAACTGTAAGGTGCCAATAGAATTATTTAATTATTTCAACAATTCGTTATAAAGCGCTTGGGTTTGTGGGGAGGGTTCTGCGTTAATCTCGCGCTGCAAAATTTCTACACATCGCTGGTACTGCCGCACCATAGCCGCGCGGTTACCCATCGCCGCATAAATCTTAAAAGACATGCGGTAAGCTGTTTCAAGACAATTATCTTCCTTAATGGCGCGTTGTACATAATCGAGTGCGAGATCAAAATTAGAACTCTCGATATAGATATCAGCCACCTGAAGCAGGATATTAAGATAAATTTGTTGCAAACTCTCTCTCGGAGAGTGTACCCAGGTTTCATAAATATCAGGGAGAAATTCCCCTTTATAGAGTTTGGTCGCCTCGCGAAAATGTGAAAGTTTGTGCAAGCGCTCTTTTCCTTGTTGTGCAAGGGCATTTTCGCGCAGAAAAACTTCCACGTCATATTCATAATCCACAAGATTGTTAAACCGGTAGCTGTCTTGGTCTAACAGAATAATATCTTTGCCAACAGCATGACGCAGCCGGTAAATTGTGTTCTTTATTCTAAATTTTACATCCTCCGGAGGGGCATCCGGCCAAAAAATCGCCCCAATTTCTTCCTTTGTCATCCCTTCCGGGTGTGTCAGGAGGAGAAAGAAGAGATCGCGGGCTGCTTGGGTTTGCCAGTTTGAACTTGTGACCAGTTGATCGTCAATCTTAACCTGCATTTTACCCAGTGTTCGAATATAAATTTTCGGGGGAGCAAAAGGAACAGCCACCGCGCGCTGGCGAACATAGCGTCTCAAGACCGGCAGTTGATCTTCAAAAGCACTGATTTTTAAGAATAGTTCATCAATTTGAGTTTGAATATAATCTAGTTTTCGCAGTTGCGACAAATGGTCTTGAAACCGGTAAGTAGCAGCAATGAGAGAAACAGGAGGATGGTCAGAGGCAAGGAAAGAGAGCAGTCTAATCAAGTGTTCCAATAGTTTTTCTTGATTTTGCCCCTGGCTGTAGGCAATTGTCAGGTAGAGACTGGCTTTTTCAACCTGCACCTTGTGTCCTTCTCCTTCAAAAAAATAACTCGCCTCTTCCAGTATTGGAATCGCCTCTTGCCACTTGCCTTCACGCAATTTAATGCCGGCCTGCTCCAGATCACAGAGGTAAGCCTCCAGGGCCTGTCCATCCAAGTTTGCAATCCGGCGCGCCTCTTCCAGCAACCGGTACGCGCTGCGATGATCTCCCGTACTACTCAAAAGTGCCGCATTTTGTACATGGATATATACCTGCAAGAAGTTTTCTTCAATTGATTGGGTAATCAGCTTTGCCTGCTGGTAAGCTTTTTCTGCCTCCTCAACCGCCTCCAGTTCTCCATAAATGTCGCCAATTCCGGTGAGAATAAAAGCCTCCAGCCGGCTATTACTGGTTCTGGCATAACCAAGTGCTCTCTCAAAAATATCCATAGCAGCGCGGTAATCCCCCATTAGGTGCTGTAAGACGCCTAAATTATTCATGATATTTGACAACCATGAGGTGTTATTGACTGTTTCCCAATACTCTAAAGCTGCCAGGTACATCTCCCGCGCGGGAGCATAATCCCCCAGATTTTCGTATAACAGCCCGAGTTCCAGCCGGATGATGGCTTCATTTTTCCGGTCGTGAATGGACATGGAGGTATTCAACGATTGAATCAACCAGGTTAAGGCCTCGTTCAACTTGCCCTGCAAACGCAGGCATATCCCTATATTCCGCAAAGCTTCGGCCTTAACAACCCGCATTTCAATATCTTTTTGCACCAGATCCAAAGTCTCTTGCGCGTCTCCCAGAGAGGCTTTTAAATTACCCATAATCCGGTGGGTTACTGCCCGCCACCCGAGCGCGCGCGCCATGCTCCGGCGATCCTCCAGCAGTGTCATGGCATCAATAGCTTGATCGTACAGTGTAAGCGCCAAGTTGCTATCTCCCGTAGTTGCTGCAATTCCCCCTTGTAGCGCAATCAGGAAAGGACGTGAGCTGAGTATATTAGAAGGTAAGGTATCCAACCAGGCTGAGAGCGTGGAAACCCGTCCGTCTGCCAACACCTTCGGGCCTGCTTTTTCCACCAGTGTAATCTGATCCTCCATGCTGTCCAGGCGGCGGTAAATCGTGAAGGCATGATCCCAATCTTCATTTTCCGCATAAAGCTGCGCCAGAGCTCGTTCAATAATCGGCACTTCATCGGGGTGTTCACGCAGCATTCGAGATTGTAAAAAATCAAGGAACAAATAATTGTATCTCAGCCAGGAGCCGTCTTCCCCTACCGGCAGCACAAACAGGTTGTTATGCTGAACTTTTTCCATCAGGCTTGACCAATTCAGCGGGGGAATTTTTAGTGATTTCTCAATAACCATTTTGCAGCGGTCTGCGTTGAATTCCTCTAACAAGGAAGTGCGCAGTAAAAAAACCTGGAGGTCGTCAGGTTGTTGTTTGAGGAGTTGTAAGAAATAATCATCCAAGCCAACGCCGGATACCCTCAACAAGCGGGCACGGCTGGCTGCACTTTGGGGATCAGTCTGCGCGGTAAGAACGATGCCGGTAGCCCACCCCTCAGTCTTATCAAATATCCTCCCTGCTTCTTCGTGTGTCAGGATACGATTCTGGTTTTGCAAAAATAACTGCTGAATTTCATCAATCCGAAAAGCCAGTTCCTCAAAACTGAGGCCACCTACTTCAGATCGTGCCACCATCATAGGCAAAAAAGGCAACGACAGGAGTGTGCGCGAGGTAATAATTAAATGACAATTCTCATCAACATCCTGAATAAACTGACTGACGAAATTTGAAATTCGAGAGTTGTCGTTGACAAGATGGAAATCATCTAATACGATGACAAAATGTTCCGAAATATTTTCATACAGGTCATTGACCATTGTGATTGCAATCGAATTGACATCCATGTTACTGGAGGAATTTTGAAAAGCCGCCTTCGTCCGATTCCCAAATTCGGGAAAGCGCAAGTTAATCGCTGCAATCAAGTTGGATATAAAACGCTGTGGTTCGTTATCCAGCGCAGTAATCGTGTACCAACAAATTGGCAATTCTGCCGCACTGGCAAAATCCAACAGCAATGAAGTTTTTCCATAACCAGCCGGAGCCGATAGCAGGACAAGCTTCTTTTCCAGGAGTTCGTTTAACAGGTCTAATAGCCGCTGCCGGCTGATTAGGTCCCCCCGCCGCCGTGGTATTGTGATTCGAGTCTTTGGGGTAATTGTATCGGTTAACATGGTCGCAGAATTACCGGTTGAACATCCCGCCTGTTCTAACCCTCGATTCGTCAAATAGTTTTACCGGTCAAAATAAAGAAATTCAAAACCCGTGAACGAAAATGATCACTGCGACGCCAATCAATCGGCTATGAATTTCACCGTTGTTATTATACACAAAAACCACCGGCACAAGTTGCAAATCACTTGCTATAATTGTTTAAATCTTGGTTCTAAAAATCTCCAGCTCTGCCCAGTCCAAGGAACCCTCATGTTATCTATTCATTGCCTCACCACACTTGAAGAATTTGCTGGTTTGCGAGAGAGTTGGACAGACCTATTCAAAACCAGCGAAATAAAATCTGCGTTCCTCTCATGGGAATGGCTGTTTGGCTGGTGGCAAAATTTTGGCGAAGATGCTGACCTCCTGTTGGTTACCGCATGGCGAGACGGCCACCTTGCGGGCATTGCCCCTTGCATGTTCACACAGAAGAACAAGTGGGGATTTAAGCTGCGACTCCTCAGCAATATCGCTTATCACGATACGGATACTGCCGGTTTTATTATTTCGGAAGGGGACGATGAAACCCTCCATGCACTTTGCCAGGCAATAAGAAAAATGAGCAAAGATTGGCAGGTCTTTGAACTGGTTGAAGCTCCCGCATTCCAGGTGGAAAAAATTGCACGGAAGAAATGTTTTTCGACCCATGGATATATTCGCAGAGTTGAATACACCTCGCATCTTTATATTCCCATTCAAACGAAATGGGAGACCTACTTTGAATCACAATCTAAAAATCTGAGACATAGCATTAAACAGAAGCTATCGCGTATTAGCAAAGAGGGGAAAACTCTCGATTTCCGGCGATATATTGGGCACGAAGTAACACAAGAGCATCTGGAAGAAATCTTCGCTCTTAATGAATACGGCAGTTTTCCCGAAACATATCAAACGCAAAAACAAAAAGACTTCCACTTCCAACTTTTAGAACGTATGCGAACGCCAGGTTACATGGATATTTCATTTCTGGATTTGGATGGAACCCCAATCGCCTTTCGATACGGGTTCAATACTCACAACCGCTATGAAGATTGGCGATTGGGTTTCGATTCAAGATATAGCGACTATTCGCCAGGGGCACTGTTAATGTTTTACACCACGCGTGATAATTTCCAAAGAGGGTTAAAGGAAATTGATCTACTTCGAGGTTTGGAGGATTATAAAAGGCGCTGGAAAGTTGAAGAAAAGTCTTACTGCCATATTTACACCTTGCACCGGAAAGATATCCTGACCAGTTTGTTATTCATCTGGGCGCCTGGCATTAAAAGCCATATTCAAAACTTCTTCAGAGGGGTGATCCATGCCAATCATTAAGCAGGTTGAAGATGTAACAGAATTTGCGGGATTGCGTCAGGCCTGGACAGAGCTTTACCAAGCCAGCGGCATTCAGTCCACTTTTCTAACCTGGGAGTGGTTATTCACTTGGTGGAAGTACTTTAACCAGGGGAAAAGGCTTTATTTATTGACCGCTTGGGAAGGCAGCCAGTTGACTGGGGTAGCTCCACTGATGCAGATAGATATACGAAAAAAGGGAGCAAAAATCAAAAAACTCTGTTCAATTGCAAATCGTGATACCGATGTGAGCGGATTTATTTTTCCGTGTGGAGACCTTGAAACTCTGCATCAGTTAAGTGAATCTATCATCCAACTGCAAGATCAATGGGATATCTTGGAATTGAGCGATGTCCCGCGTGACTGTCTCGACCCTGTTATTTTTGAAAATATTTTCAGTTCAAAAGACTTTCATTTTATTTGTGAACCAACCGCTCATTTTCATATTCAAATTAATGCCGACTGGGGGAATTACTACAAAGATATCTCCACGCACTTCAGGCGCAACATAAAAAGACGAAAGAGAATGTTGCAGGAAGACTGTAAAAATTATTCCATTCTCCATTTGCGCGGCACGGAAATTCAACCCGAACACATGGATGTCATTTTTCAAATTCAAGTAAATAGCCGGTATACTTGCACCTATGAAACTGATCTCGAGAAACTATTTCACAAAGAGCTGGTTAAGGTTACCGGAGAAAAGGGATGGGTCGGAATCTCAATCATTACCATTGACGGAGTACCGGCTGCCTATGAATATGGGTTTATCCATAACAAGCGCTTTGAGTTCTGGCACAGCGGCATGGACGCCCGCTTTGATCAATATACTCCTGGAAACATCCTGCTTTTAGAGATGGTTGAAAGATTTTGCTCTCAAGGTATCCAAGAATTAGATATGCTCCGAGGCGGCGAGGAGTATAAGTGCCGCTGGAACGGAAAAGAACAGAGCTACCATCATCTTAAGGTAATTAAGAAAAGATCTCCAAAATGTATGGCATTATATGTGTGGCTGCCTAAAATAAAAACCCAATTGCAAAAGATCTCCATTCAAAACAACCATGTCAATAATAATTGAGAAAATTGATACAAGCCTGGCATTTCGCGCACTCAAAGAGGAATGGAACCACCTGCTAAACTACAGCCCGGTTCAATCCATCTTCCTCACATGGGAATGGTTGTTTACCTGGTGGGAGTATTTCGGTTCAGAGAAAACCCTCTATATTCTGCTCGCGCGCGAATCCGGTGAGCTTGCGGGTATAGCCCCCCTAATGATCGACTCCGTAAAAAGATTGGGAATAACATTTAAAATGCTCCGTAATATGGGCATGCCGGACGTAGACGTCGCCGGGTTCATCGTAAAGGGCGAACGAATGGAGATCGTCGAGGCGTTCTCCCAAGAAATTTACAAAGACTCCAACGGTTGGTCTATTCTTGAACTGGGGGAGTTTCCTTCTGAAGCGTATGATATTCAAAGAATTCTCCGAGCTTTTCCAAAACCCCGACACCTCATCCGCCTCATGCCAAAACCACATACCTTCATCCCCACAACCGGAGACTGGGAAGAGTATTATTGCACTATGTCCAAACACCACCGGCGTAGTATGCGCAAAAAAGAAAGGCTTTTGAAAGACGAACATAAAAGCATGGAGTACGAACGCTTAAATAATGGCAAAGCTGGAGCGGAACACTTCAATACTATTTTTAAAATCAATGCCGAGGCTCGTTTTCCAGAACTGTATGCCACTGAACCTTTAAGAAATTTCCATTTGGCATTGGCAGCGCCAGAGGTTTTGCAGCGATCTGTGGATATATCCCTTCTCCGGGTAGACAACATTCCAATTGCCTTTGAGTATGGATTTTTATATAACGGTGTCTATGAAGCATGGCGCGGCGCGTTCCTGCCCAGTTGTTACGAATATTCTCCTGGAAGTTTGGTGTTTCTAAATCTATTGCAGAATAACTTTGCAGCCGGGTTACAGGGAGTAGACCTGTTAAGAGGGGAGCACGATTATAAAAGACGCTGGAGGGGTTATGACCGGTCTTTTACGCTATTGCGGGTTGTCCCGCGTAAAAATCCTCTTGCCTGCGCAGCCTATGTCTGGCTTCCCGACCTCAAAAAATGGCTGCAGAAACTGCGGCACTCCGACAAAGAAAATCGCACCGGTGAAGAGAAGGATGATTGAGTGATTATTCTTCCTTGCGAATTGCTTTCTTAAGGAATTGAATCGTTTCTATCACCAACTGTCGTTGGAAGACCCACAACGTCCCCAAATAAACACCACCCCCGACGATAATTCCAGCCACCAACTGAACAATATCCGGCAGGTTCTCCATCAGCTTCAAAGAACCAAGTATGGCAGCACCCATCACCCCCGATGCCAGTAAGGCTGGTGCAAGCGCGCGAAGAATACGGAGCAATGGCAGCTTGAGCGCCCATGATGCAACAGAAAGTTCCAGGGTGGTGGTTGTAACCGTTAATAGCGTTAACATCCACGCCATTACATAGACGGATTTGAAGGTCAACGCCGCCCAAATAAAGATGGGGATTTCATACAATACTTCGATTAAAGAAAGCCGCGAGAGAATATGGGGACGGCCTGTTGCCTTATACACACTGCCGGCTGAGTAGGAAAGAGACAGCAACATACTGTAGAGTGCAATTGCTTGTACAACCGGAATCGAGCTTTCCCATTTCTCGGAAAAAATGACCAGGACGAACGGGCGGGCAATCAGTGCAAGGCCTACCCCCATAGGAACCGTGATCAAAGATAGATATCTTGTCGCGATCTCGAATCCACGCCGCAACACTGCCAGGTCCTCTTGAATGGAGGAATACACCGGGAAGATTACCTGACTGACAATGCTGCAAAATTGCCCAATCAGCAAGTCCGGCACCCTAAAAGCAAGTTGGTAAATCCCCAGACCCACAGAGCCAACATAACGCCCCACCAGGATCGAAGGCGCGCTGCTCTGAAGTACAGAGAGGCCACTCACCCCTACAATATTAATTCCATACGAAAGCATCCCGCGTGCTTTTGCCATTGAGAATTGGAAAGAGGGTCTCCAGGGATACACCGCCCAATAAGCAATCACCCCGCTCAGTGTCCCGGCCAGCTGCCCCGCAATCAAGCTCCAGTAGCCAAAACCGAGCGCAGCCAGGACGATGGAAACAACCCCCTTGCCAATTGCCCGTACAAATTCCGGCAGAAACTTTTTCCGAAATTGCAGTTCCTTGCTCATCAATACACTGTGAACATTCCCCATCGCTGAGATCGGGAATGTTAACGCCAGCAGGCGGGTGACGGACACCGCCCGGCTATCCTGAAAATAGTCCCCCACCCACGGCCCTGCAACCCAGGTGCCCGCGAACAGTGTAAGAGCTACAACAAATCCCAACCAGAAACCGGTGGAACTGGTGAGTGTGTCCTTGGGGTGATAAATTAAAGCCTGACCAATACCCAGGTCTGCAAACACATCCAGAAAGCCAATAACCACCAGGGCATATCCAGCCACCCCAAAGTCATCTTTTTCCAATAGCCGCGCCAGAATAATTGTACTGAGCAAGACCATCAGCTTGCCGCTATAAAACGCTATGTAAGACCACAAGGTACCGCTAAGTGTCTTTTTGCCCAGCTTTAATCCAAGGTTTTCCATGAAGTTTTTAAGCCTGTCATGATGCGGGTCTTTCAGATTTGCCGTGGTGCGTTCTGTATGGGGTCAAAAAGTGTCTCACCCTTTTTATGTCACCTTAGGATTTCCTGGAGAATCCCTCTTCCATCATCGTTGTGAGTTTCATTTGATTATATAATAGAAAAAAGTCAGAAAGGATACCTTATGAGTCTTTATTCTGAAATCATGGAGCAGCCGCACATCCTCTCCGCGCTTCTTTCCAACCAATCTGGGGTGGTCAAGAAAATCGCCGAGGAAATCAACAGAAACAAACCCGCGTATGTTTTTCTGGCGGCCAGGGGCACGTCTGGTAATGCCGGCAGGTACGCGAGTTATTTGTGGGGCTCTATGAATAAACTGCCGGTCGCAATAGCAACGCCCTCCCTGTTCACCTGTTACCACAAACCTCCTCTGCTCAAAGACGCCTTGGTGGTAGGCATTTCTCAATCAGGGCAGTCGCCTGATATTGTCAGTGTCCTGGAAGAAGGACGGAAGCAAGGTTGCCGCACGCTCACCATTACCAATGCACCCACCTCGCCGCTGGCAGCCGCTGCCGATTGGGTGATTGATATCCAAGCTGGTGAAGAGAAAGCAGTGGCAGCTACTAAAACTTATACCGGCGAATTAATGGCAATTGCTATGCTGGCTATTGCCATGCAGGCTGACAGCAGCCTCCATGACACCCTAAACCAAACACCGTACTGGATGGAACAAGCTTTGGGGTTGGATGCTGCCATTGAAAAGATTGCAGAGCGCTACCGTTATATGGAGCACTGTGTGGTTATAGGGCGCGGTTATAATTACGCAACGGCATTCGAATGGTCATTAAAAATGAAAGAACTCTGCTATGTGGTTGCAGAACCCTATTCCTCCGCCGATTTTCTCCATGGCCCCATTGCCATGATTGAATCCGGTTTTCCGGTGATGGGTATCCTTCACAAGGGAGCCGTGTACCCTGATATGATCAAAACATTCAGGAAAATGAGGGAAGTGCACAACGCCGAAATTTTGACGATCTCGGACGAGAAGGAGGCGCTCGAACTGGCACACTCCCCAATGCAGCTTCCAGCAGGGATCCCGGAGTGGGTTTCACCTCTTGTTGCCATCCTGCCGGGGCAGCTTTTCACCTATCACTTGACGCGCGTCAAAGGATTAAATTCCGAGAGCCCTCGTCACATTTTCAAAGTAACCGAAACCCATTGATAGCTCGGCGGCAAAATGCCGCCAGAGATCATATCGAAATTCATTCGCGCTCTAAAAATAAAGTAAAATTTATTTTTACAGGTTTGATTCTACCGGATGGTCAAGGTATTATGGTTAAAATTGAAGCTGTTCAAAATATCCGACCCAGTTTGGGGAACGAGTTTACCCCAGGTGAATTCGTCCCCCGAACCGAAGCCATGGTTGAAGCTTACAACTGGGGAAAAGAACTGCACGCTGGACAAAAGCGTTTAAGCGGAGAGCCTTATTTTGAGACCCATTGCGGCTGGGTGGCTGCATTTCTGGATCAATTGGTTGGCAATGAAGCCTGGACGATTGCCGGTCTGCTGCATGACGCAGTGGAGGATAGAGGCGGCACATTAGAGGAGATCAAAGCGCGCTTCCCCGGTCCGCTGGGGGAAGAAATTGCCCACATTGTTGACGGCGTTACCAAATTGAGCAACCCCCGCGACGGACGTTCACGGGAATTGGAAACCCTGCGAAAAATCGCCATGTTCCGGGATCCGGCAGTATTCCTCGTCAAGCTGGCTGACAAAAGCCATAACATCCTCACTCTGGAATACATGCCAAAGAAGAAGCGGGTACAAAAAGCCATTGAAGCTATCCGCGCCTATGGGAAACTTGCAGGTATTTTAAATTGTTACCGCTGGCGCTGTTGGCTGGAAGACACCGCCTTCCCACATGCGGAACCTGAAACTTATCAATTCGTCCGTGATCAGATTGATCGAGACACACGCCTAAACCCTTCTTTTATTAACCCGATGATGGAACAACTCGCCCAGGTCATGGAGAAAGCTGGCATCCCCGGAGAGGTGCATATTACCGTAAACGGGTACTGGCAGGCCTGGCAAAAACTGCGCCGCCTGGCACGCGCCCGAAAAGCTTCCATCAGCGACTTCTCGGCACTTAACGACTTGATCAGTTTTCGCATGGTCATCAATAGCAAAGAAGAGCGCGATTGCTATCTTCTGTTGGCGGATGTAAACCGCTTTTTCGGAAAATACCTCGATCAGGATCGTTTTGACGATTATATCGCCTGTCCACAGAATGGATACCGCGCCCTCCAGGTGACCACATGGCTTCCCGACTATGGCGCCGTAGAGATTGCCATTGCCACCCAAGAAATGGAAGGGGAAAACCTGTGGGGTGTCGTTTACGCCATCAAAAATAAAAAAGATATTAGCAACTACCGGCCAATAGAGATCCTGACGCCCACCGGGGGAGCGCGCTTTTTGCCGGAAGGTTCCAGCGTTCTGGATGCAGTTGCATCTATTCAACAGGCATTTTTACTGGATAAAATTAGTGCGGTTAAAGTAAATGACCAGCTAGCCCGCCTGTCCGACAAAGTAAAGCCAGGAGATGTAGTGGAAGTGGTAACAAGCGGGGGCCGTCTGACCCCCACACAGGAGTGGTTGAACTTTTCCAATGATACGACCACACGGTTACTGCGCTCCGTCCTGGCTACCGAGTCCCTCAAGAACGCCGCCGATATGGGAAGGCAGCAAATCAAACCTCTCCTCATCGCCAAGGGTCTGCTCGCCCTCGAGGATGTGCGCGCGTTAGAAGAAGATAAATTTGACAACCTGATGGAGCAGTTGGGCAGTGCCAACCTGGAAGACTTTTTTGCGGCCATTGGCGGCGGCGCGCTTCAACTGGCCGAGGTAGACCAAGCCATGACGCAGCTCGGAATTACCAAAGAAATGCTGAACTGGACAACGATCCATATATGCGGTGACTCTCAGGCAAACCGCCCCGGCCTTCTGGCACAACTGGCCGGTATGGTGTTCGAGGTAGGCGGAAATATCGCCCGATCAGTCAACGACAGCCCTCCAGGAGGGGGGTTTGATATTCGGATTGTCGTCAGAAATCTTGGCGCCAAACAACAAGCCGGACTCAAAAAAGCCTGCGAATCTTCCAATATCCAATTCGACTATCTGGAAATCGTTTAACCCGCCATGTCCCCAACCATCGCAATCCTCTCCGACACCCACGACAATCTGTCCAACCTGAATAAAGCACTGGAATTTCTACGCGCGCAGAGCATTGATACGATTGTTCACTGCGGCGACCTGACCAGCGCTGAGACAGCATGGCATTTCCATGGTTTCAGGGTGATCCATGCCATTGGCAACGGTGATCAACCCTATGGGGAAATTCAAAAAACCCTGCTGGAAATGAATGCCAACAACTTTTCTGGCAGCGTCTTCGAAGGGGAAATCGAAGGCGTCCGCCTCGCAGTAACTCATGGGCATGCTCCTCGAACGCTTACAGCGCTCACGAGTAGTGGCAAATTTCGTTACATATTTCACGGGCATACCCATCGCAGGCGGCAGGAAACCATTGGCGGCAGCACGGTCATCAATCCGGGCGCGCTTGGTGGGTTAAAGCGTGAATCTCGCTCCTTTGCACTGCTTGACCTTTCTACAGACAGCCTGGCTTTTCAAGAGATCCTATAACCAACGCCCTCCCTAAGTTGCATTACAATAGGTTTATGCACATCGCATTGACCCACGAACAAGCGGATTTTGACGCCCTGGCATCGCTGCTCGGCACCTGGCTGTTGGATGAAACAATCCTGCCGGTGCTTCCTGCCCGCATGAATCGTAACTGCCTGGCCTTTATTGCTTTCTATGGCAGCGATCTTCCATTCATTAAAGCGCGCGAACTGCCACCAGAAGAAGTCGAAACAATTACTCTGGTAGATACGCAAACCTCCATCACCGTTAAAAGGTCAAGCGAGAGAACCCGTGTGCGCGTGATAGATCACCATCCCCAACGGGCAGACTTGCCCACCCACTGGGATATTCTCAACCTCGAACCATTAGGCGCCTGCACGACAATATTTGTAGAACGGCTGCATGAATTAAAAAAACCGCTTTCTTCTCTGCAAGCCTCTCTTCTGCTGCTCGGAATCTATGAGGATACCGGTTCGTTAACCTACGCCAGTACAACCGCGCGGGATATGCGGGCGGCAGCTTATCTGCTGGAAGAGGGTGCATCTCTGCAACTCACGATGGATTACCTCAACCCGCCGCTCACCAACGGTCAACGGCAAGTTTACGAGCGCCTGCTGAGCCAGATGGAAAATTATAAGATCAACGGTCAGAAAATCATCATCGTTCGAGGAGATGCACAAGATTTACAAGAAGAAATTTCAAGCATCGCCCATAAACTGCGAGACCTGTTCGATCCGGACGCGCTTTTTGTCCTGGTAACAACAAAAGAAGGCATCCGGCTCGTGGCACGCGCGACTACCAACCATGTGGATGTCTCTGCAATTGCCGCTTATTTTGGCGGCGGGGGACACGCACGCGCAGCCGCGGCGTTAGTACGCCAGGAGGGAAACTTAACCCCTCTTGTCGCTCTCGACAAAACGTATCATGACTTGCTGACAATTTTACCTGACTTCATTCGCCCGCCGGTAAGCGTTGGGCAGATCATGTCCCGGCACCCTTTGATGATCCCCCCGGAGATGCCCGCCCGGGAAGCCGCACACTTGATGCAGCGCTACGGGTATGAAGGTTATCCGGTAATTAAAGAGGGGCAAGTCATTGGACTTCTCACTCGCCGGGCTGTTGATCGTGCTCTGGCACACAAGTTGAATTTACCAGCCGGGAGTTTGATGGAAGCAAATGAAATCAAAGTCTTTCCAGGCGACTCGCTCGATCATTTGCAGCAGATTATGATCCAGAGTGGGTGGGGACAGATTCCTGTGGTTTCCCCGGAAGATGGCGAAGTCATCGGAATTGTTACCCGCACCGATGTGTTAAAAATTCAGGCAGGAAACAACACACTTGTAAGCGGCCGAGAAAATTTAACAAAACAACTCGAGGCTGCCCTCCCTCCGGCGCGGTTGGCGCTGCTCAAAGCGATTTCTGAATATGCTTATACCCGGCGAGCCGCCGCCTACATCGTCGGCGGTTTCGTCCGCGATTTATTGCTGGAGCGCCCTGGAATTGATTTTGACGTCGTCGTTGAAGGCGATGCCATCGCACTCGCACGGGCTCTCGCCAGCAAGTTCGGGGGGAGGGTTGTTACACACAAACGGTTTGGAACAGCAAAATGGAAAATTGAGCCCGAACAAACTGCATTTATCCAAAAACTGACCGGCCAGGAAGCCGCCATCTCCCCCGGGGAACTGCCCGAAAGCCTGGACCTTATCAGCGCGCGCACCGAATTTTATGATTATCCCACGGCCTTACCTACCGTGGAACACGGAAGTATCAAGCTGGATCTGCACCGTCGCGATTTTACAATCAACACCCTGGCACTGCGGCTGGACGGGAGACATTTTGGTGAGTTATACGATTATTATGGCGGCTTGCACGACCTGAAACAAAAATTTGTGCGCGTGCTCCACTCACTCTCTTTTGTGGATGACCCCACCCGCATGCTGCGCGCAGTCCGATTTGAACAAAGGTTTCACTTCAAAATTGAGCAACGCACTCTGCAGTTGGTGTCCGAGGCACGCGAACTGCTTCGTCAGCTCTCCGGCCACCGCCTGAGGCACGAATTTGATCTCATTCTTGCTGAAGAAAAACCAGCCCGCATGTTCAGTAGATTGAAAGAATTGGGGTTACTCACCGCGATACATCCTGCGCTCGATTGGAAAGAAGAACAAGCCGCCCAGCTCCAGCGCGCACTGAACGCCCCTGTAGATACGGCATGGCAACTACCTCCTACTTTTGGACGAATTCCAGTCCGCCGGGCACTGGCTTACCTGGTTTGGTTGATTCCTTTGGTTGAGAAGAAAGGGGAAACGATAGCCCAAAAACTGCATTTACCAGTCGTCATTCAAAGCGCCCTCAACACCGGCCGCCAAATCCGCGGAGAATTGGAATCCCTGGTTTCTACGCCTGCCAGCCAGGTTGTAGAACGCCTGGAAAGCACGCCGCGCCCCGCCCTGTACGCCCTCTACTGTCTGGGTAACTCCCCGGCGGCGGACGCTCTCATTGAAAAATATATAGCCAACTGGCAGCATATCCATATCGTGACCGATGGAAATATGCTTCGAAAGATGGGTGTCCCAGCAGGACCTATTTATAGCCACATCCTGAATACCCTGCGATCTGCCCGCCTGGACGGAGAAATCAACACAGATGAGGAAGAACAAGCCCTGCTAAGCCAGATGATTCGAACGATCACCAAATCAGCTTGATTTTAAAAGATTCCGCCGAAAAAATTATTGCAGCGCAAATAACAATGCTGCACCCTGTAGACCACGTTCTATCGCATCTTTTCCGGCTTGTAACTCAAACCAGAGATTCAGCTCTGCAAGGCCATCTGTAAACCGTATGCCCCCATACCCCATCCGGGTGCCTGGGTAAGTGTCGAGCGGCAGTGCCAGCAAAGTCTCGATAATGCGCCTTAAAATTCCTCCTAACATTTCCATATCTTCCAAGTTCTCAACTGTTACCACCACCCGAAAATCTGTTTCCACTACAGTAAAGCCGGTAGCCGATTTGGTAACCGTATTAATGCAATTTTCTCCATACGTCTCGGCGGTAACCTCCACCGGTACGCCCAGGCCGGCGCGCTCCAGCGCTCTCTTTGCTTCTTTTGTAACCTCCGGAAGCGCTTGCCTCGTCCAGGTATAAGCACATGCTCCGGCAGTTTCCGTTTGCGGGGTTGGTGTAAGAGCACTCTCACTTTGCAGCGCAGCCTCATCTTCACTAAAAACCGGCCGTGCCAGGTTCGGAGTCGGGGTAAGAAAACCGTCCGGCAGAATGAATTCGGGCGCTCTGCATGCTCCCAGAATTAACAGGACAGATGCAAGAAGCCACAAATAACCTCCCCTCATTCTATCCACCTGCCTGCGTTCCCTCCCGCTTGAAAGTAAGCCAGAGAGAAGACTTGCCGCGGTCAACACCTTCCTCCCGCTTGACCAGCACCATCACACGGGACAAATCAGCGACATCACTTTTCTCAATTCCGATGTTGCCCCCATTCAGAATAAGGCCATATACAAGAAAAAACCCTCCAGGAGCCAAAGCTTCTTCGAGGTTTTTTCGATATCTGACCTTGAACTCACTGGACAGGCTGTGATAACAGCCAATATCCAACACAAGGTCAAAGGGTTTACCCCAATTTCGTTCGGCAGTAACATCACCGGTAAAAATGCGCATACCCCTAAAACCAGCATTTTTTAACCTTCTTTTAGCCCGGCGCGCTGCAATCCAGGCAAAATCCACCCCAGCCACCTGCCACCCAGCTTCGGCCAGTGTTAGCAAGTTGACACCTGTGCCACAACCCAAGTCTAACGCCCGGCCTGGAGAATGTCGCTGAATAAAATCATAAAGTTCCGGCGGGGAAATGCCCGTATCCCAGGGAGGTTTTCCCAGGTACTTTAAATTGTAGAACAGCCAGGGCAGATTGCGATTGACCGAGGCAGTAAAATTCTTTAAAGAAATCACATTCTACCTCCCAAACTACTGTTATAATATATCATTGTTCTAATTAAGTCACCCCGAGACTTGCGGCAGTGTTTTTGGGGAATCCTCTCATGTGCTGCAAAAAATACAGGGAATACATCAAGAAGGGTATCCATCCATGAAAGAATATGCAACTGAGTCGATACGCAACGTGGCGCTTGTTTCTCATAGCAGTGCTGGCAAAACCATGCTGGCGGAGGCGTTCCTCCATTTCACGGGCATTACCACCCGGTTGGGAAAGATAGAAGACGGAACAACGACATCAGATTACGATGAAGAGGAAATCCGCCGGGGAATTTCTCTTTATACGACCCTGCTTCCTGTTGAGTATAGAGATATCAAAATCAATTTTCTGGATACTCCCGGCTACAACGACTTTATCGGCGAAGTCATCTCAGCTCTGCGCGTTTCAGACAGCGCCCTTGTTCTACTTGACTCTGTATCCGGCAGTGAGGTGGGCACGGAAGCCGCGTGGACCTATTGTGACTTATTTAAACTGCCCCGTTTTGTTGTAATCAACAAGATGAATCGGGAGAACGCAAACTACCAGAAAGCATTGGCCTCCCTGGAAGAGTTTTCTTCCACCCGGCTTTTGCTTTTTCAGCTCCCGTGGGGGGAGAAGTTGGAATTCAAGGGCGTCATTGACCTGTTGACAATGAAAGCGTATGAAGGCAATGGGAAAAAAGCGGTGGAGATTCCGGCTGAGTTGAAAGAAGCCGCTGAGAGCGCTCGTCAGGCGCTTGTAGAAGCTGCTGCAGAAGGCGAAGACGCGCTGATGGAGAAATATCTTGAGACGCTCGAACTCGCTCCGGAAGAAGTCGTACGCGGCTTGCGCAACGTTATCCGCCGGGGAGAATTTATCCCTGTGTTCTTATCCGCTGGGTCAAGCGAAATTGGCACCGGTCCATTGCTGGATGCCATTGTGGATCTATTGCCCGCCCCCAACGAGATGCCCCCCGCCATTGCCGAAGGGAAAAATGGAACGGAAGAACTGCCCGCGAGTGATACCGGCCCCCTGGCGCTTTATGTCTGGAAAACCACAGCCGACCCCTTCGTTGGAAAACAGACTTTTTATCGGGTTTATTCCGGTACATTGGCTTCCGATACCCGTATTTGGAACCAAACAAAAGGCATCGAAGAAAGATTGGGAACCTTACAAATAGCACGCGGCAAGGATATCATGCCCATTAAGAACGTCCATGCCGGCGATATTGGAATAGTTGCCAAATTAAGCGAGACTTCCACAGGCAACTCCTTGTGTGATCGCGCTCACCCGCTCACTCTTCCTGTACCGGAATACCCCGCTGCCCTTTACCGTGTTGCCATCTTCCCCAAGACTCAGGGGGACTCGACCAAGATCAGTTCTTCATTAACCCGTCTTTGCGAAGAAGACATGACCCTTTCTTGGAATAACGAACCGGCCACGAACCAAACCTTGTTGCAAGGAATGGGCGATCAGCATATCGAAACAGCCATTCGGCGAGCAGAGAGTAAATTTCAGGTTGGACTCCTGACTGCGGAGCCCAAGGTGCCCTATCGCGAGACGATCAATAAAAAAGCACAAGCAATGTACCGCCATAAAAAGCAAACCGGCGGTTCTGGCCAGTTTGGTGAAGTGCATCTCCGCATTGAGCCCAAAGAAGACGGCGATTTTGAACTCGTCAATGATATCTTTGGCGGCGCAATTTCCTCCAGTTACTTACCCGCCATCGAAAAAGGCATCCGCGCTACCATGAAAGACGGCATTCTGGCTGGCTTTCCCGTCCACAGTATCCGGGTTTCGGTTTTTGACGGCAAGGAACACCCTGTCGATTCCAAGCCGATCGCATTTGAAATCGCAGGACGCGAGGCATTCAAGCTGGCTTTCAAAGACGCCAGCCCTGTTTTGGAAGAGCCGATTATGACTGTCAAAATCATCGTACCGGAAGCAAATATGGGCGACGTCCTGGGAGACTTGAATACCCGCCGGGCGCGTGTTCAAGGGATGGAAAGCGAGAAAGGAAAATCCACCATCACAGCCTCCGTACCTCTGGCAGAAATGCAGCGCTACACCACTCAGTTGCGTTCCCTCACCGGAGGGCGCGGTTACTTTACAATGGAATTCTCCAATTACGAAGTGGTGCCAGCCCATATTACCTCTGATATTGTCGCGGCACGCCAGAAAGAAATTCAGGAAAAGCGCGACGAATAATTCTTTTTAATTGTTCCGTATGCGCCCTTTTCCGAACATCTCAGAAAAGGGCGCCTTCTTATCAAAAACTGTAAGGGATAAGATTTCTCTTTCCCGCTTCCAATAAATCCTATACTCCTCATGCGTCTGCGTTCCCCTTTCCTCCCACCTGCTCAAGCAGCCTATCGTACGGCTGCCGCGGCCTTGCTTTTTTTAATCTGCTTTGGCCTCCTGAGTGTGGGCATTCATCAAATTACACAGAAAAATACGCTGGGGTCAGATTTTTATATTTTCCACCTTGCCGGAGAGGCAATTCTGCACGGAGAAAACCCCTATAGTGACCAAGTCGCACAGCAAGCGCAGAAGAGTATCTACAAAAGGCTTGCGCAGCCCGATGAGGATCAGTTGGCGTTTGCCTACCCCCCTTATGCGCTGGCACCAGCACTCCCTCTACTTTTCCTACCCTTCGAGTGGGCGCAGGCCAGTTGGATGTCCTTGTGCATCCTGCTCTTAATCTCCGCGATTTTTTATTCTCTGCCGCGTGCCAAGCCATGGCTGCTACTCTCGACCCTCTTCTTCTACCCCATCAGCTTCGGCTTGATCCTCGGCAATTTCGCCATTCCTATCACGGCCATTCTTATAATTTGCTTCTCCTCACTCACCCGCCAGGCAAACACCGGAAAAGTGTTCCAAGTTTTTCTGGGAATCATGATTGCTTGGATGACCTGCAAACCCCAATTTTCCTGGTTGTTTATAATTTTCTTTCTTTTGCTCGCTGTTCACAACCGGCGTTTTTGGGTAGTGGCCGGGTTCGCCATCTCGTTGGCAGTTTTTTTGGCGCTTTCCTTCATCGCTGTTCCGGGTTGGCTGCATTTGTGGTATCTCCGTTTAACTCGCTATGCGGTTTACAATCAAACCTGGCTGATCCTTACCTTTTTCCTGTTACAATTCCTGCCAATGAAAGCCGCTGTTGCAGTGACCATTATCCTGGGTACCGCGGCACTTGGTTCGACATTCTGGGTGTTGAAGCAATCGCTGCAGAACAAATTATCCCCACTTCAGACCCTCGCGTGGGTGGCACTGATGACCTTCCTTTTTCACCCGCGCGGTAAGTCCTACGAGCAAATTATTTATCTCATTCCTTTGATCCTATGGGCTGGCAGCCAGAAAAAGATATGGGCATGGCCCGTGCTTCTTTTTTGGTTTGGCAACTTATTCTTCTTTGGGATCACTTTTATCCTGTCCTTGCAGCCCAGCCAGCCAGAAACGTTAATCGAGTGGCCGTTAGCTGGATATATCCTTTGGGGGGTATGGTTATCCTTCTTTTCCAAACCAGTCCCCACAAATAATCTGCAAACATCCCTGCAATGAGAGTCCGTAAAGCTGTTTTCATCATTCTGATTCTTGCTGGTGCTGTTGCAGCCCTCTCTTTTGCAGTCCACAGCGTCTTGCAAAAGAATATCCCTGGCGTTGATTTTTTCAACTATTACAGCGCCGGGCGGGCTTTATTTATTGAGGGGCGTTCTTCCTATAGTCCGGAAGTTACCGAAACCATACAAATGGGGATTTACAACCGGCTGGCGAAGCCGGGCGAAGATCAGTTCGCCTTTGTTCATCCACCTTACCAGCTTCTTCTTTTCCTGCCGTTCTCTTACCTCTCCTTTGATTGGGCACAAGCAATATGGCTGTCAGCCAATATCATTTTTATCACACTAGGGATATTAATCGTCTTTCCACGAGCCCCAAAATGGCTTTTGTTCTCGGTACTGTTCCTCTACCCCTTCAGTTTTGGGCTGATTATGGGAACAGTTGCAGTTTTCCTTGGCCTTTTAGCTCTTTTACTGTATGGGTTTATTTTAGGCACGGAGCGGCCAACTCCAACGCTTCAGATCGTTCTGGGAATAGCTCTGGCATGGGCCACCTGCAAGCCTCAATTCATCTGGTTGTATGCCATTCTTTTTGCCATTATCGCTCTGAAACACAAGTTTTGGTTTTTCCTTGCCAGTGCTTGCTGTAGTTTTTTGGCGTTTCTTGCCGTTAGTTTTCTGCTCATCCCAGACTGGCTTCCTCAATTACTGGAAAATGTCACCGTCTATGCACAGACCAATCAGAGCTGGCCAACCCTCATTAATTTCTTGCTGGTCATGTTGCCTCCTCAGGCTGCACGCCTTGCCAGCCTGGGCATTTTCTTTGTGCTCTTCATCCTGCTGTTCTATTGGACGATACGATGGTGGAAAGGGAAGTTCCCCCTCCTTTCACTCCTCGCATGGTGCGGTCTGCTAACCTATTTGGTTCACCCCCACTCCGCGCCGTACGAGCAAATCACAATGATCCTCCCGTTGCTCTTCTGGGTCGGACAGTCTGCCCGCAAGAACTCAAAAATCACGATTTACTGGTTTGGTGGGATCCTTTTTTATTGGCTTATTTTCGGCCTGGGACGGCTGCCCCATCCGCCTCGAACCGTTCACGACTGGCCTATCTTTTACTATATTCCATGGATTATATGGATGGTTTCACGCCCTGCAAATTCTTTGCCAGTTGTGCAGTTTTTGGAACGCCGCATCCCAATCCATCCTCGGAAAAGCACGCCGAATTGACCCCGGAATACGAGTATAATAAGTGCCTTGCAGCATAAGACCAACTCAAACGAAAGGGTAACCGCGAATGAAGGTGACAGTCTTTGGGGGCGCCTCTCCTCAGACAGGACAGCCCGCCTATGAGGATGCATGCCAATTAGGCACAATATTAGCGCGCAACGGGCACACCGTCCTGACCGGCGGGTATCTTGGAACAATGGAGGCTGTCTCCCGCGGCGCTGCAGAAGCAGGGGGGTATGTCATCGGGATAACATGTGAAGAGATCGAAAACTGGCGTTCCGTGCGCGCCAACGCCTGGGTGCACGAGGAATGGCGTTGCACCTCTCTACAGGAAAGGCTTGAGAAGCTGATGACAGCAGCGGATATTGTCATTGCGCTGCCGGGTGGTGTGGGAACATTCACAGAAATCACCCTGCTTTGGAACCGCATCTTGATTGCTTCTCTCCCGCCCCGGCCTTTGATCTTAATTGGCTCCGGCTGGCATGAAGTCTTTCAAACCTTTTTCAGCCAGTTCGGCAGCTATATCACCGAGCGAGACCGTCGCTTGTTGTCATTTGCCAGCAATGTTGGCGAGGCCATTCGATTTTTTCCTGCTCAAGCAGGGTAACCTTTAATCTTTCTCGATAGTAAAAGAAGTATTTTAAGCGAGGCGCCATGAGCGAAGAAAAATTACCCTCCCGGGCAGAAAATTACTCTGAATGGTACAACCAAGTTGTCCTCAAGGCAGAGATGGCGGATTATGCGCCCGTGCGCGGCTGTATGGTTGTGCGCCCGTATGGTTGGGCGCTATGGGAAAATATTCAAGCTTCTTTAGATCAACGCTTTAAAGCAACCGGGCATGTCAATGCCGCTTTTCCCATGCTGATCCCAAAATCCTTCTTGGAAAAAGAAAAAGAACATGTCGAAGGATTTTCTCCAGAGCTGGCCGTGGTCACCATTGGCGGCGGTCAAGAGCTGGAAGAACCGTTAATTGTCCGTCCCACTTCCGAAACCATTATTGGACACATGTATTCAAAGTGGATTAAATCCTATCGCGACCTGCCCATATTAATTAATCAATGGGGGAACGTTGTCCGCTGGGAGATGCGCACGCGCCTGTTTCTGCGCACGCTGGAGTTTTACTGGCAGGAAGGACACACTGCCCACGCCTCCGAACAAGAGGCACAGGAAGAAACACTGAGAATGCTGGAAGTTTATACCCGTTTTGCAATTGATGAAGCCGCAATCCCTGTCATTCCGGGCCATAAGAGCGACAGCGAACGTTTTGCAGGCGCACAGCGCACCTACAGCATCGAAGCCATGATGGGGGATACGCGCGCTTTACAATCTGCCACCTCACATAACCTGGGACAGAATTTTGCCAGGGCTTTTGACATCCGCTATCTAGATCCGAATAATGAGCTTCAATATTGCTGGACAACGTCTTGGGGGCTTTCCACCCGCTTTGTCGGCGCGATCATCATGGCACATGGGGATGATCAAGGCTTGATCCTCCCGCCACGGTTAGCGCCAATCCAGGTTGTCCTCATCCCCATCTTTCGAAACGATGAAGAAAAATCCAGCGTTCTGCCTGTGGTGGAGCGGTTAAGCGCAGAGTTGACAGATTTTCGCCTGCGGGTGGATGACCGCACCGAACTCACCCCGGGCTTCAAATTCAACGATTGGGAAATGCGCGGTGTCCCGTTGCGCTTGGAGATCGGCCCGAAGGACGTCCAAAACCAGACCGTCATGGCTGCCCGGAGAGACAAGCCCGGCAAAGCTGGAAAAACCCTCCTGAACCAGGATCAAATCGCCCGGCAAGTCAAGGAACTTCTGGAGGAGATACAAAAAGCAATGCTGGATCGCGCTACAGCTTTCCGCGATGAACATATCCACAATCCAAAAAATTATGACGAGTTCAAAGATATCATCACCCGTGGCTGGGCTTTTTCATGGTGGTGTGGCAGTGCAGCGTGTGAAGCCAAAATAAAAGAGGAAACCAAGGCCACCACTCGCTGCGCCCCCATAGATCAGTCTGAAGGGAAAGGCACTTGCATCTACTGCGGTAAGCCCGCGAATGAAAAAGTGTATTTTGCCAGAGCTTATTAGAAAAAGGGTAAGGAAGACCCTCTCACTTGCCAGACAATGCCCGCTGTTCAATTAGACCGTTTAAAAAACCAGATTACCGAACTCACAAGAAATTTCACTCGCCCTGTTGATTTTCAACGAGAGTTGTATACCCTGTTTGATTTCTACAGCAATCATGCCTTTAAACCTGGGAAGGCAGTAACATCCACCCGAAGAGTGGAATCTTTCCACGTTCCTGCAATATTATTAAATCAACTTGAACAAGCACTGGAACCATTTGCCCGCGAAAACCCTGTTGCCGCCTTATTTCTCGCAGACACGATGTGGAAAGACAAATATTTGGAAACTCGTTTATTGGCAGCCGCCCTGCTGGGCATGATGCCTGTTTCTTTTTCAGAGGAAATTATTGACCGTTTAAAGCATTGGCCGCAACCCGGCACAGACCCAAAAAGCCTGGAAGCCCTTTTAACCACAGGAGCGCGCCAACTCCGGCGTGAAAGACAAGAACACTGGTTCGATTTGCTGCGAGATTGGCTATCGAGCAGCTCAATATTCGCGAATCTTCTGGGGCTTTACGCGCTCATCCCGGCAGTCAGAGAACGAGAATTTGAGAACTTACCGCTCATCTTTCAGGTAATTCACCCCTTTGTAGAAAACCCCGTCCCTGCTCTTGAGACCAAGTTGATCGAATTGCTGGGGGCTCTGGCAAAGAGGACACCCCTGGAAACCCTATATTTCCTCAAACACCATCTGGGGTTGTCCGACCGGCCGGCTGTCTCCCGGCTCGTCCGCCGCGTCATCCCCGCGTTCAACCCCGAGTATCAAAATCGCCTCAAATCCTTGCTGCTCGAACGCTCAAAACCCGGCAGCATATCTTAACCTACCCGCATAATCCCTCCTCTGGTATAATACCGCCATTGACTGGTCCTGGCTGCGGCTTTGGCTGCAGGTACGGAGACTTGCTAAACATATTAAGGAGAAAAGCATTGTCATGGCTATTGCAAAGGAAGAAAAAACAAAACTCATAACATCTTATCAAACACACGAGCATGATACAGGTTCACCAGAAGTCCAGATTGCATTGATGACAAAACGCATCCTGCAGTTGACCGAACACCTCCGCACCCACAAGCATGACGAATCTTCACGCCGGGGGCTGCTATCCTTGGTCGGTCATCGCAGAAGAATGTTGGTCTACTTGAAACGTAAGGACTTCAACCGGTATGCCGCAATTACCGAACGATTAAGCCTGCGGCAGAAATAGTTTGTGCTGGTATCTTAAGTAGATGGGATAGCGGTACCCATCTACTTCTTTTTTAGAGAACAGCAACATCAAAAATCAAACCTAGCATACCAACCGGTTGGGAATTGAGAGGATTGGAAGAAGTATCTTCTTCTCCTGCTTTCAGTCCCTGACCGAGTGGGGCAACAAGAGGGACAAATAAAAATGAAACCTGAAGCCAAACAAGTCACTGCCCATGTCGGCGGTCGACAAATTATCTTTGAAACTGGAAAACTCGCCCGGCAGGCAGGCGGAGCTGTAACCGTTCGCCTGGGAGATTCCTTGGTATTCGGGAGCGCTACAATGGGCTCCCAACCGCGGGAGGGGCAAGATTTCTTCCCTCTCAGCATAGATTACGAAGAACGTATGTATGCAGGCGGACGCATCCCTGGTTCATTCTTCCGCCGTGAAGGCCGGCCGGGTACAGAGGCGATCCTCGTCTCCCGCCTGACGGATCGTCCGATCCGCCCCTTATTCAACAAAGATATGAGAAACGAAGTACAAGTAATCTTGTATTCCTTTTCTGCTGACCTTGAAAACCCCCTGGATATCCTTGCAATTAACGCCGCCTCTGCTGCGATCGCCATCTCCGATATTCCCTGGGGTGGCCCTATTGGCGCAGTGCGTGTCGGACGCGTCAATGGCGAACTCATCGTGAACCCAAGTTTTCAGCAGATGGATGAATCCGATTTGGATTTACGCATCGCCGGTACAAGCGATGCTATCCTGATGGTAGAATGCGGCGCCAGTGAGATCCCCGAAGATGTGATGGTGCAAGCCCTCAGCTTTGGACACGAATCCATAAAACCATTGATCGAAGCACAAAAAGAGCTGGTCGTCATAGCCGGTAAACCAAAAACTGAGGTGGAACTTTTTTCACTCGACAAAAGCATGGTAGAGAATGTACTCGCGCGCGCCGGAGCCGAGATCGAAAGCCGGCTGGACGCTGACCATACTAAGAGCGAACTCAATACAGCGATTAACGCCCTGGAGGCGCAGGTAGTGGCTGAGGTCGCGGGTGACAATGAGGCTTTGACCAGCACAGTCAAAGAAGCATTCGAGGAAGCTTACAAGCACATCGTGCGAAACCGGATATTAACCCGCAACCTCCGTCCGGATGGACGTAAACCGGAAGAAATTCGGCCGATTTGGGGAGAGATCGGTGTCAGCCCTCGGGCGCATGGCTCTGGCTTATTTACCCGTGGAGAGACGCAAGTCCTTACCCTGGCAACCTTGGGCACCCCTCGAGAAGCTCAGGAGCTGGACTCTCTCACCCCCGTCGACTCAAAGCGTTATATACATCACTATAATTTCCCGCCCTTTTCCACAGGTGAAGTCAAGTTCCTGCGCGGGCAATCTCGCCGCGAGATCGGGCACGGTGCTTTAGCCGAGAGGGCGCTTGTACCTGTCATCCCTCCGGAAGATGTATTCCCCTACACTTTGCGCCTGGTTTCCGAGGTGCTTTCCTCAAATGGTTCATCTTCGATGGCATCAGTCTGTGGTTCCACTCTGGCGCTTATGGATACCGGAGTGCCGATCACAGCGCCGGTAGCCGGTATCGCCATGGGCCTGATCCTGGAAGGTGATAAGTATGCCGTTCTGAGCGACATTCAAGGTATCGAAGATCACCTGGGGGATATGGACTTTAAAGTAGCTGGAACCTCAAAAGGCATCACAGCGCTCCAAATGGATATCAAAATCAAAGGTATCACACCCCAGATCATGGCTAAAGCGCTGCAACAGGCACATAGCGGACGCGAATTTATCTTAGGAAAATTATTGGAGATCATCGCGGAGCCCAGCCACGAACTCAAACCGCATGTACCACGCATTACTACTGTTCACGTCCCGGTTGAGAAAATTGGAGCAATCATTGGCCCAGGCGGCAAGGTCATCCGCGCGTTGCAAGAAGAAACTGGTGCAAAAATCGACATTCAAGACGATGGGACCGTTTTTATTGCTGCAGTAGATAGGGGAAGCGAGCAAAAAGCCCGCGATCGCATCCTGTCACTGATCGAAACGCCCCTGGTTGGGCGCATTTATACCGGTAAAGTAGTCCGTACGACCGACTTCGGCGCTTTCGTTGAAATCCTACCCAATGTGGATGGGATGGTACATATCTCTCAACTGGACAGCGAGAGAGTTAATTCCGTTGAAGATATTGTCCAGGTTGGGGATGAAATTACCGTCATGGTAACCAATATAGACGACAGCGGGAAAATCCGCCTCTCCCGTCAGGCAGTCCTGGAAGGTTGGACCGCGGAGCAGGCGATGGAACAAGATCGGCCAAATCGAAACAGCGGCCCCAAACCTCCCAGCCGTTCGGGCGGAAACAAACCCGGAGGACGGTTCGGAAAAGGCGGGGATGACCGCCGGAACCCGCGGAGATAACGCTCTTAGAAAAAGATAACAAAGCGGAGTTGCAACATTGCAACTCCGCTTTTTATGGTTCTTGAGTAGGCAGATAGGGCATTGGCGGGCCCTCCACATGCAAACTTTCCGCCAGCGCCGCCCGCATCGCTGTACGATCATCCCACGGATACTCGATTACACCAAAACACATGGATTGTTCATGTCCTTTACCGCAGGCTATCACAATATCCCCCTTGTGTGCCAGGGACAACGCCAGGCGGATCGCTTCGCCGCGGTCTGGCACACGCCAATATGTGCAACCTTCCACCCCTCCTTTGGAACGCGCAGCTTCGCTCATTTCAGCCAGAATATCCTCAAGCGATTCGCTGCGCGGGTCTTCAGCAGTCAAAATTGTAAGATCCGCCAGTTCAGTCGCAACCTCGGCCATCATCCTGCGTTTGGCGCGGTCTCTCAACCCGGCCGAGCCAAAAACAGTGATCACCCGCCCTGCTGTCATCTGACGGGCAGTCCGTAAGGCTGCTTGCAATGCATTAGGAGTATGGGCAAAATCCACAACACACAGAAAATCCTGCCCCATTTCCACCCTCTCCATTCTTCCAGGCACAAAGTCGAGAAGCGAGATTCCTTTTGCAGCGATAGAAGGTTCAATCTGCAAGCCATAAACCGCCGTAGAGAATGCAGCCAGGCAATTCGAGACATTAAATATGCCGGTTAAACGACTTTCCACCCGCTGCCGGAAACCGCTCCCCGTCACAATAAAGCTCACACCCCCTCCAGTTTGGGTAATCTGCTCCGCCCGCAGGTCTGCTCCGGCTTCCAGGCTGTACGTAGTCTGAGGAACCGTGGAGATATCATGGAGATAGGCATAAGCCCCATCGTCCTTATTTAGTACTGCCAGGGGAGGGATTCCGCCTTCTTTCGGGCGGGTATCAGCTAGCAAGCGAAACAGCATCCCTTTTGCATCCCGATAAGCCGCATAACTTCCATGGTAATCCAGGTGCTCATGGGTGATATTTGTGACCACTCCAACATCAAACTCACAGGCCCATACGCGGTATTGCGCCAAGCCATGCGACGTTGATTCCAGAACTACATGCGTTACTCCAGCATCTCGCATTCGGGCAAGATAATGCTGCACATCCGGCGCTTCCGGTGTGGTTACATGGAAGCCCGTATCCAGTTCCTCTTCGCCGATCTTGGCCCCCACTGTAGAAATCATCCCAGCCGGTATGTCTGCCGCCCGCAGTATGCTGTAGATCAGAGAGGCAGTGGTGGTTTTTCCATCGGTACCGGTGACGCCGATAACTGTAAGATGGCGTGCAGGAAAATCAAAAAAGGCTGCCGAGATTTCTGCCAGCGCTTTGCGGCTGTTCTCTACTTGAAAATAAAGCGCCTCCAAACCAGCCGGGGGAGCCTCGGTACCTATGATCGCCGCCGCGCCATAGCTGACCGCACTTTGAATATATTGATGGCCGTCGGAGCTCTCGCCTTTGATGGCAACAAAAATATTGCCTGGCTGCACCTGGCGCGAATCGTATGCAATACCGGTTATATCCACATCCGGAAGCCTGCCCGGCAAGGGACTCAAAAAGTGGAAGTTCCCAAGGAGATCGGATAAAGATCGTATGTTCTGACCGGTCATGCGTTCTCTTTATAAAATAAAACTCTGGCAGATGGTGTAAACATCTGCCAAAGCCAGCTTCTATTATGACCACGAAGAAATCTAAGATAAACTTTGGCGCAAAGACTGGAGCTTGCCGGCGACAGAACCATCCACCACCCGGTCATCCACCCGAAGTACCAATCCACCCAGGATAGATGGATCAACACGAAACTTCACTTCTGCCCCGTCTCGCAGCGTCCCTTGAAGGTTGCTGGCGACCATTTTCTGCTCATCTTTAGAAAGCGGTAAGGCTGTGGTGACTTCAGCGCTTTCACCGGAAAGGGCTTGATCCTTGAGGACAACCAACTTCCCGTTCTGTACGCCCGCGAAGAACTCTTCCAACAGGATACGCTGGCGTTTTTCATCCATGGATTCGCCGATTAACTTCTGCGCGGCTGCCATTGAAATTGAAACAACTTGGTTGCGCAAGTTGGCCAGCATCACATCCCGCTCTTGTTCAATCTCCTCCAGTGATGCCTGGCGTTGCCTCACTACTTCGGCTTCCGCCTCACTGCGGATTTCCAGTTCCACTTTTTCAGCGCGGTCAGAAGCTTCGCGCATCACCGTGGCTGCGTTTTGCTGAGCCTCATTGACAATCTTTGCCGCTTCCCGCTCCGCATTGGCGCGCGCCTCAGCTGCTACACGCGCATCTTCAAGTCCTTGCGCAATTGTCTCACGGCGCTTATCCAGCATTTTTATAATCGGCTTGACCACCCAAGCATTGATCACAACAAACATGATCGCAAAATTAAATAACTGAACAAGCAAATAACCCAGGCTAATTCCCAGTCCTTCCAAGGTTCACTCCTTTTGTTCAGACATTTTATAGAACAAATAGCATCAAAAACGCAATCACAAGACAATAAATTGCGATTGCCTCAGAGAACGCGATCCCAAGGATCATGTTAGTCAAAAGGGTGCCATACGTATCAGGATTGCGCGCCATTCCATTTAGTGCACCCTGAACGCTCAAACCAATCCCAATACCTGCACCCAACGCGCCAATCATGGAAAGGCCGGCGCCTATAAATTTGGCAGCTTGAACAATTGCTTCTTCCATCGTTAAGTGGTACCTCCTCGCTTATTCAACAAAATAGCATTGCAGTATTCAAGAAAGATGCTCAGTCTCCGCCGTGACTCGCAACCGCCTGCGACATAAATACCATCGTTAGAATGCCGAATACAAATGCTTGTATCAACCCGATAAAGAACTCAAATAATAATATTCCTGATTGTGCAAACACCGGAAGCATCGTTCCAATTAAGATCAGAAGTACAAGTCCGGCAAACATATTCCCAAACAACCGGAAAGAAAACGAGAGGATTTTGGCAAATTCTGAAATCAACTCCAATATGCTGACTGCAAAATCAATCACACCAAACCCTGGTTTGGAAAAGATGTTCAGAACGTTGAAAAATTTCTGCACAAAATACTTCAACCCATGTGCCCGCACCCCAACCACTTGTGTCATAAAAACTGAAAAGATCGCCAATGCAACTGTAAAGTTCAAATCCGTTGGCAAGCCTCTCAAAAACCCGATCAAATTGTACCCTCCAGTATGCGCCGAATCTCCCTTCACCAACGCATAGACACCCGGTGCAAGCTGCTGAATTGGGGAGCCGTGGTCGGAACTATGCAGAAAACCAATCGACTCATACCCTGGAATTAATTTGGTAAGGTTGGCTACCAGTACAAAGAGCATAATAATTGCGAAGTAAGGGAAAATTATCCTACCCCATTTTGCCCCTGCCGCCCCCTCGGTCATCCCATACAGGGATTCAAACAGCGCTTCAAGCGCGCTTGTAATGCCTTTGGGTACCAGACTTCCGCTTCGAATTGCGCCCTGCACAGCCAGCACAATTAAAATCAAAATAACGTCCACTACCAGCATGGCCAGCATGGTATTGGTCAGATAGACCTCACCGAGGATCGGCACATTAAAAAGAGGTTTCCCTGAGAGGTTTTCTGCCGCAACTTGAATATGAGGTTGGAGAGGGGGGTAGTAATTAACTCCAATAACCCCCAAAATGACAAACAATAAGATAATCCAGCGATTTACACCCCAGCGCCATTTACGTGTTTTGATTTCTTCCAACACCTGGCTCCTCCTCGGATTGGTTCCGGTTCCCCTTGCGACCTTCAACTTTGATACGGGCAACTGCGCTGCGCACAACCCCCAACATTACCGTCACTGAAATCGGAATACTTACAACGAGCAAAACAATTGTGATGATTGGGCGTGTCTGAAAGCGATTATCCAACCACAGCCCGCCCAAAACCGCTGCCAGCACGATGAACAAAGTAAGGAAACCCACTTGACCGACGAGAATTGCAATTGTTAAATTAGTGTTTAAAATCTTTCGGTCAGGTCTTCCGGGTTCCTTTCGGATCATGATGACGCGATTATATCAGAAGCAAAATTGCCCGTCAATAACCAAGCAAAACAAAAACAGAGCCTGCTTTTGCGGTCCAGCCCAGCAATGGGTTGAAGAAAACTCCCATTGCCAGTATGGCAGCAATGCACAACCCCAGCGCCATTTTTCTGGAGAATTGTACAGGCAGTGGTTTATCCTCTTCTTCGGAACGATGCATATAGACGACTTTCAAAACCATAAGATAGTAATATAAGCCCAGAACAGAATTCAACACACCGGCAACAGCCAGAACCAATAAATTCGCCTGTATCGCGGCTCCCAGTACTAACAACTTCGCAATAAAACCGGCAAAAGGTGGGATACCCCCCAGCGAAAGCATCGCAGCCAGCAGTCCAAGCGCAAGTCCAGGAGAGCGCCGGCTGAGTCCGGCATAGCGCGCCAATTCGTCTGACCCTACTGTGCGGTTGATGATTGAGATAATCCCGAAAGCAGCCAGGTTGGTCGCCAGATAGGCAATAAGGTAATAAGTTGCTCCACTCGTGCCTGGAGCCGAATTGGCCGCTACACCAATTAAGATATATCCCGCCTGAGCAATGGAAGAATAAGCCAGCAATCGTTTAATATTTTTCTGTACGAGCGCCAGCAAATTTCCAACCAGCATACTGGCAATCGAAAGCACAGTAAGCAGCAAAGTCCAAACTGGTGTAATATCTGAGAACACAGTGAACAGTATGCGCATCAGCACCACAAAACCCGCTGCCTTTGACGCCGTGGAGAGAAAACCAGCCACTGGTGTGGGGGCGCCCTCATACACGTCCGGCGCCCAAAAGTGGAATGGGGCAATCGAAATTTTAAAACCGAAACCAACCAGGACCATTAATAACGCCAGCATTAACAACGCCAGAGAGTTCCCTCCCCCCCGAATAATTTCTGCAATAGTATACAACTCTGTACTGCCAGTAAACCCAAACAACAAGCTAAACCCATACAGCATCACTGCAGAAGTCATCGCTCCATACAGGAAATATTTGATACCTGCTTCCACCGATTTCTGATCGTTGATGCGAAAGCCCGCCATAAGGTAAAGGGGGATGGCAGTCGTTTCAATCGCCAGATACAACATCACAAGATCGGCTGAAGACGCCATCAAGATCATTCCCAGTGTGCTGATCAGTAACAGTGTATAAAATTCTCCCCGGTCGCATAAAGCCGGGGATTCCATCGCCTGTAAGACGGTAACCAATGCGCCAGCCAGGAAGACCAGACGGAAAACAAAAGACACCCAGTCCACCCGCAGCATGCCGCCCCAGATGAGTTGTGCTTCCTCTCCCGGATATGTAAAAATAAGGCTTAACACAATGGCAATTAACAGACCCGCCGCAGTCAACCATCCTAATTTGCGGCAACGCGCATCACGCCATACCAGGTCCAACCCCAAGTTTATAGCCGCTAACACAACCAGAAAAATTTCAGGCAAAATCAATAAGAACATCTTTACAATTTCCCCGGTCATGGTTTAACCGCCTCCCAGGAGGATAAGTATCCGATTGACACCCGTCTGGATAGTCGTCGTCATCAAAGAGGGGATCCACCCCAGTGCTATCATAAATATCGAAAGCATTACGATCACAATCTTATCTTGCAAAATTAACGGGGAAACCGATTCGGCCATTTCCACCGGCAGGTTTCCGAAGAACACCCGGCGGACAACAATAAAGATGTACCCTGCCGTGATGAGAATTCCCAACACGGAGATAATCGCCACCAGTGGTGCAACCCGCCATGCTCCCATGAAAATTGGAAATTCAGCCACAAATCCGGAAAATCCCGGCATACCCATTGATACCAATCCGCCAATAATAAAACCTGCCGCTGCCAGGGGCAATTTCCGGGCTATCCCTCCCAGGTAAGCCAGTTCCCGGGTGTGCGTGCGGTCATAGACCATCCCAACAACAGCAAAGAACAATGCGGTCATAATGCCATGCGAAAACATTTGCATGCCGGCGCCCAATAAACCCTCTCTGGTCAGGGTGGCAAATCCGATCAAAACCAGTCCCATGTGAGAAACGGAAGAAAAACCGATCACATATTTAAAATCTGTCTGGTTCAACGCCAGAAAAGCCCCATACACCACATTGATCGTCGCTAAAGCCAGGATAACCGGCGCCCACATGCGTGCACCTTCGGGCATGAGCATAATACCCACCCGCAGGGCGGCAAAAGCGCCCACCTTCATTTCAACTCCGGCAAGCAGCATTGAAATAGCCGTAGGGGCAGCCACGTGCCCATCCGGCGCCCAACTGTAAAACGGAAAGATGCCGGCGAGCACAGCAAACCCGAAAAATACAAAGGGAAACCATAACCGCTGAAAAGCGGAGGAAAATCCTGCATTTTCCAATGCAAGAAGGTCAAAAGTTTGCAAGCCCGATCCGAAATAGATTGCCAGAACCCCCAAAAGCGCAATCACCGAACCCAGGAAGAGATACAAAGTCAACTTCATCCCGCCATATTCGCGTGTTCGTTGGGAGCCCCACATAACAATCATCAGGTATTTGGGAAATACTGCCAACTCGAAAAAGAAAAACAACATAAATAGATCTAGAGAACAAAAGACTCCCAGCACACTGGCTGCCAGAAACATCAGAAAAGAGAAAAATTCACGAGGCCGGTCATCAACATTCCATGAAACCAAAACACCGCAAAATACCACCAGCCCTGCCAGCAAAACCAATGGCAGACTCATTCCGTCTAAACCAACATGAAACGAGACGCCTAAAAGCGGTACCCATGCAGCTTCTTCAAGGAACTGGTAACCGGCCGCTGTTCGATCATAGGTCGCATACAAAAAAGTGGATAGAATTAGCAGGATGGATGCAGCCGCCAGAGCGCTCCACCGAATCAAGTTTTGCCGTCTGGCAGGAAGAAGTAAGATCAACAACCCGGCAGTTACGGGAGTAAAAATAAGGATACTCAGGGCAGGAAAACCCATCCACCACCTCTTTTTAGAACCATGCGCTCACAGCCTGGTTAATGGCCTCCAACAGCCAAGCCGGCCAAACCCCGATGATCAGAAGGGTTAACATTAACGGAGAGATCACAATTAATTCGCGTGTATTGATCTCTGAAAGACCGCCTGCCCATCTCTCGTTCAGCGGTCCCTGCAGCACCAACCGCAACGCTTTCAAAATATACGCCCCGGTAAAAAACAATCCCATTACACCCACAGCCGTCGCTACCGTTAACACCGGCCATGCGCCCCGGACAACCAAGAATTCGGAGACAAACCCACCCAGTCCTGGCAAGCCCAACGAGGCCATTGCCATAAACAGCAAAATGCTGCCGTACACGGGCAAAGGTCTCCACAACCCGCCGTAATCCTTCAGGTCTCGGGTGTGTGTTCGTTCGTAAATCACTCCGACAAGGAAAAACATCCCTGCTGAAGAAAGGCCATGCGTTATCATTTGCAAAACCGCCCCATTCGAGGCAATAACGGCATGATCACTCCCGGCTGCACGGGCTGCAGCGGCAATCCCTAAAATAACAAACCCCATGTGATTAATGGAGGAATAAGCTACCAGGCGCTTGAAGTCGCTCTGTCCCCATGCCCCCAAGGCGCCCATTACAATGGCCAGCGCAGCCAGTGCAGCCAGTGCACCGCTGAACTGCTGGGATTGAACAGGGAAGAGCGGCAAGACCAGTCGCAGAAAACCGTAAGCTCCCAGTTTGAGCAATACGCCCGCCAACAGCATCGAACCCGCCGTCGGTGCTTCGGTATGTGCATCGGGCAACCAAGTGTGAAAGGGCCAGATTGGAACCTTGACCGCAAAGGCGATCACAAATGCCCAAAAGGAAATTACCTTGACTGTTTGCACCGGAAGGCCAAACAATGCCGTCTCGGAAAGGCGGGGCCAAATGTGCATGAGCTCCGTAAGGTCAAAAGTGCCGGTCACCACACCCATCATTTGAATCGCCAGGAACAATCCCAACGAACCACCCATTGTGTACAAGATAAATTTAAGGGAAGCATAATTCCGGTTTGCACTGCCCCATTGGTTGATCAAAAAATACATAGGCACAAGACCAACTTCCCAAAAGACAAAGAAAAGCAACAGGTCGAGCGACAGGAATACACCCAGCATGCCCGTCTCCAGGAACAGGAAAAGGGCATAATAGGGTTTGATTCTTTCTTGGATGTTGAAGGAGGCCAACAAGGCAAGCGGGGTTAAAAAGGTGGT
>JADLFQ010000014.1 GCA_020845515.1 Anaerolineaceae bacterium | reverse complement strand
TGATCGCCTACAGCAGTGCGGCTGCGCAACAAGCCAGGCATGTCACCCGTATAATCGTCTCAACCGATGATGAAGAAATTGCCGCAATTGCGCGCCAGTTTGGGGCGGAGACGCCTTTTATCCGCCCGCCGGAATTTGCACAAGATAGCTCGCAGGATTTGCCTGTTTTCCACCATACGCTGAGCTGGCTGGCACAGGTGGAAGGATACCAGCCGCAGATTATAGTTCAATTACGACCGACTTCTCCCTTGCGACCACCGGGTTTGGTGGATGAAGCCATTGAGAACCTTTTGGAACACCCCAATGCGGATTCGGTACGGGGGGTGGTGCCTGCCGGACAAAATCCGCACAAGATGTGGCGCATTGACCCGCAGTCGGGTCAAATGAAAGCTTTGCTCGAAGTGCAGGGCATCGCAGAACCTTATAACGCTCCCAGACAGATCCTGCCGCCGGTATATTGGCAGACCGGGCATATTGATGCGATTCGGCCAGGCGTCATCTTGGAAAAAAACTCGATGAGCGGGGATGTTATCCTGCCCGTATTGATTGATCCGCGCTATACAGTGGATATTGATACGCCGTTTGATTGGCTGCGTTACGAGTGGCTGGCTGTTCACAGCGGGTTGGATTTCGTCAATCCCGGAGGCAAGCGGCGGCCTTTTCCGGAGGATGTACGGCTGCTGGTGCTCGATTTTGATGGAGTGTTGACGGATAATCGCGTTTGGGTGGATCAGGATGGCCGGGAGAGCGTGGCTTCCAGCCGGGGAGACGGCATGGGCCTCCGTTTGTTGCGGGAAACCGGTGTGGATGTGATTGTGATTTCCACTGAGGTGAACCCGGTTGTGCAAGCGCGCTGCCGCAAGTTGAACATCCCGGCGATTACTGGAGTCTGGGAAAAAGGTGGTGTTTTGCAAGACTATATGAAAGAACACGATATCTCTTCCCAGAATGTTGTCTTTCTGGGAAATGATATCAATGACCTGGCTTGCTTTTCGGTGGCAGGATACGGCGTTGCTGTGGCAGATGCGGTACCCGAAGTGCTGCGCCAGGCAGACCTGATATTAACGCGCAACGGTGGGTATGGAGCAGTGCGTGAATTATGCGATAGAATCCTTCTGCGAAAAAAGCAGAGGCTGGAAGGAGCGCGAAATGCCTAAAAAGATCAAACTGGGAGAACGGCTGGTGGGTAATGGGCAGCCGACTTATATCGTCGCCGAAATTGGTATCAACCACAATGGCGACCTGGAAATTGCAAAACGGATGATCAAAGCTGCTCATGAGGCTGGGGTGGACGCTGTTAAATTTCAGAAACGCACTCCGGAATTGTGCACTCCTCCCGACGTCCGCAGCCAAATGCGTGAGACCCCTTGGGGGTATATAACTTATCTCGACTATCGTTACAAAGTGGAGTTTAACCGGCCTGAATACGATGAAATTGACCGCTACTGTAAAGAGTTGGGGATTGAGTGGTTCGCTTCTGTTTGGGATGAGCCGTCGGTGGATTTTTTGGAAGCCTATAATCCGATAGCGTTCAAGACTCCTTCTGCGTCCTTAACAGATCATAATCTCCTGCGCCGCCTGCTTAAAACCAATAAACCGATCATCCTCTCTACGGGAATGTCCACCATGAGCCAGATTCAAAAAGCTGTGGATATTGTCGGTTTGGAGAACCGTATGATCTGTCATACGACCAGTGCGTACCCGTGTGATCCGGATGAGTTGAATTTGAAGATGCTTCAGACACTGGCGAGCGAATATGATTGCCCGATCGGGTACTCCGGTCACGAAGTTGGCCTAAGTCCCAGCGTCGTTGCGGTTGCCTTGGGTGCTTCCCTGGTGGAACGGCATTTCACCCTGGATCGCGCCTTGTGGGGTACAGACCAGGCTGCCTCTGTTGAGCCTGGGGGTTTTGAGCGGCTGGTGAAATATATCCGGGTCACCGAACAGGCTTTGGGTGATGGCGTCAAACGGGTGTACGATAGCGAGCTCCCTATTTTAAAGAAACTTCGCCGCGTTAACGACGTGTGACGTAACGCAGCAATCCGGAAAGGGATATTCACCCGATATCTCCTTTCCGCCAGGTTGATTTAATTTTGGATATGGGATGAACTTCAAAACAATTGCCAGACTGTTGCTGGGTTTTACCGGTGCAGTGTTTGCCCTCTTTGCCTTGCTCGCTTACCAATTGGGATTGGATAAGAACACTGCCTGGGGCGCAAGCCGGGTTGCACTTCTGGCATTTGGCCTGGTATTGCTATTGGGATGTTTTCGGGAAGAAATTCGAAAATTTTTAGCACCCGGTTTGGAGCGGGTCATTTCTTTTTGGCGGTCAAAGGTTGTACGCCACAGCCGGAATTTTACAGAACGAGCAAAGAGCAGGTGGGCATTTCAAACTACCCAAAAGATGCGTTCATCTCGAGCCGCCCAAACGGCTTCGCGGATGAGCAAGCAAAGCGGCCCCTTGTTAAGTCTGGTTGTGCTGATAGGAATCGGAGTTTTCTACTTGTGGGTGATTACTTCAGGGCAATGGACGGTTTGGCCGACCGAAATGAGCTATTATGACAAACTGTCGGATGCCCTTGCTCATGGACAGCTTTATCTGATCGAAGAACCATCCACCGAACTGCTGGCTTTGGCAGATCCTTATGATCTTAAAACACGACTGGACAGCGGGGCATCTTACCTCCCGGATGCGTCCCTTTATCGCGGGAAATATTTTGTATATTGGGGACCGGTTCCTGCGTTATTTTTTTGGGTGATTAAGAGTTTCAAGGAGGTTGCCCTTAATGATGCATTTCTGGTCATCGGGTTTTTGGTTGCTCTTACTCTGTGCATGCGTTTTTTATGGGATGGGATGAGAAAGCGATTTTTACAACCGGTGTCTGGCGGGGAACTGTTTCTGTTTTCCCTGACGACCAGCGTGGTCATTCCTATCCCGTACCTGCTTGCAAGGCCTGGTACTTATGAAGCTTCCATTGCAGGCGGACAGTTTTTTTTGATGGGGGCATTGGTCTGTATTTTTCTTGCATTTAAAAAGAAAGAGCGCATCCAAAAGAAATGGCTGGCATTGGCATCATCAGCAATTATTTTGGCGGCAGGAACGCGCGTTAGCCTGTCTTTTTCTTTGGTGTTTCTTTCTTTTATGGTTGCTCTGTATCTGTTGGGGCAACAAAAAGGCCTGCGCGAGAGGCTGACGAATCTGTTTATTTTTCTTGTTCCACAAGGGTTGGGTGCCGGTCTTTTGTTGCTCTACAATCTCTTGCGGTTTGATTCGCCATGGGAGTTTGGGATGCGCTACGCGCTTTCGGTTACCCACATGCCGGATACTGCTCCGCATTTCCTGAACTTCGCCAACATCCTCCCAAACTTGTTCATCTACCTCTTCCGTCTGCCGGAGGTTTCAGGGGAGTTTCCATTTCTTTCGGTGTCCTGGGTGGACGCCTCCGCATGGCCTTTTTTTATCAAACTGCCGCCATTCTATTATTATTCCGAACCGGCGGCAGGGCTGCTCTTTCTATCACCCGTTACAGTATTTGTGATGATTGTTTTTTACAAAGTATTTAGGCACTTGAGTGTACTTAAGAATCGCAAGGTTTCGATGATGTTTGTGTATGAGCAGAGAGATGCTTTTCAGACCTGGTGGTTGTTTACCCTTTGTGGCACAGTGGCGATAAGTTTTATTACTGTATTGCTGTTTTTCGCGGCAACAATGCGTTATATGATGGATTTTATTCCACTGCTGGTGCTGCTAGCTTTTTCCGGCGGTTCGATGTGGGCGCGGGAAAGCCCAACGGATAACATACCACCGCGCGGCAGGAGGGTGCTTTTCGTTGCTGCTTGCTGGGTTACGATCGTGAGCGGACTTCTGCTCAGCATGAGTGGCCCAAACAATCATCTTCTAAATAAGAACCCGGTACTCTATGAAAAATTGGGTAGTTTCTTGCAGTCGTTAATAGGCCCATAACCGGAAAGCATGGAATTGGGCGCCCTGCATGGTTGCCTTGGAATGTCCGTTATAATGTAGCGGCTGTGGAGATAGTATTCGGATGAGGGTAGAACCCTCTTCTATGGTTGGGCAGGAGTGAAAGGTTGCAGAGAGAAAAGCGGGTTTCACCTATCGGACGTATTGGGCGCAGACTTCACAGACTGCAAGTGGAGCGCGCTGACCAGCGGCAGATCCGGCTTATACAAGCCGCCGCTGAAAGTGCACCGCTTTTGCCCGGAAAGCATCCGGTAGTTTTCTTCAATGCTTCGACCCGCCTGACAGGTTTAAGCCTGAATGCGGCTTTTTCTCTGATTTCCAGTTGGGCAGTGCGCTTGTCCGGCGCCCCGGTGGTTTACTTTGTATGTGACAGCGGGATGAGCCGTTGCGTGCTGGGGACAAATCGGGAGGATGTTGCAGTTCAGCCGCCCTGTCGGGAATGCACTGCTTTTTCCCGCCGGCTTTTTCCCATGCAAGAGACGCGCATCTTTCCTTTTGAGCCAGACCCTGTGCTGGAGGGTGAACTGGCAGCGCTTGATTTACCTGCGCTGGAGACTTTTGCCTACGGTGGGCTTCCTTTGGGGGAGCTGGTCTTACCCTCTCTGCGCTGGATTTTGCGGCGGCACCACCTGTTTAACGATTCTTCCACACAGTTTTTGTGCCGTCAGTATATTCTCTCGGCATGGAATGTCGCTCGTGAGTTCACCTGTTTGTTGGACGATGTCAACCCTGCTTCGGTGGTGCTGTTTAACGGGATATTCTACCCGGAGGCGGTGGCAAAAGTGCTCGCGCGCCGCCGAGGGATTCGCACAATCAGCCATGAGGTCGGGCTGAGGCCTTCCACCGCCTTCTTTACCACCGGCGAAGCAACAGCCTACCCGATTGACATCCCGCAGGAGTTTGAACTTACATCTGTACAAGAAAAGCGATTGGATAACTATCTGGAACAGCGCTTTCAAGGAAAGTTCAGCATGGCTGGCGTTCAATTCTGGCCGGAGATGAAAGGCCTTCCGCAGAAATTCCTGCAACGCGCGGCTGGGTTTCGACAGATCGTGCCGATTTTTACAAATGTTATCTTTGACACCAGCCAGGGACATGCCAACGTGTTATTTTCGCACATGTTTGCCTGGTTGGATTGGACACTGGAATTGATCCGCACACACCCCGACACGCTGTTTGTCCTGCGTGCCCACCCGGATGAAAGCCGCCCCGGGAAAGAGAGCAGGGAGAGTGTCACGGAGTGGGCAGAGCAGCGCCATCTTGAGGATTTTTCCAATGTGATTTTTGTGCGCCCGGATGAGTATCTGAGTTCGTATGAACTGATCCAGCGCTCAAAGTTTGTGATGGTGTACAATTCTACGGTTGGATTGGAAGCTTGTTTGCTGGGAACACCGGTTTTGTGTGCCGCCAAAGCGCGCTTCACCCAGCTACCGACGGTGTTTTTACCCGATTCGCCGGAGGCGCTTGCCCGCATGGCTGCGGAATTTCTTTCAGCCGAGAAGGTGGTTTCGCCGCCGGAATTCATCCACAATGCCAGGCGTTTCCTCTACACTCAGTTGTACCGTACGGCGATTCCATTTGACGCTTTTCTGGAGGACAACAAGGTCTGGCAGGGGTACGTTCGCTTGAAAGACTTTTCATGGCAGGCACTGAAACCGGAGAATAACCCTGCCATAAAGGTTTTGGTGGAAGGAATTTTGGAAGATAAACCATTTTTGTTGGATATATGATGCATTCTTGCTCCATTGTTGTCCGTGCATATAACGAAGAGAAACACATCGGGCGTTTGTTGACCGGGATTAACCAGCAAACGGTGAAGGATGTGCAGGTTATTTTGGTGGATTCGGGCTCTACTGATGCAACAGTTGAGATCGCCAGCCGTTTCCAGGTGGAAGTTGTTCATATCCGGCCGGAAGATTTTACCTTTGGCCGCTCACTCAATTATGGGGTTTCCCAAGCGCGCGCCGAGTTTGTGGTTATTGCCAGCGCGCATGTTTATCCGGTGTATCCGGACTGGCTGGAAAAGCTGCTGGCGCCGTTTTCTGATCCGCAAATCGCTTTGACATACGGCAAACAACGCGGTATGGAGACAACCAAGTTCTCTGAGCACCAGATTTTTCACCACTGGTTTCCAGATCACTCGGCGGCGCGGCAGTCGCATCCTTTTTGCAATAATGCCAACGCAGCAATCCGGCGTTTGTTATGGGAGCGCAACCCTTACAATGAGACGTTGACCGGCTTGGAGGATATGGCCTGGGCGCGGCAGATACAGGAACAAGGTTTTTCTATAGCATACGCCGCTGAGGCAGAAATTATCCACATTCATAATGAGACCTGGCGCGGGATTTATCACCGCTACAAGCGCGAAGGGATGGCATTCAAGCAACTTTACCCGCAGGAGAATTTTACCCTGATAGACCTGGCGAGGCTCTTTCTGACAAATACCGCCAACGATATGCGTGCTGCACGGCAGCAAAGCGTGCTCTCCCAGGTCTTGCTGGATATCCTGCGGTTCCGCTGGCTGCAATTTTGGGGGACATACCAGGGGTACCGTAAGTCCGGCCCGCTTACCTGGCAGCTCAAACAAGCGTTTTATTATCCCCGTAATGGGCTTGCCCCGGCTGCTGTACCGACGCGCAAGGTGAGGCCGATCCGCTATTCCGACCTGAACGCGAGTGACTCAGCCGAAGAGCCTTCCAATGATTGAGGAAAATATGAAACCTCCCAAGATTATTGCACTGGTACCCATGCGCCATCACTCCCAACGGGTACCGGGCAAGAATTACCGGTCCCTGGCCGGGAAACCACTCTACCAGCATATTCTCGATTCGCTTCTCCAATGCCCGGAAATTACGCAGGTGGCTGTGGATACCGACAGTCCTGATATTACTGAGGGTTTAGAAAAAGACTATCCTCATGTGGAATGGATCGAGCGCCCCGAACACTTGCGTGGAGATACGGTGCCGATGAATGAAGTTCTGCTATACGACACTGAACGTCTTGAGGCTGATTTTTACTTACAAACCCATAGCACAAACCCACTGCTCCGGCCGGAGACTATTTCAACAGCCATCCATACGCTGCTGGCGAATTATCCTGCCTATGATTCCCTCTTCGCGGTAACGCGAATACAGACCCGGCTGTGGGACAGCCTGGCGCGGCCGGTAAATCATAACCCGGCAATATTACTGCAAACCCAGGACTTGCCTCCGATTTATGAGGAGAACTCCTGTATTTATATCTTCAAGCGCGAAACTTTACTGGCGCGCAGGAATCGGCTAGGGGAGCGCCCTTTTCTTTTTCCCATTGATCGAGCTGAGGCTTGGGATATTGACGAGGAACTCGATTTTCTGGTGGCTGACTTGTTACTGCGCTATCGCCTCGGACAAAAATTGATATAATCTTATTTCTTATTCCAGCAAGGAAGTATAGGTATTAATGAAAACTGTTTTGATATCTGCACCCTACATGATCCCGGTTGTAGACCGTTTTCGTCCGGTTTTTGAGTATTATGATTTGGAAGTAGTTATTGCCGAAGTTACAGAGCGGCTTTCTGAAGAACAGCTCCTGAAGTACGCCGGGCATTTCGATGGGGTGATTTGCGGTGACGATCGTTTTACCCCCGTAGTTTTGAAGGCCTGCCTTCCCCGCCTAAAGGTTGTTTCCAAGTGGGGCACAGGGATTGATTCCATTCACCGCCAGGAAGCTGAGAGCCTGGGTATTCGGGTGCTTAACACGCCCAATGCTTTTACACTGCCGGTAGCCGATTCGATAATGGGGTATATACTGGCTTTTGCCCGCCGCCAACCCTGGATGGACAGGGAGATGAAAGCTGGACGTTGGGAGAAGCTGATGGGGCGTTCTTTAAGCGAGTGCACCATCGGGGTGGTGGGCGTTGGCAATATTGGCAAGGCGGTTTTACGCCGGGCGCGGGCTTTTGGGATGCGTCTGCTTGGCAACGATGTTCTCCCGATTGCACCTGATTTTGTGGTGGAAAACGGCGTGCAAATGACCGGTTTGCATACACTCCTGAATGAGGCGGATTTTGTCAGCCTGAATTGTGATTTGAATCCCACCAGCGCCTACCTGATTAACGCTGAAACGCTAAGCTGGATGAAACCCAGTGCGGTGTTGATCAATACGGCGCGCGGCCCGATTGTGAATGAGGCGGATCTCATCTCTGCATTGCAGGACGGTTGGATTGGCGGCGCCGCGCTTGACGTATTTGAAACCGAACCCCTGCCGGCTTCTTCTCCTTTGCTGCAAATGGATAATGTCATGCTCGCGCCGCACAATTCCAATTCCAGCCCGGCAGCCTGGGAACGAGTCCACTGGAGTACCATCCGAAATTTGTTGAACGGTTTAGGTATTCCAGCAGATGATCTGGATCAGTTTGTCAAGCAAAATTCGATCGTTTGATTTGAGTGCCTAAAATGAAATCTTTGTTTTCCCGGCGACCTGGGCTTGAAAAATGGGCAGCTGCCTTGAGCCTGTTGTTGGTGGCAGGTGCAGCTTATTTGCCTCTGGCAGGGACAATGGGATATTACCGGGATGACTGGCATGTCCTCTGGGCGGCTGTGGAACAAGGGACTGCTGGAATTATTGACCAGCATACTTTAGACCGGCCACTGATGGGCGTAGTGTATGCCGGCATAGATTTCTTGCTGGGACATCACCCGTTGGGGTGGCAGCTCTTTGCCTTTGGAGTACGCATAGCCGGTGCATGGGTTTTGCTCTGGCTGCTCCGTTCTCTCTGGCCGAACAACAAGAGCCAGACACTGTTCATGACACTCCTCTTTGCGGTATATCCCGGCTTTTACCAGCAGGCCAACGCGCATACTTATCAGAATCACCTGGTGGCATTGCTTTTCGGCCTTCTTTCCATCGCTTTAACTGTTCAGTTTGTGCGGGCAAAATTCAGAGGCGCGCAAGTGTTTTTGGCCGCCCTCTCCATTTTCTTCAGCGCGGCCTGTTACATGATGTTTGAATGGATGATTGGACTGGAAGGGCTTCGTCTGGCGCTTTTGTGGTTTCTGGAGTCCTCCCCCCGGCCTGCCGGCTTTTTCCGGCGCGTGGGTGGAATGCTGCGGGCATGGCTGCCAAACTTGGTTGGGGTGGGGGGGTATTTGGTGTGGCGCATTGTGTTTTTTAAGAGCGCCAGGTCTGTTACCAATATTCCTGCACTGGCTCACCGCTACCTGGCTGACCCTGGTGGTAATATTCTACGGGTGATTGCAGAGGGTTTTAAAGACTTGTTTGAAACTTTGTTTTCTGCCTGGTTTACCCCGTTATACCAACTGATCGGACAGTTAACCCCGGTGGAAGTCATTGCCGGGATGGGTTTGGCTTTGTTCGCGGCGGCCATTGCTTTGCTTTATCTAAAAGCTTTTCCCTCGCGTGATGAAGGCGCATCTATCTCTTCTTGCATGTCCTTCTCGGCTGCATTGTGGATTGGTTTTTTTGCGGCGCTGACAGCTGTTTTACCCCCAATTTTGGCGGAACGCCATGTGGAGTTCCGGGATGGACTGGATCGCTATTCGCTGACTGCAATGGCCGGTGTGGCAATTGCTCTCGGTGGTTTGATTGACCGTGTGCTTCTTCCTTCCCGCCGGAACACTCTCTTTATCGCCCTTGTGGCAATTGGTGTATTCACCCAATTTTCCGGCATGGTATATTTTCGTACGTTCTGGGATTATCAGCGCCAGCTTTGGTGGCAATTGAACTGGCGCGCTCCCGATATTAAAGAAGATACTGCCCTGATTCCCCTTTTGCCGTCAGGCTACCGGCTGGCGGAAGGGTACGAGATCTGGGCACCGGCGAACTTAATCTACCGGCCCGGTGTAAACCGGGTGGCAATCAGCGGTGAAGCGTTGAACAACCAGACGTCTTTCTACCTTACAGAACAACTCAATCTGGGGCGTAATATGCGCAAGGTTGAATATACGGTGGATTTTAAGAACAGCCTGGTAATGGCGATTCCAGCGGCGGGTTCCTGTCTGCACGTATTGGATGGAGAGCGACCGGAGTACTCGCTGAATGATGACCCCCTCACGCGTATTAGTGGAGGATATTCCCGTATTGCCATGATCCAAACGGAAACCTCCAGCCGCCGCCCACCGGAGGATATTTTTGGCGCTGAACCGCCGCATACCTGGTGCTTTTATTACCAGAAGGCCAGCCTTGCCCGCCAGCGCGGGGATTGGCAAGAGGTTGTTCGGTTGGGCAAGGAAGCTGCAGCCAGGGGGTTGCAGCCCCAGGATATTGTGGAGTGGCTGCCTTTTTATGAAGGTTATGTGCATCTTTGGCAGTATGAGGAGATCAATCGAATTGCGGGCATTTTAAGGTCGGATCATTTCTTCATCGTTGGATACTGCCAGCAGTTTCAAGACTTTGTGCCTGATCCAGATGCACCAGACCAGTCGGAACAGTTCATGGTTGAGAATCTGTGCGGGCAGTTGGATGCGATACAATAAACGGGAGGAGAGTGCATGGCGAAAGAACAACGTGTGATGTTGATCACCGGCGCTGCAGGTGGGATTGGCCGGGCTACTGTAGAAGTCTTTTTCCGGGCTGGCTGGCGCGTGATCGGCGTAGACCGTATCCCTTTCAGCGGGTCGTTTCCAGCGAATGGCTTATTTATTCAGAAGGATATCTCCCAAGTGGAACAAGTGGAGGAGACTTTTGAGGCGGCGCAGACCTTTACGAACCGGCTGGATGCACTTATCAACAACGCTGCTTTGCAAATTACCAAGTCTTTGCTTGAAACCAGTGTGGACGAATGGGATCTCGTGATGGCATCCAACCTCCGTTCTGCTTTTCTGGTTGCAAAACTGGGTTACCCCTTGCTTAAAAGTGTCAGCGGTGCCCTGGTGAACGTTTCATCAGTACATGCTGTGGCGACTTCCGCAAATATTGCTGTTTATGCAGCCAGCAAGGGTGGTTTGCTGGCACTTACGCGTGCCATGGCGATTGAGTTTGCCCCGGACAATATCCGGGTTAATGCTGTCTTGCCGGGGGCAGTGGATACAACCATGTTGCGGGCAGGTTTGGAACGCGGTGTTGATGATGGTTTTTCCGCTGCAGAGCGATTTGAGAACCTGGCGCGCAAGAATGTGAACGGCAGGATCGGGCAACCGGCGGAAATTGCCCGAGCAATTTACTTTCTTGCAGATGGAAATCAGTCCTCTTTCATGACCGGTCAGGCGCTGATTGTGGATGGCGGGGCAACCGCCCGGTTGAGTACAGAATGAGCGAACTTCGCAGAATGATTAAAAAAGTATTGCCTGCCCCGGTGTCAGGTGTGTTACGTGAAGGTCTGGATATGGCTGGACGATTAAAAATGTGGCCGGGGGCGGCTTTCCATCCCTGGCGCAGGGATACAGTAAAGCGTTTGGCGGGCTTGCACAATAGCAGACGAGGTGAACGCTGCTTTATCGTTGGAAATGGTCCCAGCCTGCGGAATATGGATTTAACGCGTTTGTGCGATGAATATACAATTGGAATGAATCGCATTTATCTGATGTTCCCGGAGCTGGGATTTGAAACAAGTTATTATCTTTCGATCAATGATCTCGTAATTGAACAGTGCGCTGCTGATATTCAGTCTCTGCAAATGCCCCGTTTTGTATCCTGGCGGGCGCGGCGCTGGCTGCAACCTGATGAAAATCTTCATTTTCTTTACACCACATACACTGGGCCAAAGTTTTCTGGCAACGCCGCCGGGAGGCTCTGGGAGGGAGCGACGGTAACCTATACGGCTCTACAGGTGGCTTTTTTTCTCGGTTTTGAGCAGGTGATTTTGATCGGGGTGGATCATAATTTCACTACGCAGGGCAAACCGAACACAACGGTCGTCTCCCAAGGAGACGACCCCAATCACTTCTCGCCTGCATATTTTGGCAAGGGATTTCGCTGGCAACTGCCGGACCTGGAAACCTCGGAGCGGGCTTACTGTATGGCGCGGACAGCATACGAGAAAGCCGGGCGGCAGGTCTTGGACGCTACGGCCGGCGGCAGGCTGCAGGTGTTCCCAAAAGTGGATTACGAGACCCTTTTTGGATAAGCATGTCTGACCTGCCTCTCGTTTCTATCGTCACACCTTCTTACAATCAGAGTGCTTATCTGGAACAGACGATTTGCTCTGTGCTGGAGCAGGAATATTCGAAGCTGGAATATTTTGTGGTTGACGGTGGCTCAAGCGACGACAGCGTTGAGATTATTCGCAAATATGCCCCCCGCCTGCAAGGGTGGGTTTCGGAAAAAGACAGCGGGCAGGCGGACGCGATCAACAAGGGGTTCGCTCAGACAAGCGGCCAAGTGATCGCCTGGCTGAACTCGGACGATTTCTATCTGCCCGGCGCGGTGGCTGCGGCGGTGCAAGCTTTACAGGAACACCCGGCCTGGGGGCTGGTATATGGTGACATGCTCGCGGTTGACAGGAAGGGGGACCTGCTCAATATTCAACGCTTTGGCGAGTGGGGACTTGAAGATTTGATGTGCTACAGCATCCTGGGCCAGCCTGCGGTGTTCATGCGCCGGGACGCTTTACAGCAGGCCGGTTTCCTGGATACACGTTTTCACTATATGCTGGATCATCATCTATGGCTGCGCATAGCCAGCGTTTTTCCTATCGGGCACACTCCTCGCTTGCTTGCAGCAGCGCGCTTCCATGCCGGGGCTAAGAATGTCGCCAGTGCACCGGAATTTGGGAACGATGCCTGGGAAGTTTATCGCTGGATGCAAGCGCAGCCGAATTTAGCGGCTTCTTTTCATAAGCTGGAAAAGGAAATTCTGGCGGGGGTCTATTGGATCAATGGCCGCTATCTTTCGGAGGGCGGCAGGCCGGGTGAGGCTCTGAATGCTTTTATGCACAGCCTGGCGGCTTATTCTCCAACTGCACTGCGAGACTGGCGAAGGATTCTCTTTACACTGGTGCAGCTTACAGGGGGAGATGGGCTTAAAGAGTCTTATACCCGCCGCCGTGCCCGCCGGCAGGCTGATGAGCTGCCACCGGAATTGGCGGCGTATTTAAAAACGCCTTGCAAAGGGGAAGGGCGATGAAGGCTGTTCGCAGGCTGCACTTTTTCGGCCAGGTTACCGCGCGGGGGAGCGCGCTTTTGTATGGTGCTTTGCTGTTTGGAGTACTGGCGATTGGTTTGGGCGTCAGGCTGGTTGATCTCAAAGACCCCCCGCTGGATTTTCACGCCTCCCGCCAATTGCGTTCTGCCATTATTGCACGCTCTTTTTACTATCAATTTGACCGGCAAGCTGACCCTGATCTCCGGCAGGAAGCCATTCAACTGGGCCAGCTTGAAATGTACGAACCGCCTATCCTGGAGGCGCTGGTCGGTTTGACGGATGTTGCAGCCGGGCAGGAGAACTTCTGGTTTGGCCGGGTGTATAACGCGCTCTTCTGGTGCTTGGGCGGGGCGGCGTTGTTTGCCTCGGCACGCCGGTTTTTCTCCTTTTGGGCAGCTTTGACAGGGTTGGCATTTTTTCTTTATCTGCCGTTCAGCGTGATTGCCAGCCGTTCCTTCCAACCGGACCCCTGGATGGTTATGTGGATCCTGACCGCGATCTATGCCCTTCTGCGATGGAGCGAACGCCCCGAAAGTTGGAAGTGGACACTGCTGACCGGCCTGGCTGGTGCAATGGCGCTGCTGGTGAAAATCTTTGCGGCGTTTTTTTTGGGACCAATTTTTCTCGTAATGATTCTCGCTGCGCTGGGATGGCGCGGCCTCTTCAAAAGATGGCAGCCCTGGGCGATGGGTTTGTTAGTTTTGTTGCCTTCGCTGGCATACTACCTGTTTCTGAACCCGCAGCGTTCCTCTGACTTTTTCTCGTTTTGGGTTGTTTCGCTTTCCGAACTGATACTTAAGACCAATTTTTATGCCGACTGGTTGGCGATGATCAAAGGGTTGATGGGACTCACCACATTTGCGGCAGCACTGCTTGGGGTAACGCTGGCAGCACCGCGCTTGCGCGCCCTATTGGTCGGCGGATGGGCGGGGTATACGTTATACGGCCTGACTTTCCCTTATCAATACACGACACATGAGTACTATCACCTGCCGCTAATGGCGCTGACAGCTCTCTCACTTATGCCCCTCCTGGATTTGGGCTGGCAGCGATTGCGCCTGCAGCCCCTGTTTTGGCGGATCGGTGCCCTGGGTGTGGTCGCGTTTGCCAGTTTTTATGGTATATATGTGTCCCGTTCGAGCCTTGTAGCTGCAAGTTACGAGATGGAGCCTGCCAGTTGGCGGCGGGTGGGAGAGGCAATTCCGGCGGGAAAGCCATTTGTAGCGCTCACAGCAGATTACGGCATGCGGCTGAACTATTACGGCTGGCGGCAAGCTTCGGATTACTGGCCTTCCTCTGCCGATCTGAATTTATTCGCCCTGAGCGGAAATGACCCTTTGGAATATGACCGGCGCTTTGCCGAAATGACCGCCGGAAAGGATTACTTTTTGGTCACAGCACTTTCCGAATTTGAAGCACAGCCGCGCTTGAAAGAAATCCTTACAAAGAGCTACCCTGTTTCTACAAATGGCAGTGGGTTCATTGTGTTTGACCTGACCCGCCGCCTGCAGGAGTGATTGTGACGCTTTGGAATAGTGCAAGTATTTAACCTATGGACACTAAACCATCACCTTTTGTAACCCGCCAGGCAACACTTTGGATGCTTGCCGTGTTGTTGTTTATTTTGGGGTTGGCTGTCCGGCTGTATGACCTGACCGACCTGCCGCTTGATTTTCATCCCACACGTCAGTTGCACTCGGCTTTGATGGCGCGCGGCATGTACTATCAAGATTTGGAGAGCGCACCGGATTGGCGGCGGGAGATGGCGGTGAGACAGTGGAAAATGGAAGGCGTAATTGAGCCGCCTGTGATGGAATGGCTGGCGGCGAGCGCTTACCGGCTGGCCGGGGAGGAGCTTTTATGGCTGCCGCGCCTGTTCTCCATCTTTTTCTGGATGATTGGTGGGGTTGGTCTTTTCTTGTGGGCTGGAAAGATTGGAGTATTGCCGGGCGCTGTTGCAGCGCTAGCCTTCTATTTGATATTGCCCTACGGCGTTATCGCCAGCCGGTCTTTTCAGCCCGATCCGTTGATGACCGCGCTGACCGTGTGGGCGCTTTGGGCGGTTTCGCGTTGGAGCGCGCATCCGGCCTGGAAAAATGCGCTGCTGGCGGGCGCGCTGGGCGGTATAGCAATCCTGATTAAGAGTGTGGCTGTATTCTTTGTCGCTCCGGCCTTTGCGGCTGCAGTGCTTGTGACTTTGGGATTCAAAAAATCTGTGCGCTCCATCCAGATCTGGGCAATTGCTTTTCTGGCGATCTTGCCATATGCTTTCTATCATATTTATGGGGTCTATCTGGCGGGTTTTTTGCAAAGCCAGTTCAGCCAACGTTTCTTTCCGGCGATGTGGATTGACCCAACCTTTTACCTGCAATGGAGTCGCAAGATTGACCAGGTTGTTGGATTGCACTGGTTTATACTTGGTATTTTGGGGTCGTTTCTTTACCGGAACAGACACACCCGCGCTTCGCTGTTGAGCTTGTGGGCAGGTTATTTTGTTTACGGTCTTGCCCTTCCACATCATATCAGCACACATGACTATTACCATTTGCCCTTAATTCCGCTCGTTGCACTTGGTTTGGCGGGGGGTGTTCCGGTGATGTGGCAACAATTGCAGGGCGCGGCGTGGGTACGTGCCATACTGGTATTGAGCCTTTTTATCTTCGGTATTGGATATTATGCTTGGGATGCCCGCACAACCCTCAAGCGCAGCGATTACCGCCTTGAAGCAGCATACTGGCAGGAGATCGGAACTTTTCTGGGGCGGTCTTCGAATGTCGCTGCGCTTACACAGGATTACGGCGCCCGCCTTTCCTACTGGGGCTGGACGGAGGCTATGAACTGGCCCTGGCTGGGAGATTTAAACTTCCAGGGAGAACCCGCCACAGCCGAGGAAATTGCAGCTCGTTTTGAGGAACAGGCGGCTGGCCGGGACTATTTCTTAATGACGGCGCCGGAAGAACTGGAACGCCAGCCAATTCTGAAAGACCTGCTCGCCGCCTACCCGGTGGTTTTTCGGGAGGGAGACGCCGTAATTTATGATTTACAGAACCCACTGCAGTGAGGATGTATGCTGGTCTCGATTATCACCCCATCTTTTAACCAGGCTCGCTTTCTTGAAGCGACCATTCAATCCGTGCTGGCGCAAGACTATCCGCACATTGAGTATATTGTCATGGACGGCGGCTCGACCGATGGCAGCCGGGAGATCCTCGAACGCTATGGCAACCGCCTGGCTGGTTGGGTTTCCGCTCCGGATGGCGGACAGACTGATGCCATCAACAAAGGGTTTGCGCGGGCGAATGGCAAGGTGTTGGCCTGGTTGAATTCAGACGACACCTATGAGCCGGGGGCGGTACGGGAGGCAGTCGAATACTTGCAAGGGCACCCGCAAATCGGGATGGTGTATGGTGATACCAATTTCATTGATGGAGAGGGGCGTATCATTGGCCGTTTCCCAGCCCGCCAGACGGATTATCGCAGGCTGCGGGAGGGGTATGTCCATATTCCACAGCAGGCCGCGTTCTTTCGGGCTGACCTGTGGCGGCAGGTAGGGCCGCTGGACGCCTCTTTCTATTTCGCGATGGATTACGATCTGTGGGTAAGGCTGGCAACCCACGCGCCGTTGGTCTACTTACCCCGCTTGTGGGCGAATTTTCGACTTCACGGGGACGCTAAAACCGTTGCAGCGGATGACCGCTGCTGGCCGGAGATGCTGCGGGTGCACCTGCGGGATGGCGGTTCCCGTTTCTCTATCTTGTATGCGAAGTATTTATTGCGCCAGGTTGCTGCTCCTTACGTCAATTGGCGGCGACGCAAGCTGTTTGAAAACTCATCTCAATCTCAAGGACAGAATAAAACTTCATGACGATCTCACAATCTGCACGCGGAGTGCGCCTTTTCACGGCGGGCGCTTTTTTTTGCATGTTCATTATCGGGTTTGTGGATAATCTTAAGGGACCGACGATGCCGGCGCTGCTGGCGGAGACAAATTTTAGTTACTCTCAGGGTGGAACAATCTTATTAGCTGCTTACCTTGGTTTCTTTGTCGCGACGCTGTTAACAGGTGTGTTGGCAGATATAGCGGGGCGCAGAACCGTTTTACTGGCTTCGGCGACCTCGATCTCCCTGGGCGTAATTGGATTTGTGACCTTTAAGACTTTTTTGGGAATGGCTTTTTCTTTCTTTGTCATTGGGCTCGGGACGGGTGGTTTTGACTTGGGAGGAAACTCGATCATTGTTGACCTCCAACCACAACAAAAAGGGCGCTACCTCAACCTGATCAGTGTGCTGCACGGGGTCAGCGCGATGATCAGTCCGCTGTTGGCGGGGTTTCTTATTGCAGGCTCTTTTGGATGGCGACCTGGTTATTTGGTGGTGCTTGCCCTGGCAGTGATCATGCTTGTTTTTGCTGGTCTAACCAAATATCCGAAGGGGGCAGGGACTTTCCACGAGGGGATGAACTTTAAAACACTGCGCAAACAAATTGTCATGCCAGAGATGCGCTGGTTGTATATCCTGATGATGGCTTACGTAGGTCTTGAAATGAGTATGGCATCGTGGCTGCCAGCTTATTTGCAAAAAGTGCACGGGCTGTCCATACAGGCAAGTTCGGAGTCCATTTCTTTGTTTTTTGGCGGACTGATGACCGGCCGCCTGCTCGGCAGCTTTGTTGTTCACCAACACAGGTATTTGCGGGCGCTGTTGTTTGCTTCTGTGGGCGGGCTGACTTGCCTGACACTGGGTATTTCCGGCCCGACTGGGTTGGCGTTCTTCCTGCCGCTTTCCGGCTTGTTTTTTTCGATCACCTTCTCAATTACCACTGCTTTTACGACTGACATGCACCAGGACAATGTCGGCTCGATAATTGGGCTGCTGTTTTCCTTTGCAGGGCTTGGTGGAGCTATTGGCCCATGGTTGATGGGGCTGTTGATTGATAAAGCAGGAATGTCAATAGGGTTCAGCCTGGTAATTCCCTACACAGTGCTTATTTTGATCAGTGTATTGATGGTTCGGAAACAGAGTAATTCTCAAGCTGTAGTGGAAGCTGTTTGATCTTGCTGGGTGGGGGGCTTGCGCCATAGAATTAGAAAGCCGGCCGCGCTGGCTAACCCGAACAAAAATCCGCCGTACCACATGGATACGGGAGAGATGTGATCGTAGAGCAACCCACCGAGGATTGGACCGATTCCGGCCGCGACCGGCCAGGTGAGACCATAGACGCTCATATAACGGCCGCGCATATCAGTGGGAGCTACCGATGCGACCAGTGAGACGGCGGTGGGTGTCATGACTAATTCGCCGATGGTCATGATAATCATAGCGAGCGCGAAGCCCCAAAATCCGGTTCCGAGTGCTATGCCGCCCACACCGAGCGCGTAAAACAGCGCTCCGACTGCAAGAACCGGCATGGCTGGGTGGTCGCGAATGAGGCGCGTGACAAAGTATTGGACAAAGAGCACCATCATTGCATTGATCGAAACAATATAACTGTATTGGCTTTCTGGCATGGCAAATTGCTCTTTAGTGTAAACGGGCAGCAGGATGAACAACATTGCCGAAGCCATTGCACTGCCGATAAAACTGATAATGAAACCGATAAACAGCCGGTCTTTGAAGAGATGAGTATATCCGCCATCCCTGCGCGCGGTGACACCTTGGGGGGCAGCAGGTGCTTTCAAGGTCTCGTGGATTAAGAACAAGATGAACAACCCGAAGACAAGAAAAGCTCCGGCTGCACCATAAAAGGCGGCGTTTATAGAAGTATTTGCCAGTAACCCGCCGATAACCGGGCCAATTGCGACGCCGGCGTTGTGCACAATGCGGATCATTGAATAAGCTTCTATGCGTCGGGCAGGCGGTACCATATCGGCGATCATCGCGTTGGCGCCAATCGGATAGAGCGGGTTGAGCGCCCCCCAGAACGCCAGCAAGACTGCGTAATAGAAGAGCGAACCACCTTGACCCATCAGTAGGTAATAGAGCACTCCAGCAAACAACGAAACCACCATAACACCCTTGCGCCCGAAGCGATCTGCCAGTACGCCCGCCAGAAAGGAAAAAAGGATGCCCATAACGGCATTGAGGGTGAGCAATAAGGTTACGGTGGTGAGAGGAATGCCCAGCCTTTCCTTGAGGTAGCTGCTTAGAAAAGGCCAAATCATCGCGCCGCCAGTGGAGTTGATCAGACTCCCGCCCATCAGCAGCCAGAATTGCGTTGGCATTTCTTGGCGCGCTAACTTTAACCGCTCTGAAATCCCCGTCGGCATCATGGTGTTAAAATTTCCTCCTAAAGAAAGGAGAATTCTAACATAGAATATGCAGCCACAGGTTTGGATGTGGAAAATCGTGATAAAATCTTGCTGTTATTTCCATTTTTTACTTCAGAGGTGTTTTGATGCCGTATCCTGTTTTAATTGCTGTGGCCTGGCCTTATGCCAACGCCGAGATCCACGTTGGAAACCTGACCGGTGCTTATCTGCCGGCGGATATCTGCGCCCGTTATCACCGCTTGGCGGGACGCCCAACGCTGATGGTTTCCGGCTCGGATGCGCACGGTACACCCATCACGGTGCGGGCGGATGCCGAAAATAGCAGCCCGGTAGAAGTATACCAACGCTATCACCGCTCATTTCTGGATGTTTTTATAAAAATGGGATTGACCTACGATCTGTTTACCTCCACGCACACTTCCAACCATTATAGGGTCTCGCAAAACATTTTTCTTGCGCTGCTGCAGAATGGCTTTCTTTATCCGGCGCGAGAAATGCAGTGGTTTGCTCCGAGCCAGGGACGCTTTCTGCCGGACCGCTATGTGGAAGGCACCTGTTATCGCTGTGGTTTTACCAATGCCCGCAGTGACCAATGTGATCGCTGCGGCAGCCTGCTGGAGCCCGAAAAATTGATCGAGCCGCGCTCTAAAATTGACGGAAGCCGGCCTGAACTGCGCGAGACCGAACATTACTATCTTGATCTCGGTAAGTTGCAGGAACAGGTGGTGAGTTTTTTGCAAGCGCGGGAATCATACTGGCGGCCAAACGTGGTGCGCCAGTCACTTGGACAGATTTTGGCGGACGGACTGCGCGGCAGGCCGATTACGCGCGACCTGGACTGGGGTATCCCGGTGCCGCTGGAAGGCTGGGCGGGGAAACGGCTGTATGTGTGGTTTGAAGCTGTAATTGGCTATCTTTCGGCCTCCATTGAATGGGGGTTGCTAAAGAACCAGCCAGATGCCTGGCGTGCATGGTGGCATGGCAAAGAGCCGCGCTCTTATTATTTTATCGGCAAGGATAACATTCCGTTCCATGCGGTGCTCTGGCCGGCACAGTTGATCGGTGCTGGAACGCGTTTCGATGAGTTGATGGACAGCGCTCCGGCAGAACCGCTCGTTTTGCCATACGATGTGCCGGCGAACGAATTTATGAATTTAGAGGGCGAGAAGATCTCCGGCAGCCGCAACTGGGCGGTGTGGGGCAGGGAGGCGCTCAGCCGGTATGATCCCGATCCTCTGCGGTACTATCTGACGGTGAACATGCCGGAGAGTAAGGACACCGATTGGAATTGGGAAGATTTCTACAAGCGTAATAATGACGAACTGGTGGCAACGTGGGGCAACCTGGCAAACCGTGTGCTCTCCTTCACCCATAAACATTGGGATGGGGTTGTTCCTGACCCTGGCGAGTTGACCGATACCGATCGTGAACTGCTGCGCCAGATTGATGCCGGCTTTAAAACAGTAGGGCGCGAGATCGAGGCGGTGCGGCTGCGCAGTGCGCTTGCGGAAGCAATGCGGCTGGCCACAGAGGTTAACAGGTATCTGGATATAACCGCGCCCTGGCAGGCAGTTAAGACAGACAAAGCCGGAGCAGGGCGGGCGATCTACACGGCGATCAACGCCATTAATGCACTTAAGGTGATGCTGTCTCCTTTCCTGCCGTTTACGAGCGAGAATCTTCACACGATGTTGGGATATGCGACTCCGCTGTTTGGTGAGCAAGGAATTGAGAGCTGTACGGATGACTTGGGGGAGCACGAGGTCTTGCGTTATTACCCGGAAAAAGCGAGCGGGCACTGGACACCGGAGCGCTTGCAACCCGGAGCACGCCTGTCTAAGCCTGAACCACTCTTTAAAAAATTGGACGCGGAGATTATCGAGGAAGAGCGGGCGCGGTTGGGGTAGGATGCGATTGCTGTTTGTGTTTTCCCGCGCTTTTTATTGATGATATAATTTTGTGGCAGAAGTAAAAAAACTTAAGAGGCGAGCTCTGACAAGGGGGTTTCTGAGCTCTTTACCTTGAGCATAACATGCCTCCGGCATGCAAGGCGGTATCATCCGGTACGATGAGATTTAATACAGAAGCAAATCGCAACTATTTTCATTTGCTGTTCACGGTGGCCATTCCAATTGTGCTACAGCATTTTGTTCGTTCGGCGTTGAACCTGGTGAGTGGGTTAATTATTGGGCAGTTGGGCGATGTTCCGGTGGCTGGGGTGGGTTTGGCGAACCAGGTCTTCTTTGTCCTGACGCTGTTGTTATTTGGCATTGCAACCGGATGCGCGATCTTTACGGCTCAGTTTTGGGGAAAGGGTGATATTAAGAACCTGCACCGGGTGACGGGTATTTGCCTTTTGTTGAGCATGGGAGGAGGAATCATTTTCTTCATAGTTTCCCTGCTTAACCCCGAATGGGTGATCGGGATTTACACGCGCGATCCGCTGGTACTGGCTTCAGGCGGCGAGTTCTTGCGGACGATGTCGCCCAGTTTTTTGATGGTGGCGGTTTCTTTTGCATATTCTGCGATTTTGCGCAGCGCGGGTGATGTGAAGACACCACTGTATACCAGTATCGTGGCAATTGGGATCAGCACGTTGCTGGGATATTGGCTGGTGTTTGGAAAAATGGGGCTGCCGGAAATGGGCGCGGTGGGTGCGGCGGTTGGGATTGTCGTCGGGCGCGCGGTAGAAACGGGGCTGCTGGTGTGGATCATTTATCAGCGCAAGTCACCCGCGGCTGCCTCGTTCCGCGAGATGCTCGATTTCGATTTTACCTATTTTAAGAATGTGCTTACCCGGGCGCTGCCCGTGGCTTTTAATGAACTCTTCTGGGCTACAGGTTTTACGACGTTTAATGTTATTTATGCTCATATCAGCACCGACGCAATCGCGGCAGTAAATATATCTTCAACGATCGAGAACCTGGCGTTTGTGGTTTTTATTGGAATTTCAGACGGAACGGGAATTATCATCGGCAATAAAATTGGCGCGGGAAAAGGTGATGACGCATACGGATTTGGCTTGCGAACGTATCTTCTCGTATTGGCAGGCTCCATTGCGATGGGTGGGGTGGTATACCTAACTGCCGGTAATTTGCTGAGCTTATACAAGGTATCACCGCTGGTGCATGAGTATGCCCGTAAAGTGCTAATCATTGTCTCGGTCACTTTATGGGTGAAGACTTCCAACATGACAATGGTGGTGGGAATCCTGCGCGCTGGCGGGGATACACGCTTTTCTTTTTTGCTGGATACGCTTTCAATCTGGTTGGTGGGCGTGCCGATGGCCTTAATGGGAGCTTTTGTCTTGCACCTTCCTGTGTATTGGGTCGCACTGATGGCCTCGTCGGAAGAGCTTGTGAAGATGGCGGTTGCACTAACGCGCTTCAATTCACGCAAGTGGATTTATGACCTGACGACAATTGCAGCAGCTAACGGGTAATGCTGGACGTTTTCGAACCATCGGACATTGCGGTTACAACCTGATTTTCCTTGACAAGGCCACCGCGATAGGGCTTTCCTTCCGAGAAGGCGCGCCAGCCGCTCAGGAAGAGCGGGAGGGGGCCGTCGGCGGAAACCCATTCTCCATTGTATTTACGAGAAAGATGAACATGCGCGCCGGAGGCCAAGCCGCCCTCACAAGAGGGATGACCGATACGGCCGTCTGTTTGCACCCAGGTTCCGACAGGGATACGTTCCTCACGGGCGATATGCAAATAGAGCAGGTTCCACCCCGTTTGCTCACTGCCATCACCATCAAGATCAATAACAACAACGCCATCTTTTGAGCGCACCACCAAACCGGGGGTGGAAGCAGTTGCCCAGGCGGTGGAGACTTGACAGCCTTTTTGCCCGGTTACCGGGGCAAAGTCGAGCGCGCCAAGAGGACTGCCCACACCCCAGGCTGCATGCGGCCCTCCAGTGAGCGACCAACGTTCTCCAGGCTGAAAAGGCAGCTCCAGTACAGGGGACTGTAAATTGGCCGGAAAGATCGGTTCAACCATGGCTGCGCGCTGCCATGGATCACCTGAAAAGGCGGTGTAAAACAGCGGAAAGCTGCTGCTGCCGTATAGAGCGGCGCGCCAGCCGTCTTGTCCGTACAGCATGGCAAAGAGGGATTGCAATCCAACCGAACCGGCGTTCAGCGTTGGGGCGATGCGGATGTGATTGCCATCTGCAAGTGTCAGGCTGGTGAATTCCCCAGAGCGCCAGCCATAATAGCCGGTGGTGAGATAGCGGGAAACGAGGAGTAGTTCTTTGTACAATCCCTGATAGGTTGGCACTCTGAAGCCGATGGGATAGGGGTCTTGCTCTGCGCCGGAGGGGTGGAATGAAACCCAGCCAGAGCGATACTCCAGGATGCCCAGTAGGAGCGCGGGATTAATAGAGGTCTCCACGGCAACGCGCTGGATAACTTCCGCGCCGCTTAACCATTCCTCCTCAACCTGAATTTGGTACTGGCTCAAATAGCCACCGCGGGCGTGGATAAACGCAGGAACATCCAGCCCGATTGCAGAGGGCGAGAAGATTACTTCACTGTCGGGTAGTAGGGCGCCGCTAAAAACGGGCTCGTTGAGGACATTGGAGATGGCAACCGGTATTCCTGAAGTAATAAAGCCGTTGGCAGAAAGAGGAAAAGGAGAGGAGATGCTTTCGGGTGGAACCTGAAAGCGTTTGCTCAGAGCGTCGAGTGTGTCGCCAGGCTGGGTGACATAAGAGACTGTAGCAGGAAGAGTTTCCGCTGCTGGTGTATTTGGTGCAAGCGTAGCAAGGCTGGAGGACGTGAATTGGCCCTCGCCAGGTGGGGTGAGAGGAGTGCCGAGCTGTGCACCTTCTACAGGAACACCTGGTGTTGCGAGCCATAGGGCTGCCAGCGTTTGCTGGATGGATGTGTCAGTGGTGTCAGTGGGCTTGGAGGCAAGTGGAAAATTACAAGCCGTCGCAATGAAAAAGAGAATTGCACCTAGAAGAATCACCCAGTGTCCCGGTGGATGCCCGGGGTTATTTTGGTGCACTTTAAAGATCCCGAAATACTGCGCCTAATGGAGTTCGGGGTGCGCTGCCCATAGGCGGGCTACTTTCTCCTCCAGGGATAGTGGCGGAGGGGGCCCCGGTTCCACACCAGCCCATGCACGCAGTTCCACCTCTGAGCCGTTGAACCAGTTCATGTCAAGCTCCTTGCTTTCCATGCCAAAAGCCAGGCCGTCGCCTTTGTTGGTCCACTGCCAGAACGTCCATGTCGTCCACGGGTTGATCATGGTGGGCTGCGGTACGCCGTAATGTGCGATCCACAGGGGGTGCGCGCTCAACCAGGATGGCACCGGCTTAAGGGTGTAATAGATCATGCTTGGGTTTGTGTAGAAGAGTGGTTTACGCCCTACCGCTTTTTCAAGTGTTTCGAGGAATGTTTTGATTGCAGAAAGCAGGGTATCACGCGGGGGGAGCGGCCAATTTGGGTGCTGCTCCAAGTCTAATACTGGGGGAAGCTCACCCGGATCGCCTTTGAGCAGCTTGATAACGTGGTCCGCCTGAGTTTTGGGGCTAATACGATAGTCGTAGAAATGGTAGGCGCCGCGCAAAATACTGGCCGCTTTGGCTTCCTGCCAGTTATAGTCGAAATCTGAGTCGGTGAAGGTTGCCTGACTAGCTTTGATAAAAGCAAAGACCGCGCCTGCTGTTTTGGCCTTCCTCCAGTCTATCTGCTGCGGTGTGCTGTTATTATCTTGCCAGAAAGAAACATCAATGCCGAGGGTGCGTTCCATATTATTTTCCTCCTTACCGGTTATCAAGAGGTTTTACTCTTTTTAGGCTGAGCACAGAATATTGGTTCTTCTGACTTGTAGTCAGTTTAAGATTGCCAAAGATTTGCACTGCTCAATCCTGGCTAGCCGTACAATTTTTTATACTTTTCCAGATCTACAGATGCGATATAGGGAAGGTTACGGCCTTTTTCATCAATATCCAGTCCGTAACCCATTACAAAGTAATCTGGAATCTCGAAGCCGAGATAGTCAATGTGAATATCAACTTTGTGGCGAGGAACTTTATCAAGGAGCGCGCAGGTTTTTAGGCTATGTGGGTGCCGGTCTGATAGAAGTCGGTGAACAGCTTGAATGGTATAGCCGGTATCAACAATATCGTCCACCAGGATCACATCCCAATCTTTGATATTAGTTTTGTGATCTGAATCGATACGGATGAACCCGCTGCTCTCGGTACCAGAATAAGAAGAAACGGACATGAAATCCATACTCATCGGGAGGTGTACTTTCTGCATCAGGTCGGTGATGAACACGACTGAACCTCGCAAGAGGCCGAGCAGGAGAAGTTTTTTTGAATCCTGATAATCTGCAGTGATCTGTTCCCCCAATTCAGCAACACGTGCCTGGATTTGTTCCTGCGTGATGATAATTTTGCCGATAAAATCGTAAGGTAACTTGGTGGTATTCATGATGACTTCCTCAATGAAATAAATGATTCTTACGTAAAAAAGAAAATAATACCGTCTACGGTTGTGCCATGGAAGCTGCCCCCTTTGCCTTGCAGAGCTTGTCAGGGAAGCCACAAAATCTATTATAAGGCATTCATTTTAACAGAAAACGCTGAAATACGGGGTAAATTTTTAGTTTTTGATGATGTTGGAACATGGGACTTTTATTTTTTATCCAGTTCGTCAGATATCCGGTGATCCAGTTTTTAAGATGGAAAAACATTACCCATAGAATCGGAGAAGGCATACATTTTTCAATGATAGAATTTATGAGAAGTTTATCATTCTTTAGTTGAGTGATCTTATGATTTCCCGGCAGAAAGACCGTATTCATAGACTTTTGCTTTTTGCTAACTGACAGATCTGGAACGATAATGAAAATGCTTGGAAAATTAAAATACCTGTTGAATGTCTTGGAGAAAAGACTCACCGGAGAGGGAAAGGCGTGTCCGTCTTGCGGCCATGCTACTTCCATGCCTGTTCAGCGGAAGTATGGAGTATTAGCTTTGCGGCGCTGCTCACATTGTAAGCTGCTTTTTCGAACACCCACAACTTCTGCGCTTGAAAATGAGCGGTTCTATCAGAAAGAGTATGACCAGGGAGAGACTACTCGAATACCTGCTCCGGAGGAATTGGAGTACTTTAAACGCACAAACTTTCGAAATTACGGGAAAGATTATTCCCAGTACTTGCGTGTACTGGCTGCACTGGGCGTCCGGCCGGGAGATTCCGTGCTGGACTTCGGCTGTTCCTGGGGATATGGAAGCTGGCAGTTGCAGCGAGCTGGTTATAAGGTAACAGGTTTTGAAATTTCGAAACCACGCTGTGAGTATGCACGCCAAAATCTTGGAATTGAAACATATTCCCGTTTGGAAGAAATTAAAGGGCAATTTGATGTGTTTTTCTCTTCCCATGTGCTTGAGCATGTTCCCTCGATTTCAGAAAGCTTTCAATTTGCAACGGAGAAAATAAAACCCGGGGGATGGTTGGTCGCATTTACGCCGAATGGGTCGGAGGCTTTCAGAAGCATGGATGCAAAGGGATGGAGCTACTTGTGGGGACAGGTGCACCCGAATCTTCTGGATGATGTCTTTTATAGGCATGCTTTTCGTGAGTGGCCCTTTTTATTGGATTCCGGAGTATTTGATGAAGGAGCCATACAAGCATGGACTTCCGCCTCCGGGAAACCTCAAGTCATTCTGGACTTGAGTGGGGTTGAGCTATTATTAATTGCCCGTATGGGGGCATGGGCCGAACAGAAAAAGTGATTAGAAGCCGTATTTATCTCATATAATTGCCATTCCAAATAACCTCACGGGGATGAAAGTATTTGTTTTACAAATATGCCTGCCAACTGAGAATTTGCATGTCTAAAAATATAGAGGAGAATTCTTTTCACCCACCCACGCTCAAAGATTTACCGCGTAATGTTTGGGCGGTCAGTTTGACGAGCTTTTTTATGGACATTTCCAGTGAGATGGTTATTAACCTTTTACCCTTGTTTTTATCGAACGTGTTGGGGGTCAAAACCAATTTGATTGGAATCATTGAAGGAGTGGCTGAAGCCACCTCCAGCTTGCTAAAGGTTTTTTCGGGCTGGCTTTCTGACTGGCTGCGGGGGCGGAAGTGGATTGCCGTAGCAGGTTACGGTATTTCAGCCCTGACGAAGCCTTTTTTCTATTTTGCAAATTCCTGGAACGCGGTGGCGGCTATACGTTGGGCAGATCGGGCAGGAAAAGGGATTCGTACTGCGCCGCGCGATGCACTGGTGGCCGGTTCGATTTCGCAGGAGAAACGGGGGTTCGCTTTCGGTTTCCAGCGTGCTGCCGATACCGGCGGGGCGATGATGGGGCTGTTGGTCGCGCTGGTAGTCGTCTGGCTGGCGCAGTCCTCGCGAGGCGGTTTACAGGAGAACACTTTCCGCACAATCGTTTTAATCAGTTTAATCCCGGCGCTGCTGGCTGTACTTACCCTGGCAATCGGGGCTCGTGACGTTCCAATTAAAAATGCGGAGGCGCTGCCCAGATTTGCATTTCGCTCTCTCGGTAAGCCTTTTATAACCTTCCTTGTAATCACCAGTATTTTTGACTTAGGGAATTCATCTGATGCCTTTCTTATTTTAAGAGCACAGGAAAGAGGTGTTAGCACGGTGGGTATTTTGGGTATGTTGGTTGTTTTTAACCTGATTTATACCCTGGCTTCCACACCTGCTGGTTCACTTTCTGACAAGATTGGCCGGCGGCGGTTAATCGCCGGCGGATGGCTGCTGTACGCGCTGATTTATCTGGGCTTTGGCTTGGTGCAAACGGGCAGGCAAATTTGGATGTTGTATGTTGTCTATGGGCTGTACTATGGTTTAACGTATGGCACCGCCAAAGCGCTGGTGGCGGATCTCGTTCCAAGTACACTGCACGGTTCTGCTTATGGCACTTATAATGCCGTGTTGGGGATCCTCGATTTTCCAGCTTCGGTGATTGCAGGTATTCTGTGGCAGGGGGTTGGCAGTTGGGCCGGGTTTGGTGCACCGGCGCCATTTCTATTTGGGGCCGGAACGGCCTTCTTGGCCACTGTAATGATGCTCTTCTGGAAGCCTGCTCCCAAAACATGGACCGGCGCAGGGTAAATTTTAGCGCGTTAGGCGACTAAATCAAGTAGAATATGCGACAACGATGAGCACAGGCGAAAGAACCTCTAATAAAAGACGTTGGGTATGGCGTTTTCTGTTTGTAGCCTTTATCTGGCTGGTGGTTACTCAATTTGCAGAAATTGAAAAATTGGTGCTAACAGCTTCTGGGGGGCACATAGGTTGGCTGGTTTTGGCCATGGTCTTTCAGTTGTTTTATTACTCGCTGTATTCCAATGTGTTTCGCAAGGCTATGCGGATGTTGGGCGTGGTTTTGCCCTGGTGGATCATGCTGCCCAGTACATTTGCTTCAATGTTTGTTAATGTTGTCGCGCCGCTGGGCGGCGCCAGCGGGGTGGCTGTTTTTGTGGATCAGGCTATCCGCCGAAAGCAATCACCTGCCCGGACAGCGGCAGGTGCAATGCTGGCATTAATTTCGGATTTCTCTGCGTTTTCCCTCATTCTGATCACGGGTTTGACTTTTCTGTTTTACTACAAAGATTTAAAGATCTACGAAGTGATCGCAGCAGCCCTGCTTTTAATCCTCACGATTTTGATGACTTCGACCCTGCTGCTGGGGCTATGGAATCCGGCGTTGCTGCGGAAATTGCTGGAATGGGCACACCGCTTTGCCCGCGTATTGTTTGGTTGGTTCAGTCGCCCCTCGCCGTTGACACCGGATTGGATTGATAAAACCTTTGATGACTTTGTCGGTATTGGGGAGGCGATTCGCTCCAGCCCGAAAGATCTGGGCAAGCTGTTTCTGGTCTCTTTTGCAGCATACAGTATGGATTTGGTCAGCTTGTGGATGATTTTCCGCGCTTTTGGACAAGTTGTTCATTTTGGTGTACTTGTAGCCGGATTCTCAATGGGCATCTTATTCTGGGTGATTACGATTACACCACAAGGAATTGGCTTGGTCGAGGGCATGATGGCTCTGGTTTACACATCTCTCGGCGTTCCGGCCAATCTTGCCACGGTGATTGCCTTAACCTTCCGTGGGTTGACGTTCTGGCTGCCGTTCTTCCTCGGATTTATTTTTCTACAAGTGCTGCCGACTTTTCGGGGAGAGTCGCGCACCGAGGTGCGGGATTGGAGTGTGCGCATCGTCGCGTTGTTAACAGCTCTGGCGGGTGTCATGAATATGATCTCAACCGTCCTGCCTCCACGCGCTTGGAGGATCGCGCTGGTTGAAAAAATATTCTCGATTGAAACGTACTACGGATTTTATATTATCACCGCCCTGGCAGGCTTCGCGCTCCTCATGCTGGCGGATGGTCTGTGGCGGCGAAAACAAACTGCCTGGCGGTTGACGCTGATCTTCCTTGCGCTTTCCGTGTTCAGTAATTTATTCAAGGGGTTGGATTATGGAGAGGCTCTGCTCTTGATTGCCCTGGGAGTCTGGCTTGTTATCCTTAAGCCCAATTTTCATGCCTACTCGGTTCATCCGCCTCTCCAGCAGGGGGTGCGGGTGCTGTTGGCTGCGCTTGGATATATCTGCTTGTATGGTATTGCCGGATTTTACCTGCTGGATACCCATTTTGCTCAAAATTATGGCCTATTGGAGGCAACTGCTCAACTCGTAAAGATGTTTAGCACCTTTCGTAATCCTGGCGTGGTTGCGCTGACGCCTTTTGGAGAATATTTTTCCAGCTCTATTTATTTGGTCACAGGTCTGGTGTTAGTATTTGTGCTGATTATGCTCATGCGGCCTTTTGTGTTGCGCGTGCCTGCAAATGACAAAGTACGAGCACGTGCCCGTAAAGTCATTGAGGCAGAGGGGAAATCTTCAATGGCGGGATATGCGCTTCTCCCCGACAAACTCTATTGTTTTTTGCCGGGTGGATCGGTGATTGCCTACACTGTGAAGGGTGTAACGGCATTGGTGTTTGGCGACCCGATTGGGCGGCAGGAAGATTTTGCTCCTGCCTTGACGACATTCCTGGGACAATGCGAAAAGAAGAGATGGACGCCTGTATTCTTTCAGGTGCGCCTGGACGGTTTGCAGAACTATAAACAAGCTGGGTTGGATACAGTTCGGATTGGAGACGAGATCATCCTGGATTTAAAAGAAATGAATTGGGATGCTCAAAATGCCCCGGCAGCAGTTCTTAAAAGGCTGGAAAACCTGGGTTATACTGCGCACTTCCATGCCCCACCCTTAGAGGATCACCTGGTGGACGACCTGCAAGTTGTTAGTGATGAATGGCTGACGACGATGCATCTTCTGGAAAAGCGGTTTTCACAAGGTTGGTTTGATGAAAGTTTCATTCGTCAAACACCGGTTGTGGTGGCGCAAGACCCGGAAGGACGGGTGGTTGCATTTGCCAGCCTGCTGACCTGCAGGGGTGAAAGGGGGATTGATCTCCTGCGGAATTTCAAGGACGCGGAAGAAGGGGTGCGGAAATTCCTGCTCGCTGCAGCGGTGCGGCAAGCGCAGCAGGAAGGTTACGAAAGATTTAATTTCGGTTTTGTGGCGGGAGGCGGCAAGTCAAACGCCCACCCAGACAATGGAGCGGTGGATTACATCGCGAAACATTTGGACGAAGTCTTTTCTTCCCGGGATATTTCATCTCATTTGGATGGTTTTCCTGTCCGGTTCCTGCCGCGCTTTCTTGCCTTTCCAGCCGGGATGGGACGGCGGGCTGCGCTTGCTCTGGTTCGGGCGGATGCCGGAAATGAGTTCATTGAAGACTATCTGCAAGACGCCTGGCGGCGCGCTTGGGCAACCCGCCGGTTTCGGTGAAATTTAGCCGTGCAGAGAAATAGAAACGAAATTTATAAACGCGCCAGCAGTTCTGCTTTTTTTGTAGAAAATTCTTCTTCCGTGAGAATACCCTCTTTGCGGAATTGATCCAACTGCTGGATAAGCGCTGGAATATTCGAATGCCCTGCAATGCCGCTATCGCTATCTTCAAGCTTAAGTTTGGCATTCAACATAATTGTTTTGAAGCGAATGGGATTTCCGATAGTTGTAAACCGGTTGACCCCTAATTCGGAGGCGGTCAAAATCTCAACATCGCCAAAATCAAACAGTCTCCCCCAAAAAGATTGATCCATTTTGACGTCATTTACTTTTTCCAAAGAAGAATCGGTGATATTTTTATTGATCACGCCAAAAACTTGAATGACGCGGCGGTTGGTGACCACGTATTTGTGGTTATACCAGAGGATAAAATCCCGTGCTGTGCTGGCAAGTGGGATCAATAGGAGTAGATAGCCGGTTGCAACCAGTGGATTCCCTGCCCAGACCACCCATAAGATGGAGACAAAGACGACTGTGAGAATCGCAAGGATGATCTCAACAAGAATGGACTGGAGGAGCCTGAACCAGTGCTGATGCGCGATTAGTAAGACAGTTTCTCGTTCTCCTAATAGACGGTTGAGGTATGCATCTTTCATTCTCCACACTCCGGTAAGACGTAGGTTGATGGATCAGATTATCGCATGGTTCTTGTAACGGGGGTACATAACTGTTGTGCCAATTTTGGGCTCGGCAAATTTTCTAACCAGCGGTATTGTGGGCATGCCCGTGTTCGAGTTCCTCCTGTGAAGCTGCTCGCAAACCAACAACTTTGATGTCAAAAACCAGGTCTTTTCCAGCCAGGGGATGGTTAAAGTCAAGAACTACTTTTTCGTTGGTCACTTCGGAAATTATGGCGATATAGCTTTCACCTTCCTGATTTTCAATTTCAATCTCTGTGCCAGTATTCAAAGGGACGTCGGCGGGAAATTCATTTTTGGGGACATCAATGATTGCTTCGTAGTCCAGCGCGCCGTAGGCATCTATTGCTTTAATATTGAGATGTTTTTCATCGCCAACCGTCATATCATACAGCTCATTTTCCAACCCGGGGATGACACTGCCGATGCCCTGAATGAACTGGATTGGTCCGGTCTGTTGGGATGATTCAATCTCCTTGCCGTCAACGAACAAGATGTAATCCAAGGAGACAACGGTGTCATCCTCTACTTTTTGGGGCTGGGGTTTATTTTCCAAAAGACTTCCTCCTGATTGGATAATGTTGCGTTTATTATAACATTCCCTTGATCAGCTGATGCGGACGGGAAATGATACAACCGGGATAGGGCGGATAGAGACATTTGTGCCGGAAGCTTTGGTAAAATTGGCGATGGGGAAAATTACGAATAGAGGAAACCATGCACTTTTATTTTATTCGCCATGCTCAGTCTTTCAACAATGCTTTATGGGATCGCACCGGCAATTCGATTGGACGGAGCGACGACCCTGAACTGACTGGCTTGGGAGTTGAGCAAGCCAGAATTCTGGCAAAACAAATTGGACAGGCGCAAGGAAAATCAAACAGCCTCACCCTGGAGGGGTGGAAGAAAAATGACCTTCAGTTCACGCACATTTACAGCAGTTTGATGATGCGTGCTGTACAAACAGGGCAGGAGGTTGCAAAAAGTGCCGGGCTCAAACTGGCTGCCTGGCATCAAATTCATGAAGGCGGCGGTATTTTTTGCGAAGACCCGAAAACAGGAGTGAGGACAGGTCAGCCTGGTAAACCAAGGCGTTTTTTTGAAGAGACTTTTCCCGATTTGGCCTTACCGCCCGGGCTGGATGGACAGGGTTGGTGGAATCGTCCGCATGAGACACAGGAGGAATGTGAACTGCGTGCCGGAGTTGTCTTGGATGAACTAATGAAGCGGCATGGCAACAGCCAGGACAGGGTAGCAATCATCAGCCATGGTGGCTTTTATAATGTTTTGATGCGAAACCTGTTGGGGATACCGTATGAGACTAAAGCTTGGTTGGTGATGAATAATTGTGGAATCACCCGGATTGATTTTGAGGAAGATGAGGCGAGAGTGGTATACACAAATCGCCTTGATTTTATGCCCAAGCGTTTAATTTCGTAACAACGCCGCGTTTAACCCCATGGGATGGTTTCACAGTATGGCGGCGTGTTGGAATTGGTCATGTAATCCCAAAAGAGGATCATAGTTTCAAAATCCAAGTCGGTTCGTAAGTGTGCCGGCAGTGTGTCGCGCCAGAACAGAACATCTTCGCGTTGCTTTATACTGCCAAGGCTCTGACAAAGCGCGCTCCATTGGCGGGAGTCGTTAACGTAGATCGTGAACCCATCCGGGGTGCTTTGTGAATCGCGGGGCGGCATGTCAAGCGGTTGCCCCAGCATCCAGTAATTTAAATTTTGTATTCCCTGATCATCTACAACGATATAGCCATCCCAGGCGAAATCGAGCTTTTTAACTTCCTGCAAAAATTGAGGGGATGGCTGCCTGTTATCATCGAGCGAAAAAGTACTGAGGATTTTATCCTGACGGGTATTTGGATAGAGGATTTTCATTACCATATAAGGAGGGTCTGAAAAAGTGGTGAAAAAGATCCAAACAGAGAGAAGCTGTGTGTTGGCCGTCTGCAGGTCGTCCACCCGGATCACGAGGAAGTTATGTTGAATGTTTGAGATATTAACGGCCTCGCCTGGTTTTTGGGAAAGGGCGGAAGAGGAGAAGTTTCCCCAGATGGAATTTGCGCCCGTGAATGCAAACAGCAGGCAGAAAACGAATAAAAACAAGAAGAGAAGAATTAACCAGAGTTTTTTCATCTAGCTCTGATTTTCACCGGCGCGAGTTACCTGTGTTTTGTCAGCGCGCGGTATAAAAAATAAAAGGGTTCTGGACCCTGATAGGTTACTATAGAGTTCAGGACAGGGGTCATTAGGGCAGGTTATCATGGGGCTGCGTTGTCCATTTTTATTAATGACTGGCGGGTAAGTTCAAGCTCTGCTGAAACAAATCCTCCAAAAAATGTGCGCGGCCGCATTGAGATGAAGCAAGAATGCGGCTTATGTTGCCTGATTAAATTAATTGTACTCGAAGGTGCGATAAAAAGTTAATACAAAACAGGCCGGCTTTTTGAAAGATACAACCACCGGCAGCCTGTTAAAATACGAGGGTATCAATAAATATAGCCTGGTCTCATAGCCAGGAAGCTTTTCACTCCCTTAGCCGCCGAAAGTCAAATAAACCAGAAAGAGAAAAATACCGCTAAGAAACCCCGCCAGGGAAACAAACAGGGAGGTGGAAAGTATCTGCTGCAGGCTGCCGTTTTCAAATGACCAGTAGGTTTTTTGAACGATTAAACGGGCGGGCTTGATCTCGTCAAGGACATAGATTACAGTATTCCAGAAGGCTAGTTGAATTTTTTCGATGGCTTTGAAAATCATTTTTCTCTCCGATGTTAATAAATCAGCCTTTTGAGGCGCTTAATTTGATAATCTTGCCGCTTTCAGACGCGACCGCACGGACGGTTGTTTCAATTATTGCACCATTGGCGGCGCGCCCGCTGCCCTGGAAGATCAATAAATACTGTCCGTCGGTGTACGGCTTTATTTTGGGTTTGCTACTGTTGACTGCTGGATATTTCCGGTACACCTCAGCAGAAATCCGTTGGATGATTGTGGGTTCAAGGGGCATGCGGGCCTCGTTTAAATTTAGCGAATGCGCCGGCGTAAAAAGGCTGGCAGATCGAGATCTGTGGCAGCACCTGCCAGTTCAACCTGCGAGACGACCGAAGTGTGATGGAAGGGAGTCGGAACAACCTCGGCCAGTTCCGCCACGGGTTCTGAGCAGTGCTCCAACGGACTGTGCCGCAGCGTGGTGTCCACCGAAGTTGCTCCAATACCGGTGATCACCAGGATGGCTTGAGCACGATTGACCATCTGGTCGTTGCTCATTACGCCAGGGATGATCTCGGCCTGACAGTTGGTTCTGTTCTGCAGAGCGCTTAGCGCTTCGGCCACCTCCAGAAAAGTGAGATCGTTACCGCCCGTAAAATTGGCGATGACACCGGTAGCATTTTCAATCGGAATGGATTCCAACAAAGGGTGGCGGAGGGCGTTTTCAATGGCTTTGGCTGCTTTATTTTCTCCTTCGCCATAACCGATGGAGAGGAAGGAGCCCCCGCCTTTTAACATCATCTGACGAATGTGAGCAAAATCAACATTGATGAGACCCGACTGTAGGATCAGTTCGCTGATTCCCTGAATGCCCTGCCGCAACACATCATCAGCCATGCGAAAAGCTAGTTCCAGCGGCAGGTCGTGCGGTGCAATTTGCAGCAGCCGGTCGTTTGGCACAGTGATGAGGGTATCGGTGTTAGGTCTGAGTTTAGAGAGGCACTCCTGGGCGTTTTTCTGCCGCCGGCCAACCTCAAACGTGAAGGGCGTGGTGACAACCGCGATCGTCACTGCGCCGAGGTTTTTTGCTACGCGAGCGGCCACTGAAATTGCCCCTGACCCAGTTCCGCCGCCCATACCGGCGGTCAGAAAGACCATATCCGCACCCATCAAAGCGGCATTGAGTTCCCGGTAGCTCTCCTCGGCCGCCGCCTCACCGATATTGGGGTTGCCCCCTGAACCGAGGCCGCGCGTCAGGCGTGGGCCAAGTTGGATTTTCTGGGGAGCCAGACAGCTTTGCAGCGCCTGGCGGTCGGTGTTGGCGGCGATAAATTCAACGCCTTGGATGTCCAGTTCGATCATGCGGTTGATGGCGTTCGAGCCGCCCCCACCCAGGCCGATCACTTTGATTACGGGCATACGGGCATTCAGCGGAGTGTGTTGTAGTGGTTTTGCAGGCATTATCAGACTCATGGTTCACCTCTTTGTAGTTGTGTTGCAATACTTGTGCCAGATCCGCTGATTCGCTCGACAATTGCACCGCCGATGCGCAACCTTTCGATCAGGTTTTCCGAAAAAGTCTGTTCATTGCCAATGACGGTGACACGGGCGGCCAGGGAAGCCTCTTGCAGGGAAAAACCGATTGTGGGCTGGTATTTTTTGACAAAAGGATGGATCACTTCCAAATGCCAATCGGCAATGCCCCACTCATATACTGGCAGGAGCAGATAGTGTGCAATCGGATGATCATTTGACTGAGCGGTTGGGGTGAAGGATGACTGTTGCAGCCCAGGTTGGCTGAGAGCAGTTTTTTGGTTTCGTTTTTGTTGCACCCATCGCAGCCACTTTTCAACCAGCGGAACATGACTGCCGTCTTGCTGAAACCAAGCCTCGGCCTGAAAGGGGCTGTAGGTATCCGCGGAGAGCAGCCAAAAATTACAGGCGATGATCTCCTCCGGGAGAGGTTCGATTGCCGAGGAGGGGTCGGCAGGGTCATTAAACTGCTCGCCTTCCAACAAACGCGCAATCGCGAGGATGGAGGTTTCCTCAATATTTGGGGGTGTTTGCGTGGGCTGGGAAAGTGGATCGCGCCCGGCGCCCGCTTCAAACAGGATGATCGGGAGGGATTTCCCCAACAAAGCGCGGGAGATGGCTTGATACCAGTCAAAGCTGCGGAAACCTTGTTGATCCTGGCTGCCGGCGACTACGTTATAAGGGCGGGCTTCAGGCCAGCGCTCCGGCCCGCCTGCACCCCAGTTGAGTGGGCGACCGTGTGTCCAGCCGTATGCGCTGATGGTCAGATTCTCCAAAAGATGTGTCTCTTTGCGCTGGATGAGCGATTCCAACATTGCACGAAAGAAAGTTGTAGCCCAATACCCACCGCCGGATTCCAGTGGCGGCAGCAAGGGTCTCAACCCGGCCCGCAAAGCAGCGTTTGCTAGTGGCAGGAATTGGTCCAGAAAACGCTCTACCAGGCGTGTTTGTGCCCAGTCAGATGAAGGCCAGGAGCGGGGAGAATTGGGACGCTCGAAAAATAAGATATTCTTAACGCCCCAGCGGGCATAGGCATCGAGGATGGGTTGAATCTCTTCCACAGAAGGGGGTGCGCCCAGATTTAAGTTGAATTGGATGATCGGTTCAATGTTTTCTTGTACAAGAGTGTAAATAAATGACTCTGGGATGGCGCGGTCTGCCGGTGACCGCAGCGACAACCAGGAAATTTCCATGGATTTCAGACGAGGGAGCCAGGTTTGAAGGTCACAATCGCGAAAATGTAGCATGTCGGGGAAATAGTGCAGGCCGATTCTGGTTTTACGAGTTGGAGTAGAAGTACTTTGTTTGTCCATAGTGAAATCCATAAAGGGGTTAAAATAGCTTTTACAAAAGTATGGTTTGCATGTAAAGGGAGAGGGAGCAAGATATATGCCACCTTTCGGGTGTTTTATTTTCTGTTATAGTGAACTGCTATGATTTTGGTCACCGGCGGTACAGGCTTTATCGGTCAGGCGCTAATTCACCAACTCACACTATTGGGTAAGCCGGTGCGTACGCTTTTAAGACCTTCACCTACTTCGCCAAACTTGCCGCGTGGTGTGCCGGTGGAAGCTGCTGTATCGAGCTTCAGGGATGAAAGAGGGCTGCGCGCCGCGCTGAAAGATGTGGATGTGATCTTTCATCTGGCCGGGAATGAACGCTCCAGCAGTAAGGCTGACCTAACCAGTACGGATGTGGAAGGCACCCGTCTGCTTGTCCGTGCTGCCGTGGATGCTGGCGTAGAGCGCATTTTTTATGTCAGCCACCTGGGGGCGGACAGGGCTTCAGCCTACGCGGTATTGAAAGCCAAGGCCCTGGCCGAAGGATTTATCGTCAGCAGCGGCCTCGACTATACCATCTTTCGAACGGCAGTTGTTTATGGCCCTGGCGATCAGTTCACAACTTCGCTGGCAAAATTGCTGCGCCTTTCTCCTGGATTTTTTATCTTACCGGGCGATGGTTCTACTTTGATTCAACCGATCTGGATTGATGACCTGATCACGTGTATGATCCTCAGCTTGGAGGAGAATATTGCACAAAATGAGACACTCTCCGTGGGTGGAGGAGAGTACCTGAGTTTTAATACGGTGGTTGCTGGCATCCAGGCTGCGCTCGGAATCCGTCGCAAGGAGCTTTTTCTGCCGCCGCCTTACCTGCGTATGCTGGCGCTTTTTATGGAACAGGTTATGCCGCGGTTCCCGGTCTCCATCTTTTGGCTCGATTATCTGGCAGCCGACCGCACTACAGCCCTGGATACACTTCCCCGGATATTTGGGTTGATCCCTGCACGTTTTCACCAACACCTGGATTATCTTAAACCAAACCAACGAAACCTTCAAAGGAGAAAAAAGTAAATGGAAAAACAGGCATTCTGCGTTCACGGTCATTTTTATCAGCCGCCGCGTGAGGACCCTCTCACGGGCGATATTCCTCTTGAGCCGGGCGCAATGCCCTACCATAACTGGAATGAACGGATTCACGCCCAGTGCTATCGTCCTAACGCCGAGGCAGGAAATTTTGAGCATATCAGCTTTAATATCGGACCTACACTGGTGGAGTGGCTGGCAGGATATGACCCGGCGACATTGGACAAGATCATCAAGGCAGATCAGAAAAACGTAAAGCGCAATGGTGTTGGCAATGCGATGGCGCAAGCCTACAACCATGTGATTATGCCGCTGGCTTCTTTACAAGACAAGATTACACAGGTGCGCTGGGGGATACAAGATTTTTTAATGCGGTTTGGGCGCAAACCAGCAGGGATGTGGCTGCCGGAGACAGCAGTGGACATCGAGACCCTTGAGGTGCTTGCCCAGCATGACATTAAGTTTACTATCCTGGCCCCGTGGCAGGCGGAGGCGCAAAATCTGGATGTTTCAAAACCTTATATCGTCCGCTTGCCAGAAGGCCGGCAAATCACCATTTTCTTCTATCAGCAAGAATTGAGCGCGGGGGTAAGTTTTAACCCGGCTGTAACGGTGAATGCGGATCTGTTTGTGCGGAATATCTTGCTTCCAAAATTTAAGCGACAAGGAAAGGAAAGCGATACACCGCAACTGCTATTGATTGCATCGGATGGAGAACTTTACGGGCACCATCAACCCTTTCGTGATAAGTTTCTTGCTTATCTGATGGATGGCGCCATCAAAAACATGGCTCTCGAGGCTACATATCCTGCCTTATGGTTGGAGCAATATCCTGCACAAGAAGAAATTCAAATTCGTCCAAACACTTCATGGAGCTGCCCGCATGGGGTCACCCGGTGGTGTGGCCAGTGCGACTGCACCCCGCATAGCGAATGGAAGAAACCGTTGCGGCGGGCGTTGACAGAGATTGCCGAAATGATTGACCGCTTGTACCGGCTTGCTCTTGAGCCTTACCTGGATGACCCCTGGGAACTGCGGCATAACTATGCTGTTGTCCTTGGCGGGCAGGTCTCCGCTCGGGAGTTTATTCAAACTTCGATCCCCCGCAAGTTGAGTGAAGAAGAATTTAATCGCATTCGCTATTTGCTGGCCGCGCAATATGAACGCCAGCGCATGTTTACATCTTGTGGCTGGTTTTTTGATGACTTTGACCGGATCGAGCCGCGCAATACCATCGCCTACGCAACCCATGCTGTCTGGCTGGTGAACCTTGCAACCGGTATTGACCTATCCAGGCAGGCGGCAGCTGCGCTCAAGCCTGTTAAGAGCTGGCGCTCCGGCTTGCGGGCTGATGTGGTCTTCAATCATCATCTGAAGCGCGCTCAGGAGATGAAAGCCCCGCACGATATTCCGGCGGCTGATTCGCCCCCAGCGCCTTAAGCAGCAAGGAAACCTGATACCCAGATACTTCTTCAGCTTCCAGAAGTTTTTTTATGATGGAGGTGGCAGCCAGCAGGTTTTCGATCAGCTTGCTGATGTTGACGCGGCCTTCTCCCAGCGAACCCAGAATGCTGGAAAGTCCCATCCACCATAAGAACTCCTCGTAGGCTTCTTTGTTGAACCATAAAATATCTCCATAAAGATGGATACTGAGGAACTCGCGGATATCCTTATCTCCCAGCCAGTTCTGCAGGATGGCTAAGGGGGATTTTCCGGCATGTTTTTGAAGCCATTGATGGTTTTTGAGCAGCAGCCGGATTATGGCAAGAGCTTTCTGATTTTCTGTTTCCGACAAGCCCATTTGCCGGAAGGTTTGGGCGAGCTCTGGGGCAAGCCGCCATTCCTCTAAAAAGCGCAGGGAATATCTTGCGAAATCTTTACTGGAGAGATTTTTTCCCAAATATTGGGTGAACACCAGACCGAATAAGGCAAGCCAGGAGTTTTTACTTTCCTTAAGCGGTTTGGTAATATATGTAACGGCTGCTGCGTATGCATCTCCGATGGGAGCCGGGAAGCGCCGGTCGAGCATCGGCAGTGAAAGCACTAGGTCAAGGAGCAGTGCCGTATCTTGGACAATTGCTTGCTGGTTGTTTTGCGGACCGACCAATTCGATAATGCCGTTCATTAAACTTTGTATTTTGCCTTCTGCTTCCTCAAGAAGCGCGGGTGAAACCCTGGAGTTGCCGGCGCTGAGCTGGTTCTCCAGAAGGTAGTGGAAATAACCGGGGTTGGCAATTTGCTTGAAAGGCGATAAGACTGGCTCAAGAATCAGTTCTTGCAAGGCGGATTCAATGCTGGGCACCCCCCGTCCTGCAAGCGAATCACAGATTTTGCGGTACGAACCTTTCGCGTCGTCCATAATTTCCTGGAAATCCAGAAAAACATGGCATTGGTAGGCGTTCAATTCAAGGAAAAGCCCATTTTTAGCGAGCGCTTGACTGGGTTGGATATACTGCAATCCGCTAACCTGGTCGCGAAATAGAACGAACGTTGTCTCTTCTGGGCTCAACCCTAAGCCTTCAGCGAGCGTTTTTTGGGTCAGGTTGCGGCCGCCTTCTGATTTTACGGTAAACCCGGCGGAGGTACGGATCCAGCCGCGTGTGTTGGCGAAGCGGTTGTGATAGACCACCAGCGCTTGCCCGCTTCCATCGCGGTTCGAATAGGCATAAACATCCTCGTTAACCACACCGGATTCAAGATAAAAATCGTAGAGCAAAAAGCGTTCGACGCCGGCAAACATTGTCCTGCGGTGGAGCAGGGGGAATATTTGGCGTTCATGGCGTTCGACCAGGTTAAAATCGGTTTGTTCATCCCAGTAGGCTTTACGATATTCCATGCCGTACTTTTCGGAATACCCCTCGATTTGTCCATGACCGAACATTGGTAGTCCCGGCAAAGTTACCATCAGGGTGCAGACTCCAAAATATTTATCCTCTTTGCCGAACTGCTCCACCGCGGTGCGCTCATCAGGGTTGTTCAAAAAGTTCACAAAACGCTTTAATATCTCCGGCTCAAATTCAAGCGTATTTTTGAGAATTGTCCGGTATTTGGCGTTATCTTCATCCCGCAGCAAGTTCATAAAGGCGCTATTATAAACGCGGTGCATTCCCAAGGTGCGGACAAAATAGCCTTCCATTAGCCAGAACGCTTCGGCTAAGAGCAACGTGTCAGGCGCTTCGACAGCCGCACGATCCACCACTTCGCGCCAGAATTCTTCGTTCATCAGAGAGTCAAATTGATCTTTGGTCAGGCCGTGCCCTGACCGACTGGGAATATCGCCGCCGCTGCCGGGCTGCGGGTACCATAACCTGTGAAAGTGCCGCTTGGTGAGCGTCATGGCGGCGTCGAAGCGGATGATGGGGAACTGACGGGCTACTTCCAGGATGGTATGAAGGACGGCTTCCCGTACCTCGTGCTTGAGGTAATCGAGTTGGGCGGTATCGTTCCAGGGCATGGTGGTGCCATCATTGCCGTGGTAGATAAAACGGGTTTCGCTGGAGGAATAGTTGACCCATTTGAAGACGACGGCCGCGTCGGAGCGTGTGAAATAATGATCTTCCAAGAATATCCCATACCCTTCTCTGTTCGACAGATCAGGCCCGTTGAAAGAATAAGAAGGAAAGGGGCTTTCGCTTAGAGAGATGAAACGGTCTGGATATTCGAAGACCCAGGGTGAGTCGATGCCCATGTGATTGGGTACCATGTCGCTCGCCAGGCGGATGCCACGATGAGCAGCACGGCTGCGTAAGTTATCCAGCGCCTGTGCGCCGCCCAGATCTTGTGCGATCCAGTAGCCTGCCAACGAATAAGCCGATGCTATCGCTTCCGGGTTGCCGCATAACTGCTTGATACGGGCTGACGCGGTGCTGCGTTCCCACAGACCGATCAACCATAAGCCGGTTATGCCCCAGTGGGCAAGCTGGTCAAGTTCTTCGTCCGGGATTTCATCGAGGCGCGAAATCAACCGGTTATATTTTTTGCTCAGTTGATCTAACCAGACGTAGGAATTTTTCGCGATCAATACCAGGCGTGGCATCCATTCGCGGTCCTCCGAGAAACGCTCCGTCTCATTTTCATCGCCCTCCAGTTTGCCATGCCGGCCATAGGTGGGGACAAGGACGGGACCGGGCCCGAGAAACCCCGATTTCTCTTCTTCTCGGATCAAATCCAGGCTGATCAGGAGCCGGTAAAAGTATTCTCCCAGCAAATCCCCCCAGTGCTTACGAATATATTCCAACTGACCCGGAAGAGAATATGGCACTACAATAGCTGGTTTGCGCAGCATATCTACCAGGTTGTCCTGATCTGGGCCGAAAGGTGGCTGAAGCTTGAAGAACTGGTCAAGTTCAGCGATCACGAGCGGGTAGGCAGTATCGGCACTTAAGGAGGTGTCATCGAATAATTCGTTAAAAGGGTGGAATGCGGGATTCTGGTTTGCCAGCCATAACAAGAGCATCTCTTCGAGCGCGACAAGGCGATTAGGGGTACCTTCTGTGGAGGCATTTAGATAAGCTTCAAGCGCGATTTCTTGCTGATAAACCGCCAGCGGGGGGAACTGAGCGCAAAACTCCTCCAGTGTATTTTCAAGAGCGGTCTTTCCAACTTTTTCTTCCAACCAGGCATATGCCTGCAGCATGATAGCAGGGTTTTTTTGCCTGCGGTAAAGAGTGACAACAAAATGCAGAATTTCATCAATCAGTCCCATTGCATTCAACTGTCCGGCTTGGACTGTATGCCCGGAGGATTGGGAAAGATCGCGCCTGGCATTTATTTTTTGAGCAAAGAGACGTACAGCGGGAAAGTTTGCGAAGATCACATTTCCAGTCAGAGAAAACAAGCTCTGATCAAACTGATAGCGGTCGCGTGCCTGGCGAGAGACATGAAACTCCATACAAGACCTTCCCTTCGGTGGCTGATTGGCTAGAAAAATTATATCAAACTGACGGAAGATTAATCGTCAAATGAGGGTGCGAATTGCAGCATACGCTTCTTTTTCCCCCTCCATCTGCAAACCGGTGCGCAGCGCGCCCTCGGCTTGGAGTGACTGAAGTGTTTTTTGAAGGGTATAAGATCCCCATGGGAATAATTTGCCGATCTGACGAAGTGAGGCAGCGCCGAGCGATTGTAAATAAGTGTGCACAAGATGTTTTTGTGCCTGGGCTTCGGAAATCGAACGGGACTGGTGTTGCAAGTGCGGGAAATGCCGCGGGAGAAGGTCGAAAATATATGCGTATTTCCATACTCCTGCCCGACTGATGCCAATCGGTAAGATCTTTAGTTCCATCTGTAAAGTTTCGAGGGCGCGATTAAAACGCATTGTACTTTCAGGGGAGATGAGATGTACTTCCCGGCGGAGCGAGATGGTATCCAGCGCCCCTTTTTTTAATAAAGCTTCATAAACCAATTTTGCTTCCAGAGTGAGTGCACCTTGTTGGTATTGCTCTAGATAGTCGTTTTCAGGATCGCCGAAATTAGGGGAGAGAGCATAAAAAAACGGCAAACATTCCAAAGATACAATTGTATTGCGCCGATACAGCAATCGTCCGTAATACCAATGACCCCTGCCAAGAAGGCTGTCTTTCCAGTTCCAAGTGATATGCGCCGGATCGTCGTGGGAGGTTGGAACAGGCCGGTCGCCGGCTGCGGCAGTCCACAGGCTAGGCAGTTCAATCCCTTTAATCGGCCAAAAAAAGACAAAACCGCGCTCGTTCACAAACTCAACCGCTTCTCCCGCCGATTTAATGTTTAATGCAGACAGGCTGTGGTATGTTTGAGCGCGGTACGCTTTAATCTTTTCTATAGATATTTCCGGCATGAAGAAAATTACCTTGAGCCGAGGATATGAGTAATGATATTGGATCCGCTTCCGCCAATGTTTTGCGCCATACCAATCCGGGCGTTTTCCACCTGGGTCTCTCCGGCTGTGCCGCGCAGTTGCTGTACCACTTCGACAATCTGGTACATCCCGGTTGCACCGACGGGGTGCCCGCGCGCTTTGAGCCCGCCGCGTGTTGCAATTGGTATGCGGCCGGCGGGCAAGATCTCCCCATCCAGAGCGAGGCGCGGCCCCTGACCAGGCTGGGCGAAACCTGCTGCTTCGAGCGACAGAGTTGCCATGATTGTGAAGGCATCGTGCAACTCAAACAGATCAATGTCCTCAGGGCTGAGGCCCGCCTGCTGGTAAGCCTGTTTGACAGAGCGCTCTGCCGCGGTCAGCCAGGTAGGTCGGAGGCGGTTCTGTACATCAATGGTATCGGTTGCCGCGCCGGACGCCAGCACTCTAATGAGGGGGGTGGCGGCACTGTGGCGCAGCATTTCAACGGGCACCAATACAGCGGCAGCCGCGCCGTCCCCCATCGGGGATGCATCAAACATATTGATTGGGTCTGCGACCATTGATGCACGCTGATAAGCCTTGAGAGAAATGGGTTCCTGAAAGCGGGCAAATGGGTTGTGCGCCCCATTTGCGTGAGCATTGATGGAAAAGGGGGCAAAGTCATCTTTCTGCCAGCCATACTCGTGCATGTAGCGGCGCATGACAAGTGCGTTAAGCGCGACAAAAGAAATACCCTGGTCAATTTCCCACTCCGCGTCGGCGGCAGCGGCAAGCTGGGCAGTAATCTCACCGGCCGGGGAGTCGGTCATCTTTTCAACGCCGGCAGCAACAGCAACCTCCACCTCGCCGGACGCGACAGCCATCAGCGCGGCGCGAAAGGCGGCTGCACCTGAACTGCACGCAGCCTCAATATGAAGGCTTTCCGTGAAACGACTGCCCACCCAATCGGCAATATATGCGCCCAGGTGTTGCTGAAAATTGGCAGAACCAGACATCATATTGCCTATGTAGATGCTGTCCGCCCGATCAATATTGGCATCCATGCAGGATGCCAATATTGCTTCACCGGCAAGGAGACGGAGAGATTTATCCCAATGTTCATCAACTCTGGTCTGGCTTATTCCGAGAACTGCAACTTCACGCATAGGCAAGCCTTTCTTTTGCTATGATTATACAAATTACAAATTGGATTATAGTCCGAAACGCTATCAAGACCTATCAGACTTCTAAGCTGGCGTATTCCATGAAGACTCCCTAATCGTGACTTCTTATTCTGCGCATGACGAGAGATAAAGCATAATCTTTTCTTTGGTACTGTATAATTGCGCTGTAATCTGGTTTGGGGCAATTCCAGGGTTTCGGAAACAGTTCGGATGGCATTAAGGATTTTTCCTGCCCCTAAACTTTTGTGTATTTTGCTTGCGGGATAAGAGGTTGAGCGAGAGAGCTTTAATAGTTGACTCCTTTCTGTTTAAAGGATTTATGAGTAAATACCACACACTTTTTCTCAGTTTGACCTTGATGCTTCTTTCTTCTTTTGCCTCGGCATGCAGTTCCCGCACTGGTCTGACACAAGCGCCACAAGAGGCTTTCCCTTCGGCGTCTATGAAGAGCATGGAGTTTTCACAAGATATTTCTACGACCAGCGCGAAGAAGTGGAAGCTGTGGATTTCACCGGGGGTCCCCCAAAAACTTCGTAACCAGATTACTGCCATACCGGATTTTCTGATTTCTCACCACACAGAAGAAGCTGAGGTGCGCTTGCTTCCAGTTCGGAAAGATGACAACACCGGCATGTATCAGACGGTGTGGGTGTATGCGTTGGTTGCCCCTTTTCCAACGGTGATGGATGGTGTCAGCCAAAAAGAGCTGACAAGCGCCTGGCAAGGCCGCACCAGCGGCGAGATGCAAGGCCACCCACTGCTGGTGTCAGCCGCTACATTGGAGACGTTTCAGGCTCTGTGGGGAAATCCTGCCCCGGGAGCTGTGCGGGTTTTATCTCCGGAAGTAATCCTGGCGGAGGCGTGGAAAAAACAGCCTTCCTGGGCAATCATTCCCTTTGAAGAATTGGAAGCCCGCTGGAAGGTTTTGCACGTGGATGGACTATCTCCCCTGGACAAGACAATGGCAGCGGAGTCTTACCCTTTGGCGATCTGGTATGCGTTGGAAGGCGATACCGAGGTGCTCGGCCGGCTGGAGAGGGGGGGGGTGCCGCCTCTGGCGGGTAACCGTGACCCAGAGCGTATGACGACACTTATTATGACCGGAACAACAGCACTCGTTCGTTCCACCGCGTTGCGGATGGAGGAGAAAGGGATTGATTATCCAGCCAGAGACATCGGCACATTATTGCGTAGTGCCGACCTGACGCATATTAGCAACGAAGTGCCGTTCTATTCAGATTGCCCCCCGGCCAAACCACTGCGGGGGGAGGCTCGCTTTTGTTCTGATCCGCGCTATCTGGGGCTGTTGGAGGCAATTGGTGCGGATCTGATCGAATTAACCGGAAACCATATCTTGGATTGGGGCACAGGAGCATTTGAAGAGACGCTTACGCTTTACAGGGAGAATGGATTTCGCTTCTATGGGGGAGGGGAGGACAAGGAGGATGCCCAAAAACCGCTTGTGGTGGAAGATCACGGTAACCGGTTAGTTTTCATTGGCTGTAATGCGGTGGGCCCGGAGAATATTCTTGCAACTGATACACAGGCAGGGGCGGCGCCTTGCGACTTTAACAAAATGGCACAGGAGATCGTGCAGTATAAAGCGCAGGGCATCCTTCCGATTGTGACCTTTCAGCACTATGAGCTGGATGATTTCAGGCCGCAGTCGGCTCATCGCCTTGATTCCAAGGCAATGGCGCAAGCAGGCGCGGTTATCGTCAGCGGCAGCCAGGCGCACCATGCCCAGTGCATGATTTTTGATGAGGGACGGTTTATTCATTATGGCCTGGGAAACCTCTTCTTTGATCAAATGATGAAGGAAAACCGGCCGGCATGTATTGACCGGCATGTCTTTTACGGAGGCCGGTATATCAGTACGGAATTGCTCACGGTGGAATTAGAGGATTATGCCCGCCCGCGTTTGATGAACGCACAGGAGAGACAGGCATTTTTGAAAGAAGTGTTTGAGGTTTGCAAAGCAGATGTTGCGTATAGTCAGTAATTTTACGAGACTTTCTGTAGCGACGCTGATTCTGGCTGGCTGCGGCGCTGGAAATTTGGGGGCTGGTGTTCTGGCGGACGCGCCTCCAGAACAAGCTGTTCCGGCTCTGGAGGAAATTTCTCCTTCTGTTTCGCCTTTAGAAAGTTCTCCCACTC
>JADLFQ010000013.1 GCA_020845515.1 Anaerolineaceae bacterium | reverse complement strand
GGAGGGGTTTTGGACTCCTTGATGTATAAGCCCTTTTGCCGGTGGAGGGCTTTTTCGGCGTACATAGCCTGGTCTGCCCGGTGGAACAGCTCTGCCATATCCTCTGGATTTTGGGCGGTTGCGAACCCGAGTGAAACCCGCATGGGAATCTCCGAGTTTCGGTTGTTCTCTTGTTTCAACAGATCGTGCAGGCGATCCAACACTTTGTGGGCGGAAGTCTCGTCGGTGTTCGGCAGCAGGATGACGAACTCATCCCCTCCGATGCGGGCGACGATATCACCCTGGCGTACGGCGTGCATGAAGATAGCGGCCATGTGCTTGAGAAGACGGTCGCCCTCTGTATGTCCGTACCGGTCGTTGACCTCTTTCAGACCATCCACATCTGCAACACCCAGGCTGAGAGGAAAAGTTCCTTCCTGCTCCATTTCCTGCAGGCGGTTTTCAAAGTAGGTGCGGTTAAATAATCCGGTTAGGACATCGTGTGTGCTCTGGTAACGCAGTTTGCGTTCCGTTTTCTTTTGTGCGGTGATATCGCGGCAAGTGGCCAGGCCGCCAGCAATTTGACCTTGCGCCTCGTGCCAGGGGGAGAGCGTTACCAGCAGCCAGCGCTGCTCTGTCTTAAATGATTTAATGGGAATTTCCATGGATGCGCTCTGGCCGCGCGGTGTGCTGTGTGCTTTCTCCAGCAGTTGGTTTGCCTGCCGGGGAGAGAGATGTTCCCGCAAGTAGGAGTGAACCAGTGCGCCGGCTGGTACACCAAATAATTCTTCCGCTGCCGGGTTGGCAAATACGATTTCTCCGGCGAGGTTAAACAACAGGGTGCCTTCACCCTGGCTCTCGAGCAGCAGGCGGAAGCGCGCTTCGCTTTGCCGCAAGTCTTCGGCAACCTGTTTTGGGGCAGAAATGTCCGTCAACAAGCCCTGCCAGACCGGTCCGTGCGTCTGTTCGTCCCAAATCAACCCGGCCTGGTCGCGCACCCAAATGGTCCGGCCATTCTTGTTTATAAGCCGGTATTCCATGTCGAACGGTTCGCCGCTGTAGTTAGCGCGTTCGCTGCGTGCCACTACGATGGTGCGATCTTCGGGGTGGATGACGCGATTCCACAAGTCGGGCTCTTCCAGCCATTCTTTGGGGGTGTATCCGGTCATGGCTTCGATTTTGGGGCTGAAATAAATGTTCACACCGCGCTTGAGGGCCTGGTTGACGTAGATGGCCGCTGAGATCTGTTCGACCATTGCACGGTAGCGCTCCTCAGCGGTGCGCAGCAGTTCCACGGTTTTCTTTTGTTCAGTTATGTCAATCACCGAGACGACCACACGGCCGTAGTTGTGCTCATACCCGGGAACCACCTGCCAGTGCAGGAGAATATCAAAACGCTCACCATCCAGCCGGGCATTCATGCCGATTGCTTCAAATTTGGTCTCCATTTGCGCGATTGCCAAAAACTCTCGCTGCATGATCTCCAGACAGTCCGCGGGGGTGATACGCTGCAGCCCGCCAAGAAGTTCCTCGCGATTGGCTGCCCGATATGTGTGCACGGCGGTTTCGTTGACATCCAAAACCTGAATGCTGGCAACATATTGGTAGATCACTTCGGGGTTTGCTTCAAACCAGCCGGGAATATCTTCAACCCCCTGGCGGCGGAGTGCCTGTATCGCCTGGCTTACTTCCGAAAAATCTTCTTCCCAAAGTGAAATTGGCGAGCTCTCAAAAAGATAGCGGTATCTCGCCTGACTTTCTTCCAACTCTTTTTGGGCGACCTTGCTGAGGTGCAGTTCGCGCGCCAAAAACGCCGAAAGCAGCACCACCCCTCCGAAGATGAAGACCAGATCACCGTAATGATCCCAGCGTATCTGTTGGCGGATGTCTTCGGCGGTGGTGAAAAACCAATAATCCGTTCCGATAAACCAGAGGACGGACAATATAAAGTAGAAGGCCAAAATACGCGCCGCTGTCCGTTGGGTGTTATTTTTGGCTTGCATTGGCTGTGGTTAAAATCCCGGCAAACCTTTATACTTGCTCATTCCTGCCTTCTATTGTAGTAGGTTTTTAGAAAAACAGAATACTTTTCCCAAGATTATAGGATCATTTTTGCGTTTGAGCGCCTTTTTACCTTTATTCGTACTTCAAAGCTGTCACCGGCTCCAGGGTGGCCGCCCGAAGCGCCGGATACAATCCCGAAAGCAGCCCAATTGCCGCCGCGAAGAGCACCGCAAAAAATGGCAGCCAGGCCGGTGTGTATACCACCACTGTAGGCGGCAGCCCGCCGTTTTCGGCGGCTTGAGTGGTCAATGTTTGCAGCAGGACAAGGTTGAGCATCTTACCCCCGCCCCACCCGAACAGCACCCCGCCCAACCCGCCCACCAAGCCGATTCCGGCAGCCTCCCCCAAGAAGATGCTGAGCACATCCCGATTTGAGGCTCCAATGGCTTTCATCAAGCCGATTTCGCGCGTGCGCTCCAGAATTGCCATCGTCATGGTATTGGCAATCCCGATTGCCGCCACCAACAGCGCAATCGCGCCGATCCCGCCGAAGATCACCTGGATGATGGTGAAAAGGCTGTTCATACCCTGCACGATGCCCTGGGGGGTCCAGGCCATATATCCCATTTCGGTGATCTGTTTGGTCAGCTCCACCACTGTATCCACGCCGTCTGCTTTGACAATGAGCTGGTGGTACCCGTTCCGTTTGTAGTTGGCACGTTGCCCGGTTGCCCATTCATTCATTGGGATCAGGTCGTCCATCCGTACCAGCAGCCAGCTATCCGCTTCCGCCTGTGTCTCGGCCAACACTCCCACAATACGGAAGGAGTAGGTTTTTCGGATCTCCTGGCCGTCCTCTGAATATTTAAAGATCACCACGCGCACTTGCTGTCCGGCCAGATCGGGCGGCGGGGGCGGTTCCTGTCCGGGCCGCATGGATGGATCATAGAAGTTCTTCACCGCCCATCCTCCAAGGATTGCAGTCCCGCGTTCGAGTTGGGTCGTTCCTTCCTTCGCGGTGTATCCCAAAACGCTGGCGTCTTGGATGGGCAGGCCGACGACGGATGCCCAGGCCTCCAACTTGCCAAATTTGATCATCGAACCGCCCATCAGGTCAACGCGCGGGATGATCTGACTGACTCCCGGCAGGGTGCTAATTTGTTCAATAGCTTCGTTGTTCAATGGTTTTTCGAGAGGTGCACCCATCCCGCCACCGCCGGAGCGAGCGCCAACTTCCATCGGTGCACCGGGGTAAACAAAGATGGTGGTCAGGTCGCCCATGTTTCCAATCTGGTTGGCGGTATTCTGCTGCATGCCGTTTGCAAATGAGATCAACAGCACAACAGAAGCGGTGCCAATCACGACTCCTACAGCGGTAAGAGCCACCCGGCTTTTCCGCCGGTTGAGGTTGTCGAGGATCATGCGCAGCAGGTCTAAAAGTTTCATTCTGTTTGTATCTTTTCAGTCTGCCAACATTTAACCGGGTGGCAGCAGTTCGCCAGGCAAAGGCTCAACCGGCAGCAGTTCAGGGGGCGCCGCCTCCGGTGGTGCGCTGTCCAACCCGATCAGCCCTTTGAAAAAGCGCACCACTTTCTGCCAGAATGTTTCGCGGGCTTCGGAGGGCGGCTCTGCGCCGCTCATCATGCCCAGTTCCTCCGGAGAAGGGGCGGGCACTTCCTGCACTTCGATGGGGAGTTTTTGGGTGATCGTGCGCGCTTGGTTAAAATCATCTGTATAGTTGATTAAAATTTCCAGTTCGAGCATTCCCGCTTGTGCGGGAATGACTTCCGCATCCACGGTGAAATATCCGCCCGATTCCAACGCCCCGACCAGACTGGTGCCGTTTTGAATCTCAGCGCCGGACGCGCTGACTTTCATGCTTCCCAATACGGTCGCTTTGCGGCCCAGGTTGGTCACCTGCAAAGGCAGCGGGTTGGGCTGGCCGGTAAAAAACGGGCCGGGCTCGCGATAAAAACTGACTTCAACATTCGGCAGTGCGTATACCAGCAGGGTGATGATCTGGTCGTCAACGACTGAGTTGCCGCGCGAGTCGTTATAGACGAACGAAATCTTGAGCGGATACGCCCCCGGCTGGGTATTGACGTTGACGATCAGTTTTTGGGAGGCGAGCAGACTTCCCTCCGCTGCCAGATTCCCCAGGAAGACAACATTTGAACGGTCCAGCGGTGCAAAATTATCCAGACTGCTGGAGCCGCCCTGCACACCGCCGGAAGGCTGCGGCGTCGAAGAATCCACACCTCCGCTGGAACTGCCGCCCAGTACCATGGTGATCTCGCGCGCTTCCGTGTTTCCCTGGTTTTGCACATCCAGTTCAAGGTTGAAAACGGTGCCCGGCTGCAGCGGGTTGATATCAGTCTTGTAGCTATTAATGATCAGTTTTGGGCGGGGAGCCGTGGTCGGCGTAGCGGTTGGGCGTGCCGGGCCGGAGTAGCTTGCTGTTTTTAAACTGATGGTGAGGGTAAAAGATTCGCTGTAGGAGGTTCCGGCGTTGTCCAGATAGCTGATTCTGGCTGTGATCGTCCCTACGGACTTTCCAACCAGGTCCCGGCTGGCCGTCATTGGCTGTGAAAGGTTAATGTTTGTCCCGGCGGTAAGGCTGGTAACCGCCTGAACGCCGCCGGTATCCCGCGGCAAAAAGTCGCTGCTCTCAAACGCCGCCAGGACGTTGGAAGCCGCGCCCTGACCAAGATTGGCCAGGTTGACTGAGAGAGTGAACTCCTGCCCGGCGGTCAACGCATCCGTTCCGGTGGAATAAGATTGGACGACCACCAGCGGGCGGGTGACCGCCGCCGGAGGGGTTGCTGTGGGCGGCACTGCCCGGGTTGTCAGCACTGCGCTGGCCGACGGATTTGGTGCGGTGGCGGAAGTCGCTGTGACTGTGACTGTATCGGTATCGCCGGTGTTGGCGCTGGCAGGCACTGCTACAAAGACTGTAAAGGCGGCGGATGCCCCCGCCGCCAGTCCGGCCGCCTGGGGGGCGCTCAGCCAACTGTTCCAGGTGTTTCCTGTAATCGCGAAATCGTACGTATCAACGTCGCTTCCGCTGTTTCGAATCGTCATGGTATAGACCGCCACTGTATCAGGCCGTTCCCATTTTTCTGCACCTGCGGGGGTCAACTCGACCCCCGCGGCCGCCAACGGAGCGGCCAGATGTCCGGTTTGCTGTTCCCCTCCCTGCGCAGCGACCTGCAGCGGGAAGGTGAGAAGCAGCATACCTGCGAGCAGAATTGCACTCAATCGTTTCATTCTGTTTTTTCCTTGTTATTGCATGGATGGTTCGCTGTTTGAGCGGTATTCCATCTCACTTACCGCGCGCCCGTCCAGGATATAAATGACATCGGTGGCATATCGTAACATTCGGGTATCGTGGGACACAACCAGGATGGTCTTTCCGTCGCGGTGCAATTCGGACAGCAACTGCATGATATTCTGCCCGCTTTGGGTATCCAGGTTGCCGGTCGGCTCATCGGCCAGGATGAGGGCCGGGTCGTTTACCAGGGCGCGGGCGATTGCCACGCGCTGCTGCTGCCCGCCGGAGAGCTCGGCGGGGCGGTGCAGGAGCCGGTCTTCCAGCCCCACCCGTTTGAGAAGCTCCCCTGCCCGCTGTCTGCGATATTTTGGCGGTACACCGGAGAACCACATTGGAAATTCCACATTTTCAAGTGCTGTCATGCTCTGAACAAGATTGAATGATTGAAAGATAAAGCCAACCTTCTGCCGCCGGTAGGCGGCCAGCTCGTTTTCATCCATGTGATCCAGGATGCTTTCTCCGACAATAATGCTGCCCGAGGTTGGCCGGTCCAGCCCCCCCAACAGGTAAAGCAGCGTGCTCTTGCCGGAGCCGGAAGGCCCCATAATGGCAGTGAAAGAGTTGCTCTGGATCTGGATTTCCAACCCATTGACAGCGAGGACCTTTTGCTGTCCCATTTTAAACGCCTTTACCAGGCGTTTTGTCAGAATTAAGCCATGTGTTTCCATTGCTGCCAGTTAGAAGAAGATCGGTCCGTTGCCGCCGGTTGAGAGCTGCCCCAGTTTTGCGCCCAAAAAGCCCGGCAGCGCCACCAGCGCCAGCCAAATCAAGATGGTTATCAGAGCAGCCGCGCGTGCCCTATTATGGTTCAGCCCGGGCAATTTTGCCACCCCCATCATGAGCAGCGCCGTCATCCATAGAAGATAGAGATCAACGAATGAAAGCACCCAGTGAAGGAAGGGTAAAGTCCCGTCCGCTCCGGCAGTGATAAAGCCCGAAAGTCCCGGGCTTTGGACCATCCCTCCGCTGACCAATGTAAACGCCGTCCGGACGATTAGCCGCAGCGCTGTGGGCAAAAAAGCAAAGGCGCTCAAGTTAAATGCCAGGGCGCTGGTGCTGCGGCTGCCGCTGAGCGTCAGCGCCAGGTGCAAAATGCTTCCCAATAACAGCCATGAAAGCCATACCCCCAAGATTCCCCCCAGCAGAGGGAAAAAGTAAATGAATACAAACCCCTGTCCTGCAGCCAGGCCCTGCTCGAATTGTGCCTGCTGCTCCGGCGTATAATAATCCATCACCGGCGGTTGTGCGGCGCTCATTTGCGCTTCGGCCTGCCGCGCCGGGGCGGCCAGCAGGATATGGGCAACTGTCAGAATGGTCAGCAAAAGGAGAGGGGCCAGCCAGGCCGGCCGTTCTTGCCGGGTGATTTGCTCGAGCGTGCGGCATGGCCGGTAAAAAATGGACAGGATCCAATCCCAACGCAACCGCCGGTTATATTGCCCGCTTTCCGGGTGTTCCAGCCCCAATTCTGTCATGGTATTTGCTCCACTCCCAATTCTGTCATGGTATTTTCCCCGCTCCCAATTGCCTTGGCGGATTCTACCACAAGGAACCGCCTTATCTTTGACGCTGAAAGAGGCTGCAGGGTTCCCGCTGACCAAAAAGTGTGCAGTTATAGGGCAGTCGTTGTTTTAGTATGGATAAAAAAACCGCCGTCCGGCGGGGTGAAGTCAATTGGCGAGAGAGGGGGGGGTTACAGTCTAAACCGGAGGGTGGCCGCGGTTCGAGCTCGAACCGCGGCAGGGCAGTTCTTTTTCAGGCAAAGAAAGAGACTGTCCCCTGATCTGGAGATATCAGGGAAACAGCAAGGTGTGGGCAGCAATCCATCCGGAATATGATCTTACTGCTCAAGCGAAGTTCCAGCCACACTCATAATTCCGAACAACAATACAAAAAATGCTACAACCAAATACACTATCGGCGCCATATTGTCCTCCTTGATCGTCTTCTGTTGCGGCTCCTTATGGCAAAATTCGCCCGTCTTGCATCTTATAACCCAATTGTGCAGCAAAAGATACTCGATTGACTTATTGAGGTGCTGCGCAACGCTTCCAGAGCTTTAGACGCTCCTGTCATGTTTTTTGTTCCACTTATAGCATACGAGAAAACTACCGAAAAGATGCGGCTTTGAAAAGTATCTGTAAACTTACCGGACTGGAAGGGGGGAGAGGCACTAGAAAAACAGGGAGTTTGTAACTGGACTAAAATTGTCTTATTTGATATAATCGCGCTGCGCCGGGATTTTTGAGAGAATCTCCGGCATGAGCTGTGCCGGGAAAGGCAGGACGGTCATGAATGAAAAACTTGAAAAACCTCATGTGGTTATTGTTGGAGCAGGATTTGGCGGGCTGAGCGCAATCCGGGCGCTTAACGAGTCGCCGGTGCGGCTGACGGTTGTTGATCAGCATAATTATCATCTTTTTCAGCCGCTCCTTTATCAGGTTGCGACCGCGGGCGTTTCTGCAGATGAAATTGCCTATCCGGTGCGGGCATTTTTGCGCCGCCAGAAGAACGCCAGCTTCCATCTGGCGCAGGTCAAAATGGTGGATTTGAAAGCCAAGCAGCTGGAGACCGATTCGGGAGCGATCGCGTACGATTATCTGATTTTAGGCATTGGAGGAGTGACCAATTTTTTTGGATTAAAAAGCGTAAAAGAAAACGCTTTTACGATGAAAGACCTGGATGAAGCCAAAGAAATCCGCAATCATTTGTTAAAAGTATTTGAACGGGCCAGTTACGAGAGAGACCCACAGCGCCGCAGGTCACTGCTTACCTTTGTTGTGGTGGGGGGCGGCCCGACCGGGGTTGAGTCAGCCGGCGCGCTCTCCGAACTTATTCGCCTGCCGCTCGCGAAGGATTACCCCGCGCTGGATCTCGCGGAGGTGCGCATTCTGCTGTTGGAAGCATCTGACCGCTTGCTGGCAGCCATGCCACCGGATTTGAGCGCCTTTACGCTGAACGCCCTCACCCGGAAGAAGGTTGAGGTTCGCTTCGGCGCAGCTGTAGAAAGCTATGACGGCCGCCAGGCAAAATTAAAGGGGGGGGAGACCATTCCGGCGGATACCCTCATCTGGGCGGCGGGTGTGCAAGCCAGCCCGCTGGCGGGGGTGTTGGGGCAACCACTCGGCCGCCAGGGCCGTGTGCGCGCGCTGCCAACCCTGCAGTTGCCGGAGCACCCGGAAGTTTTTGTAATCGGCGACGCGGTGTATCTGGAGGATTCCTCCGGTGCGTCACTGCCGATGGTCGCCCCGGTTGCGATGCAGCAAGGCGAGCGCGCCGCGAAAAACATCCTCCGTTTGATGCAAGGGAGTGCACCCGAAATTTTTGAGTACCGTGACCCGGGCACACTCGCGACCATTGGGCGCAACCAGGCAGTAGCTGCGATCGGAGGCTTTAAATTTCGCGGCTTTCCCGCCTGGGTGGTCTGGCTGGGGGCGCATATTTTGCGCATTATCGGCTTTCGCAACCGCTTAATTGTGCTGATCAACTGGGCTTGGGACTATCTCTTCTACGACCGCGCCGTACGTTTGATTGAACCTGACTGCCGGAAAGAGGTAAAATCAGGTATCATTCTGCCTCAGGAGGGAAAACCTTGAACCGTTATCGCGTCCAACCCGGGCGAAAGGTTGACCTTGGCAAATGGGGGTCTGCGGAAATACGTCCGTTTGCCTGCAGAAAGGATGGGACTAAAGAGAAGACTGCAAAGCCGAATCATAAGATGGAGGAGCTTCTGGAACTGCGCTATGTTGAACGCAAGCAGCGCGTGCCGGTGACCTTGCAGGGGATGGATACAAGCGGGAAGAACGGCGGTATCCGTGCAGGTTTTTGAGGATGCCAACCCTCAGGGCGTTGAGGCTGCCGGTTTCAAGGCGACTGCACCGGTTGAACCAGGTCACACCTATCTGTTGTTGGCGAAAACTTAAGCTTTCGGAGATTCTATGCCCGACGAAAAAGTAGTCATGGAAGCGTTAAACCGTGTGATGGACCCGGAACTGCACCGCAGCCTGGTGGATTTGGGCATGGTGCGCGATTTGAAGATCGAACCTCAAGGGAAAATCACCTTTACACTGGCGCTGACGATCCCCTCTTGCCCGCTGCGTGAGCACATTGCAGAAGATGCCCGGCGCGCCCTCCTCGTGCTGCCGGGGGTTAACGAGGCGGAAGTGGTTTTTGGTGCGATGACGCCGGAAGAACGCTCGGCAGTCCTGCGGACGGCAGCGGCTGCGCCCTTGCCAAAGATCAACCAGTTCAACAAGGTGAAGCATCTGGTCGCGGTGATGAGCGGCAAGGGCGGGGTGGGGAAATCTTCCGTCACGGCGCTGCTGGCGGTAACGCTGGCGCGGCAGGGCTATAAGGTGGGCATTTTGGACGCAGATATCACCGGCCCGAGCATCCCCAAACTGTTTGGGCTTCCACCGGGCGGGCTGCGCGGCGGCGAGCAGGGTATGCTGCCGGTGATTACGCGTTTGGGGATCAAGGTGGTTTCGGCCAATTTGCTTGTTAAAGCTGAAGATACGGCGGTCATCTGGCGCGGGCCGGTCATTTCGGGGGCGATTCAGCGGTTTTGGAACGATGTTTTGTGGGGTAAACTGGACTACCTGTTCCTGGACTTGCCGCCCGGCACCTCGGATGCCGCGCTGACGGTTGTTCAGCGCCTGCCAATCATGGGCGCGGTGCTGGTCACTACGCCGCAAGACCTTTCGGCACTGGTGGTGCGCAAAGCCATGGCGATGCTGGCGCAGTTGAATATTTCCATCCTGGGGGTTGTGGAAAATATGAGCTTTTTTCAGTGCACAGACTGCGGCAGTTCGCATGAAATTTTTGGGCCAAGTCATCTGGCTGAAATTCAAGAAGCCGCCGGACACGAGCTGCCTGCGGTTCGCCTTCCCATTTTACCTGCTTTTACTGCGCTTGCTGATGCGGGGAAGATCGAAGAGGCTGCCTTTGAAGCGTTTGACGCATTTGTACCGCTTGTGATGTGCACCTCTTGAGACTTTATGGTTGATCAAAACGATTCCAAAAGGAAGAGAAGCTAAGGATGTCTGATTTTTCCAATTTACAGAAAAAGATGTATGCCCTGGCGCGGGAGCGCAGCTTGTTTGAACAGGCAAAAGCATATGCCTATGACTACATGGATGAGGTTTACGAGCGCAATGTCTTCCCCACAGAAGAAGCACTGGCCGGATTGAGTGTCTTTGATGAACCGTTATCCGATGCGCCTGGCGATCCGGCTGCCATGCTGCGACTGCTGCATGAAGCTGGTTCTCCGGCGACTGTTACGACCACCGGCGGACGGTACTTTGGATTTGTGACCGGCGGTGTCTTCCCGCCTGTCATGGCCGCCAAATGGCTGACGGATGTCTGGGATGCTGCTTCCATGCTGTATGTCATTTCTCCGGTGCTTGCCAAGCTTGAAACGGTGTGTGAAAAATGGCTGGTGGAGCTTTTTGACCTGCCGGAAGAAACCGCGGCCGGGTTTGTCAGCGGAAGCTCGGTGGCTACGTTGTGCGGTCTGGCAGCAGGACGCTACGAGCTGCTCAAGCGGGCGGGCTGGGATGTAAATTCCAACGGTCTGTTCGGCGCGCCGCCCATCCGTGTTGTGATAGGCGCGGAGGCGCACAGCACGGTTTTCAAAGCGCTTTCTCTTCTGGGGCTGGGCAGGGAGCGTGTTGAAAAAATACCGGTGGATGATCAGGGCCGGATGACCGCCGCGGCGGTACCCGCGCTGGACAGCAATACACTGGTCATTCTACAGGCGGGCAATGTCAACTCGGGGTCGTTTGATCCGCTGGATGAGATTTGCGAGCGCGCCCGGAAAGCCGGCGCGTGGGTGCATGTGGATGGCGCCTTCGGTTTGTGGGCGGCGGCCTCCCGGAGCAGGCGCCACCTCACAGCAGGTGCAGAAAAAGCCGATTCGTGGGCGGTGGACGGACACAAGACACTGAACACCCCGTACGATAGCGGCATTGTACTGTGTAAACACCGCGCAGCCCTGATATCTGCCATGCAGGCAACCGGTTCTTATATTTTGTACAGTGAGCAGCGGGATGGCATGTTATACACCCCGGAAATGTCGCGGCGCGGCCGCGCCGTTGAACTGTGGGCAACTTTGAAAGTCCTCGGAAAAAGCGGAATTGAGGAACTGGTGGATAATTTATGCGAGCGGACACGGCAATTCGCGGAACAGATGCGCGCACAGGGCTTCAAGATTTTGAACGATGTTGTCTTCAATCAGGCGCTGGTTGCTTGTGATACGCCCGAACAAACCGCCGGGACTCTGCAACGCCTGCAGCAATCAGGGGAGTGCTGGTGCGGGGCGGGAAACTGGCACGACACCCCGGTCATCCGGGTGAGCGTGTGCTCCTGGGCAACCACGCCTGAGGATATTGATCGTACGGTGGCGGCTTTTATGAAAGCCCGCGAAGCGACTCTGAGCCGCCCGGGTCAGGTGGTTTGATGATAAATATCCCCCTGCTAAATCAGGACAAAACCAGCCGGATGGAGATTTGTCGTTGATAAAAAGCATTCGCAAGAAGGGGGCGTTCATGAAACCGCTTGAACGAAATACCTTTCAGGCGGAGGAATTGGCGCGGCTTTTCCCTCCGCAATGGCGGAACAGGAATAAGGAAATTGTCTATGAGATCGCCTGCTCTTCCGGCGACCCTTTTGATTTAAAATGGGGTATCTCGGATGGAAACCAAGGACAAGAGCAGGCTGCAGACACAACTCTCTTACATAAGAGGGGTTATATCTTTTGCGAAGCGGCGTCGTTGACGTGTAGTTTGGCGAATTCCGCCGCTTTTTATTGCTTTCTGTTAGATATTTTTCGTTTAGGTGCAACCTTATGGATTTTCTAAAAAACATTCAACTCATTCAAGGGGGGATGGGTGTCTATGTCTCCAACTGGAGGTTGGCAAAGACTGTCGCGATGGCGAGGCCCGGGGTGACAGTGGGGGCGATCTCCGGCACCGCACTGGACGTGGTGTATGTGCGGTTGCTGCAACTTGGCGACCCGGGCGGTCATGTCCGGCGCGCCCTGGCAGCTTTTGATGCGCAGTTTGACGTAGAGATTGGCAAAAAAATTTGTGAACACTATTTCATCGAAGGCGGTAAAGCTCCCGGCGTCCGTTTCAAAAACGCGCCGGCACAGGTAGTGCGCCCGCAAAACGGCGGAGGAAGCATGGTCATCAGTGCGAAGCAGGATGAACCTACCGCGCTGGTAATGGACGATAAAGTATACGAGTTACTGATTGTCAGCGCTTTCGCGGAGACCTGGCTGGCGAAGGAAGGGCACAACGGCAAGATCTTCGTCAACTTTATGAAAAAGATTGAACTGCCGTTGATGCACGCCATGTATGGGGCGATGCTGGCCGGGGTGGATGGGATTATTGTCGGGGCAGGCAACCCTGAGGGTCTGCCGGCCATGTGTTCGCGCCTGGCACGTCAGGAGGCGGTCAAGAATGATCTGCTGGTCTTATATCGCGAGGCGGGAGAACATTTCTATATGCCTTTTGACCCCAAACAGTTTGCGGGCGGCAAACTGGCAGAAAAGCCGCTGCAACGCCCGGCTTTTCTGGCAATTGCGTCACTGGAGAACCTGGTGGAAGGGCTGGCGCATAGCCCTACAGAGGCTCCTGACGGATTCGTTATCGAACACCACACCGCCGGCGGACACAATGCGGGACCGCAGGGCCCCCTGGTGAAAGACAGCCTTGGACAGCCGATTTACGGAGCGGAAGATGAGCCCGACCTGGGCGCGATCCGGGCGGCGGGTTTGCCTTTCTGGCTGGCGGGCGGCTATGGCAGCCGGGAGAAATTGAAGCAGGCAAGAGCGGCCGGGGCAAACGGGGTGCAGGTTGGCTCGGTCTTTGCGCTGGCTGAAGATTCGGGTTTGAAAGCCTCCTATCGCACCGCAATCTTCGACAAGATCAAGCGGGGCGTAAAAGATGATGAACTGGTACAGACGACACTTTTCTCACCCACCGGTTACCCGTTCAAGGTGGCACAGGTGGAAGATACACTCGCGGAGGAGAAAGTGTACAATGTCCGCCGCAGGGTTTGTGATATTCACTTATTGCAGCAACGCGGCTTGAGCAAACCAGCCGCAGACGGGTCACGGCGGCTCTTCCAGCGCTGTGAAGCCGCTCCCATTAAAGATTATGTCAGTAAACGTGGTTTGCTGATGAATACGAAAGAGAAACGCTGTTTGTGCAACGGCTTGCTCTCCGGTGTTGGGCTTGGACAGACGATTTTAACAGACGAAGGATGGACGGAAGAACCTGCCATCATCACGCTGGGCAATGAACTGGAAGGCATCCGCCGGCTTTCACGTCAGGGGCAGAGCATTTACTGGGCACGCGATGTCGTCAACGACATCCTGGGGGAGGAAAGCGAAGCAGGAGCACAAGGCTGATCCGTATATCCCCGTGAGCGCAGCCTGACCTGCTGCTTGCCAGCCGGTTCAGGTTTATGCCGGATTCCGCTGCCTGTTTGCCAGGCTTTATGATTGATTGAAGCCGCAGTATGGCCATAGGATTGTTGACTCTATTGCCAGGAGTCAACAAATTTTTTAAAGGTTCCCAAAAGCAAATCGCTTTGCAGCTAACTGAAAAACTCCTCTATAATGTATGTAGCTGAGCGGCTCCACTTTATGAATACCCTCGATTCTTGCGGGTGTACGACATGAGAATACTCTGGAGTCAAGACAAGGAGAAAAATAGAATGGCAGAGCAATTTCGAATAAGCTGTCTGGATGACGACAGTGTAAAGGTTTTTAACAGCTTTTGGGCGGAACACGGGCTATGTTTTCTGGTGGAGACGGAAGAACAAACGGTATTGTTTGACGTTGGCACCACTGGAACAGTTGTGGGACATAATGCCCAACTGTTAAAAAAAGACTTGTCCGAGGTGACGCATATTGTCTTAAGCCATGCCCATTACGATCACACCGGCAGCCTGGATTGGGCTTTGGATCAGACGCGCAACCCCGTCTTGATTGCAGACACTGATCTCTTTGTGGAAAGGGTGTCGAGGCGGGAAGGAGCGACCAAGCAAACCGGCGTGCCAGTTTCGCGCGAGAGGGTGGAAGCGCGCGCTCAGCTTGTCCTTACAGAGGACATGTTCCAAATTGGTGAAGGCATGTACTTGACCGGACGCATCCCGCGAGAAAACCAGTACGAGGTTGCCAACCCGAAGATGCTGATTCGCCAGGGGGACGACTTTTCTGCCGACAGCTTTCTGGACGATCGCAGCCTGATTTTGGAGGCCGGTGAGGGGATTGTTGTGCTGTTGGGCTGCTGCCATGCAGGTCTGGTCAATACGATGAACTACGTGCGCAAACACTTTTCGGCGCCGATTAAAGCCATTATCGGCGGCACACACCTGCTGGAAGCAAGCCCGGAACAAATGACGTGGACAATCCAGGAACTGAAGAACAAATTTCAGCCTGAACGGATGTATTTCAACCATTGCACCGGGTTCAACGCTTTGGTCACTTTCCGTAATGCCTTTGGTGAGCGCTTGCAGACCATGCCCGCCGGAGAAGTGTTGGAGTTTTAATGAGGTTAAAAACGGCTGTACCATCCCCGGTGGAGCCGGTAAGAAGATTTTGATACAGGAGAGGCGGAGGGGAACCCCGCCTTTTCTATAGGAATGTGCTCATGACAACCTTGACATCCCGCAATGGAACATTGGAATATGGCCCGGGTAAACCGACGATGCTGATCAACGACCAACTCTACGTGATCAACAAGCCGGATTCTGTCATTGAACCGCTGAGCCGGGGAGAGATTGATTATTTCATGCAGTTGGCGCGCTGGGGGCACGCGGTTGGCACCGATATGACTGCGATTTTACTTACGCATCCGGAAATTGACGAGGTCGAAGTACTGCCGCGCCTGGCGCGGGCGATCCACGAGGAGTTGGGCAGCCCGGTGGGGCTGGACACCCGCAACGCCGAAGCAATTGAAGCTGCGTTGGCAGAACTTCAGCCTTACCGTTCCATCATCTGGACGGTGACTGCCGAACAACCCTTGCTGGATACCTTGCTGCCGATTGCAAAGCGGTACGGCGCGGCGGTCGCGGGTATGCCGATGGGGCGATTTTCAGGACACGTGCCGATGACGGCAGAAGAGCGGGTGGCCGAGGCGCAGGTGATCCTGGAGGCTTGCGAAGGGATTGGCATCCCGCGTGAAGATGTGGTCATTGACGCGATGTGTATGCCGGCGGGACTGCTGCAAGCCAACGCTTATCAGGTTGCGCTGCAAACCATCGCCATTCTGCACGATATGGGCATCACAACCCAGCTTGGGATTGGAAATGCAGGCAGTAATATGCCGGGACCGAAAACGATTGGCCTGGCTTACCTGCTTGGGGCGATGTCGTGGGGACTCGATTCAGCGTTTATTAACCCTGGTATCGAGGGGTTGATCGCGGATGTGCGCGCCATGGATATGCTGACAGAACGCGATCCGGCTTGCCGAAGGTATTTGAAGCACTGGCGGGCAGCGCAGAACGCACCGCAGATCATTGCTCCCACCAATTAACCTAAAAAGCACTCTGGAACTTCCAGAGGATGTAAAAACTGCGAGGGACTGCCCGCGTGGCCGCCCGATACTTGAATGGCAGCCGGGCTCGCGATTGTTTGTCCGGCTCCTGGAGGGCAATCATTTCCGGTGAGGCGTCCTTTTTTTTGAGCAAAGCAGTGTTCGACTGTAATTAATATCTGTCCATATTTTAAAATAGTGATTAAATTCCCGTTGAAAAACGCTATTCGTTTTGGTACTATTTCAATATGTGTGCTGTTGCTGCCGCGCGGGAAGAGAATGAGAGTGTGCCGCCGCGTGCGGCAGTGCGAACCGGGCAGTCACTTTGCCAGTAACTGGTCAACACAGTGATCTTATTCAGAGAGAAGGACGTATGCGTATTACAAAATTCACATCAGAATTGCCCGCGGTGCAGCGCGGGAAAGCCATTGAGGTACAGGTCAATGGCCGCAGGGCGCAAGCTTTTGAAGGGGAACTGATATCCACCGTATTGCAGGCGGAGGGCATCTCTGTCTTCGGGCGCAAGCATCAAACCGGCCGCCCCTCTGGTATCTATTGCGGCATGGGAGTATGCTATGAGTGCCTTGTTACCGTCAATGGGGCAGGCAACATCCGCGCCTGCCAGACTCTTGTGGCAGATAAGATGAAAATTGAAACGGAAGCCCAGGTGAAACCATGAGCGAATCCGTAGAACTGGTTGTAATTGGCGCAGGGCCGGCGGGGATTGAAGCGGCGGTTGCAGCCGCACAAGCCGGTGCAGAGGTAACGCTGATTGATTCCTCCCCGCGCCCAGGCGGGCAGTATTTTAAACAAATTTCCAAAGCGTTTCAGAGCGATGACCACACGGAGCACCAGCGTGAAGCGCAGGAGTTATTTCAAAAACTGGCATCTTCCAACGTGCGGGTTTTACAAGATACACTGGTTTGGGGGATCTTTGAGGGCGCGCAGCCGGATACGTGGCTTCTGACGCTGCATGGCAGCCAGGCGCCGGCGCGCTTGAGCGCCCGCGCGGTGGTCATTGCTGCTGGCGCGTATGACCGTTCGATCCCCTTCCCGGGTTGGGATTTGCCGGGTGTGATGACAGCGGGCGCGGTGCTGACGATGATCAAGAATCAGCGCGTACTGCCGGGACGGCGGGTGCTGCTTTCCGGCACAGGACCGTTGCAGCTTGAAGCTGCGGCGCAGCTTGTCGAGGCGGGGGCTGAGGTTGTTGGGGTGTTGGAAAGCGCCAGCAGATTGATTTGGCGCGGTATTCCTTATCTTCCGGCGCTATGGGGGCAGTGGGCGCGCATGCGCGAAGGATGGGGATACCTTAAAACCCTGGCTGGCGCGCGTGTGCCTTACCGGCTGGGCTGGTCTGTGATTGCCGCACATGGAGAGGAAAGGGTTAATGAGGTTGTTTTTGCACGGCTTGACCCGCAAGGCAGGCCTATCCTGCAAAGCAGGAAAACCGGGAAAGTGGACACGGTTGTGGCTGGGTACAGCCTGACGCCCAGTACAGAGCTCTTCCGGCTGCTGGACTGCGAGATGATCTTCGATTCGGGACGCGGGGGGTTTCTCCCGCGGCGTAACGAAAATCTGGAGACTTCGCGCGAGGGCATATACGCGGCGGGTGACTGCGCGGGGATTGGCGGCGCGCCGATGTCCCGGATGGAGGGGCGCATCGCAGGATGTGCGGCCGCCTTGAGGCTGGGTCATGGGGGTGAAGACCAAAACCACCAGGGAAAAACGGCTTTGCGCCGCGAACGGCGTTTCGCCAAAATGCTGGGGGATTTGTTCTCTCCGCCGGCGGGGTTGTACACGCTGGCAAAAGAAGATACCATCCTGTGCCGCTGCGAGCAGGTGACGCTCGGACAGATACGCGAAGCCTTCACGTTTGGGGCGCAAACAATCACCGATGTAAAAAACATCACCCGCAGCGGAATGGGAAACTGTCAGGGACGGACATGCGGCAGTATCATTGCCCAGATCATGGCAGCCGAGACGAACCGCAAGCCGGAGGACGTGCGCTATTACAACATCCGTCCACCGGTTCATCCGGTGCCGCTGGAGGTGATCGAAGAGCATGGAGCGGAAAAGGCGCCGGAGAGGGAAGGGTAAGAATGAGCGATATCAGAACATACGACGTGATCGTAGTGGGGGCAGGCGTAATCGGCTGCTCGATCGCCTACCATCTTACCCGGGCCGGGCTGAAAACCGCGTTGCTGGATCAGGAGCAGGTTGGGGCGGGAGCATCGGGGGCTAATTTTGGCATGGTGCAGTCCAATGACGCGGAACTCGTCCACAGCATCCCGATGGTTCTGGCGAGCTACCGGCGTTACGAAACTTTGGAAGAAGAACTGGGGATGCCCTTTGGCTTCCGGCGCATCGGTGCGCTGCGTTTGTTGTCCACGGAAGCGCAGTGGAAAACATCTGAGGAACGTGCGGGTATCCTCTCGGCTGCCGGCATCCCGTACGAATTTGTCCCGCCTGAACGGATCAGAGAAATTGAGCCGATGGTTGACACAAGCACGCTTTTTGGCGGGACGTATGCTTCCTACCAGGGGCAGTTGAACCCATTTTTGCTGATGTGGGCTTATCTGCGCCGGGCGATACCGCTGGGGCTGGCGTTGCACACTTTTACAAAGGTTACAGGTTTTGATATTGAGAGCGGCCGAATACGCGGGGTGCATACCAACCGCGGCCACTTCAGCGCCGGGGCGGTTGTTCTGGCAACCGCCGCCTGGACGCGCCCGCTGGGGAAGATGATCGGTCAGGATTGGAACATCCATACCTTTCGCGCCTCTGCGATGGTGAGTGAGCCTGTTTACGGCTTAAAGCTCAATACGATCATCGCCACTGCCGACCATATTGAAATGGAAGTAACCGGAAAGGGCGACGCTGAACTGACGGTGCTGGCGCTTTCGCAGACCGCCGACGGGCACTTTTTAATCGCACAAGCCGACCGCCCGGGCGAGGAGACCAACCCGGCGATCAGCCACGCTGCGCCGAAAACGATGGCGATGATGGCGGGGCGCTTCTTCCCGGCATTGAGGGGCGCACGGCTGCTGCGGACATGGACGGCTGCCACCACCTACACGGATGACGGCTGCCCGTTGCTTGGGCCTGTGAGGGCCATTGAGGGGTTGATCCTGGCCGCCTCTTACCGCTCTGCCATTGTGCATTCCCCGCTGGCAGGGGAAGTGGTCATGCGCATGCTTACCACGGGCTGCGATGACCTGCTCGACATCAGCGCCTTCTCGCCGGACCGGGAGATGGGAAAATCAGCCGAGACGATTTACACCGTTAAAAGCAGCCACTCTGGAGCAATGGAAGAAAACTCCTAAACCTTCACTTCAGGGCAAGCTGGCAAATTTATGGCGCTCTGCGGGTATTCTTATGCATAAGAAAAATTCCTTTGATGTTCTGGTAATTGGCGCTGGTGTAATCGGGTGCTCGATTGCTTACCGCCTGGCGGCCGCGGGGCTAAAAACGGCGCTGCTGGATCAAAGCCAGGTTGGCGCGGGGGCGTCGGGCGCCAACCTGGGAATGGTGCAGTCCAACGATGTCGAACTGGGGCACAGCATTCCGTTGGTGACGACCAGCTTCGCGCGCTACGGGCAACTGGGGGAAGAGCTGGGGATGCGGCTGGATTTTAAGCGAACGGGCATTCTGCACCTGCTCCCGTCGGAAGAACACTGGAACGGCTCGCTTGAGCGGGCTGCCGCACTGGCGCAAGCCGGGATTGCCTGCGAAATGCTGCCCGCCAGAGCGGTAGCTGAAATTGAACCGATGGTTGATCCGGAGACGATAAGAGGCGCGATGTATGCCCCAGACCAGGGGCAGATTAATCCTTTCCGGTTGATGTGGGCATATCTACGGCGGGCGATCCCGCTGGGTTTGTCGCTGCATACGTTTACCAGGGTAACCGGCTTTGAGCTTCAGTCCGGGCGGGTGCAGGGTGTACATACAACGCACGGGGAGTTCAGCGCGGGGACGGTGGTTTTGGCAACGGCGGCCTGGACGCGCCGGTTGGGCGAGATGATCGGGCAGAATTGGAGGGTGCACACTTTTCGCGCCTCCGCCATGGTGACCGAACCGCAGCACAGCTTGAAGCTGCGTTCGATTATCAGTACGGCAGATCATATTGAGCTGGCATTGGACGGCAAAAAGGATATTGAGCTGGCTTTTCTTGGCTTGCGGCAGACGGCAGATGGCAACTTCCTCATCTCGCAGGCTGACCGGCCGGGCGAATCGCTATACCCGCAGATCAGTGCGCTGGCGCCGAAGGCGATGGCGATTATGACGGGCAGGTACTTCCCGATCTTGCGTAGAGCACGCCTGTTGCGAAGCTGGACGGCGCCGACCACCTACACCGAAGACGGCTGCCCCTTAATTGGACCTGTTCCTGGTGTGGAGGGCTTGATTCTGGCAACCGCCTTTCGCTCTTCGTTGATCAATACGCCGCTGGCTGGTGAGATCGCAGCCGAACTGGTCACACTGGGGCGCTGCGAGGTGATTGACATCCGCCCCTTTGCATTGGATCGGGAGATGGGCAAAGCGGACACATTTTATGTTGTTGAGAGCGGACAGGATAGTTAGAAGGTCTTTGCCAAGCCGGCAGCTGCATGTTAATCGCTGTGAGGATATATTCCGAAACCGAACTGCGCGAGGATGGGTGGGAAGAATTGGGGGACAGGTAAAAAGCCAGCTTTTTTGTGACTAAAGGACGTTTTATATTACAAGTTCGCAATGTAGAGGGGGATATACATTGTACTGCCTCCACGCCTGGGTTACACTGTATATGGTTCACATCTCTACACATATTTTGGGGGTATATCAGTTTTTCTCAGCCAAATAACCCAGAATACTGTATCTGCATAATAAGGGGTTTACAAATGAAGATTATTCCATTGAAATCAATTCTGTTGGGGGCAGTCGCACTGTTTATGATGTTTGCCCTGGTGCGTCCCAGCCCGGTTCTGGCCGATGCGGAAGTGCCCGATGGCGGTTCCCCGGCCGGGGAACAGGTCAATCTTGAGGAGACTGTCCCGCATGACCAGGAGCCGCCTGACGCGCCGCAAGAGCAAGCCGGCCCTGCGGAGGGAGATCTGGCTGAAGAATCCGGTCCTGCAGAGCAAGGTGAAAATCTCCAGGATGTGGTGAATGTGCTGGCGGAGAACGAGACTGTTTTGGTGGATGGAGAGGGTGAGGCGTTACCGTTAGCCTCCCAGGAAGCCGCGTCATTCCTGTCCAAGAGTGGAGACCCAAGCGGCACACTGGGTGTAGCCCGGAACGGAGCCTCTGTTGGGGACAATTTTGAATACTACCGGGCGACAGGCGCCAGTGGTCAGAACGATGGGGATTGCACTTATGATGGAGCAACCCTGACCTGTTATTTTAACGCGGTCTTATCTCAGGCTGTGATGGATGCAGCGAGCGGCTCAGAGATTCTCATTGCGCCAGAAGTTTTCCATGAAACCGTCTCGATTAATAAAGCGCTGAAATTAACGGGTGTGAGCGGAGACGCGACTGTGGATAAATTTATTTTGCTTTCCGGCGCCGATTTGACGGGTTCCAGCCACATTTTTGCCAACCAGGTCGAGGTTCACCCTGGAGCATTCATTCAGGACGCGCTCAATGTGGCGGCTGATGGCGGGGTCGTGGATGTAAAAGCAGGCCCCTACGCGGAACAACTGGATATTACCCGCTCGGTTACGCTGCAAGGCGCCGGCCGGGATTCAACTTTTATTGTTCAGGACCCGACGCACACGCATTGCTGGGGACCCTCTTGCGGACCGGGAGACCGGACGCTGGTGGAAATTAATGGCGGCGACGAGAATGCTTCCGCTCCCACTATTAACGTGAAGCTCGACGGGTTCACCCTGGACGGGCAATATGCTTATGGGATGAAATTTGGCATCCTGGTACATGGCAGTGCATACGCTGAAATCAGCAACAACTTAATTAAGAATTTCTACGATCATGCCTATCCTGGCGGGAATCAAGTGAACGTCCTGGTGGGATACTGGGGGCAGGACTGGCCCTGGTCTGGCAGCGCTGGCGTATGGAACTATACCGGTCACGCGTATATCCATGATAATGAAGTAACAGGATTCAATACAGTAGGCATGATGGTCTGGGGGCCAAACTCAACCGGTATACTGGATCATAATATCATTGCCGCTGACCCGACGGACCCCCATCTCTCGGCTGGCGCAATGGGCATCGTATTGCAGCGAACCGGCGCTGTAAGCGTCTTAAATAATGTAATTCAGAATCTTGTCACCCAGGGTCCGGGCATTCCGGGTTGGTATCGCAGCGGTATGGAGGCTTACTGGCCGGGAAATACCATCGTCAGTGGCAACACGTTTACGAATAATGATTATGGGTTTGCCATGTATAACCCCTACGCCCAACCGCCTGGTACGACACTGTCCATCACAGGGAATACTTTCTCTGATAATCGTGTTGGTTTACAGTTGGGCGGAGCGAACATTGTGTCTGTAACAAATAACCGCTTTCTAAACAACAGCGAAATCGGTGTGACCAATACGATGAACACCTTGGTTGATGTGACCAACAACTGGTGGGGCAGCGCGGACGGGCCAAGTGCGTACCCTCAAATGTCTTATGATAACAATGGCGGACTGGGGACGCCCGCCGGAAGCGGCGACGCACTCTCGGATTTCCTGTTGTATTCTCCATCCTTAACTCAAGACCCATTTGTCAGCGCCCCTGGCGCCGGGGCTGGCACAGACAATCCACCATCCGGCGATACCGGCGCTGGCAGCAACCGCCTGTTGGGTTTCATTCCTGTAACAGGCGGCAATTCGCAAAGGCTGGTCTGCCCGTTGGGGACAAATGAAGTTGTTTTGCGGCTTGCAGACGGGGATCAGGTGCGCTTCATTGGGTTATGCGACCTTGACGTCGTCTTAAAAAGAAGTGGGGTGGAAGACCTGCCCGCTTCACTGCCTGAAGGTACCCGTCTGGTATCCGGCATGTTTGTACAGGTATTGCAAAATGGCCAGTTGTTGAAACTGCTCGACCCTGGTTCAATCGAAATCACTTTTCTAGTCCCCTCCGAATTGCAGAACAAAACTCTCGGGCTGTTCCTTTGGGATGCAGCCACGTCAACGTGGATGGAAATTCCGCTGGAAGCACCGGAATCGGGTTTTCCGGCCCGGTTAAATGCGGATGACAGCACAGACCAGCGGGTGGTTCTTAATGGAGTATCCGGCGACGTGCTGCGTGCCATCACCCAGGGAAATTTCAGCGGTTTATTTGTGCTGGTGGAGAAGTAAAGCGATTGTTTGGAAGACAGTAAATAAAAACGGGTTCCTTATGGGGCCCGTTTTTTTACGCGCAAGCCGGGGCGGGCAGCAAACCCTGCCTGACTTTCATTTGTTGAAGCGGGCGGCAAGGGTGCAAAAAAAGGGGCAAAAGAATGGCGGATGAAAAATGCTGCGGTATAATTTCTTTTCACCCCACAGGAAAATTTGGCGGATGCAAGTATGATGACCCTGGATACAGTTGCTGCCTGGACAGGATAAGTTTAAATCAACGTGAGGATGGGAAAGAAACTGCGCAGATGACCAGAAATACCTTTGATGTGCTCCTGCTGCTGGCTCGTCCGGCGGCGGGAAAAAGCGAGATCATCCACTATCTGAGGCAAATCTCTGCGGAGGAACGGCTGCAGCGCTTTCACATCGGCAGGATGGATGAGATTGATGACTTTCCCATGCTGTGGGTGTGGTTCGAAGAGGACGATCTGCTTGCACGCATGGGCAAGGCGCGCCTGCACACCACCCCTGACGGGAATTTTAAACATACGTATTTATGGGATTTACTTATCGAACGGATCTCCCTTGAATACCACAAGCGTCTGCGCGATGCGGCCTCCCACCCCGGCGAGACGACCACGTTGATTGAATTCGCGCGCGGCAGACAGCACGGCGGTTTCCGGCGGGCGTTTGATCACCTTTCCTTGGAAGTTGCACAGCGGGCTGCGATTCTGTATCTACGCGTTTCTTATGAAGAGTCTTTGCGAAAGAACCGCCAACGCTACAATCCGGAACGGCCGGACAGCATCTTGCAGCACGGCCTTTCGGATGAAAAAATGGAGCGGTTATATAAAAGCAGCGATTGGGAAACATTGACCGGCGCCGCAGGTCAGGGGTTTCTCCCCATCCGGGGGACGCAGACGCCGTACGTGGTCTTTGAAAATGAAGATGATGTCACCACGCCTGGCGGCGAACCGCTTGGGGTGCGCTTGGAAGAAACCCTCGGCAGGCTGTGGGGGTTGTACTCTGAAAGAATTTAATTTTTACCCCTGGAGGGCAATATGCAAGTGTTAAAAGATCGTATTCTTAAAGATGGCAAGAATCTGGGGGGGGGCATCCTCAAGGTGGATGGTTTTATCAACCATCAGGTGGATCCTGTGTTGATGGATGTCTGCGGGAAGGAACTGGCGCGTCGTTTTGCAGGGATGGGGGCAACACGGGTGCTGACGGCGGAAATTTCCGGTATTGCGCCTGCGCTGATGACCGCCCGGTACCTGGGATTGCCGGTTGTCTACGCGCGCAAATCCAAACCGGTCACGATGCCCGATACGGTTTACCTGACCGTTGCGCCCTCCCATACACGCGGTCATTCGGTTGAACTGATTGTCTCACCGGAGTATTTGGGAGACGGCGAAAAAATTCTGATCATTGATGATTTTCTGGCCACCGGCGCGACCATTCTGGGGTTGGCGCGGTTGGCACAGGCTGCCGGGGCAACGCTGGTCGGAATTGGGGCGTTGGTTGAAAAAACCTTTGAGGGCGGACGAGAAGTGTTGAATTCACTGGGGATTCCGATTGAATCGCTGGTGTGCCTGGTCTCGATGGATAACGGACAACTGCTCTTCCGGGAGTAACCGTCAATGACAAATACCATTGCCATTCTGGATTATGGTTCGCAATACAGCCAATTGATTGCCCGGCGGGTGCGGGACCAGCGCGTCTACTGCGAGCTTTTTCCGTGGGATGCGCCACAGGAAAAGGTGGAGGCTATCCACCCTGCGGGGTATATCCTCTCCGGCGGGCCGCCCTCGGTGTATGCTGAAAATGCACCCACCCTGCCGGACTATGTGCTCCAGTCCGGTTTGCCAGTTTTGGGGATCTGTTATGGGATGCACTTGCTGGCGCATACACTGGGGGGCATGGTTGCGCCTGCTGGTGAGCGCGAATATGGCCCGGCGGAGATCGAGACGCTGACCGACAACCTGATCTTACCGCCAGGGAGACAGCCGGTATGGATGTCTCATGGTGACCGGATCGAAACGCTGCCGGATGGTTTTACCACCCTGGCGCGCAGCAGTAATTGCCCTGTGGCTGCTTTTGGAAACGAAAGCAAGCGCATTTATGGGGTGCAGTTTCACCCTGAAGTGCGCCATACCCCGGGCGGGGCCGAACTGCTGCGGCGTTTTGCGCTGGAAGTGTGCCAGGTAAACCCGGAATGGATCCCCGATTCGATCATTCAACACTCTGTCGCGCGCATCCGTGCGCAGGCGGGAGGGGAGCATGTCCTGTCTGCCATAAGCGGAGGGGTGGATTCGAGTGTGGCGACTGCGCTGGTGCAGCGCGCCCTCGGCGACCAGCTTTCGGCGGTGTTTGTTGATACCGGTATGATGCGCAAGGGGGAACGCAGGCAGGTGGAAGAAGCCTTCCGAGAATCTCTCGGCGACAGGCTGGCGGTGGTGGATGCAGCCGAAATTTTTCTGGGCAAGCTGGCAGGGGTTACAGAACCGGAGGTCAAGCGCCGCATCATCGGCGAGACGTTCATCCGCGTATTTGAAGCCCAGGCGCTCAAGGCAGGGAAACCGCGCTTTTTAGTACAAGGCACGATTTACCCGGATGTGATCGAGTCCAGCGCGCCTGACCGCGCGAAAGCGCAAACCATCAAGACCCATCATAATGTGGGCGGACTGCCCTCCGACCTGTCTTTTGAACTGATCGAGCCGCTGCGCTACCTTTTTAAGGACGAGGTGCGGGCTGTTGGTGAGGCGCTGGGACTGCCCCCCGCGCTGGTCTGGCGGCAGCCATTCCCTGGGCCGGGGCTGGCAGTACGCTGTTTGGGCGAAATTACGGCTGCGCGGCTGGAAACGCTGCGTCAGGCGGATGATATCTTCACGACAGAGTTGACGGAAGCCGGTCTTCTGGGGAAAAACAGCGGGGAGGCTGGGGTGGCACAGGCTTTCGCCGTGCTGCTGCCGGTGCGCTCGGTGGGTGTGATGGGCGATCAGCGTACATATCGGGAGGCCATCGCGCTGCGTGCGGTAACGAGTTCCGATTTTATGACGGCTGATTGGGCGCGGCTGCCCATGGATTTACTGGCGCGAACGGCCAACCGGATTGTGAATGAGGTGCCTGGCGTTAATCGGGTGACGTACGACATTACCAGCAAACCACCCGCGACTATTGAGTGGGAGTGACGTATATTCAATAGATAAGAATCAGCGGGCAGAAAATTTGCAGGGGCGGTGGATTTGCCGCTTAACAGAAGGGAGTCGGGATGAATTACGGTGAAGTGCTTGAAAAGTCGTGGAAAATTATTTGGAAGCATAAAATTCTGTGGCTGTTTGGGCTGCTGGCGAGTTGTGGGCGCGCCAGCGGCGGAGGAGGGGGTGGCGGCGGTGGAGGTAATGTTTCCTCCGGTCAAATTCCCGACATGACTTTCCAGGATATGCCCCCGTGGATAGAAAACCTGACCCAAACTTTTGTGCGCATGGCCGAAAATGGTACGATCTTGTGGCTGGTTGCCGGGCTTTTTGTGTTTGGTTTTCTGCTGGCAATTATTGCCCTGGCGCTCAACGCGATGGGACGCGCCGGATTAGTGCGCGGCGCCTGGCAGGCGGATGCCGGTGAGGATAAGCTGGCGTTTGGTGCGCTGTGGCAAGACGGGCTGCGGTATTTCTGGCGGGTGGCGGGGTTGATCCTGCTGTTTGCCGTTGGCACAGGTTTGCTTTTTATGGTTTTGCTGGGGCCGGTGATTATACTGGCGCTTGTTACACTGGGGATTGGTCTGCTCTGCCTGATCCCCTTTATTTGCCTGCTTATCCCGGTGGGGATTGGAATTGGTGTACTGGAAGAGTTGGCGGTGGCCGCGGTTGTTGGTGAGGATACGGATATATTTGAGGGTATACGCCGCGCCTGGCAGATTGTGCGCACCCGTTTAGGCGAGGTGGTGGTGATGGCGCTGATCTTGATAATCGGCGGCGGTATTGTGCGCGTACTGATCTCGCTGCCGGCGCTGTTGATCGTCGCGCCCATTGTCATCGGTGTGCTCTCGGGTACTCAGGGTGCAATAATGGGCGGTTTTATTGTAACGGGCGCCCTCTTGCTGATTTACCTGCCCATCGCGATCTTGCTTTCCAGCGCACTGCAAGCCTATCTCGGTTCGGCCTGGGCGCTGACTTACCGCCGCCTGACCGGAAAAGACTTGGAAGCGCCGGTTGAAACGCTTTTCCCTCAAACACCCCCGCAAGGTGAAATGCCGGTGATTGAGTAGAATCTGAACAGGGAAAGGCCTGCAAGGGAAGGATGACCCTTGCAGGTTTTTCTTTTAATAGCACTCCGGAGGTTACGCGTCGAGTTTGGTGTGCAAGCCATTCAAGAGGTCGTACAGCTTATCCAACTCGCTTTGAATTTCATCGCGATCGTTGATCGAGTTTGAGAGCATCGATTCAAAGGCGGGCTTCTGATCGGGCGGCAAGGTTTGCAGCAGACGTTCTGTGCGCGCAATCTGGGTATTTTTATGGCGAAGCTTGGATTCCAGGCGCTCACGGTAGCCGCGATAGAATTCCTCTTTTCCCATCGGGCGCGGCAGTGTGGAAATGCCTTGTGTGAGGATTTCCGCCACAGTCAGCAGGAAATCTTCTGTGTCAATGGGTTTTTCGATGAAGCGTACACCGCCCAGGCTGAGGGCAAACTTTTTATCCTCAGCAGTGATGTAGGTGGCGGAGACGAAAATAACAGGGATGTGGTTGGTATGGGTCTCGGTGCGCAATTTTTGCACCAGAGCAAACCCATCCATCTTAGGCATGAGGATATCGGTGATGATCAGTGAAGGGATGTGCTTTTCGATCATCTCGAGGGCTTCTTTGCCGTTTGAAGCCGTCAGGACAGGATAGCCTTTGAAGCGAAGGGTGACCTCCAAAAGTTCTTGCACATTGGGTACATCTTCAACAACCAGAATTGGTCTATAAGAAGTGGGCATAAGGTTATTGTAACGAACTCGGCTATCAAAGGCAATGATTTTGCAGCCACCAGTAAGGAAACTGTAAAGCGAAAACGGCGGGTTTTAATCCCTTAGAAGGGAGGTTTCCTGCGGCGGAAGACCGCCCGCAGGGCGTGCATCACGAGCCCGAAACCGGCCGCGCTGCACCAAGCCGCGTACAGAACCGGGAAAAGATAGTAACGATCCCAGTCCAGCGGGGTGATCAGAGCCGCGGCAGCAAGCGGCGCAGGGAGCACCAGCAGTGCAGCCGAAGCAGGGTTTTTTTCTCCGTAGCGCAGCCAGCGCCAGGCATTCCATACAAGGATGGCCAGGCCTGCGCCTGTCAGCAGCAGGTTTAACCAGCGCGCGCCAGGGAAGCCGGGCAAGGCGTAGTCTTCAAAGATCCGCCGGCTGATGACTTCAATCCGTTCCAGCGGGCTGTGAAGGACGTTTTCTGGAAACCCCGCCACCTGCAGGGTCATTTCCTGCACACGGAACTTGAACATTCGGGCGGTGTTGAGCAGGGGGTTGGCATATAAGTAGGGGTTGAGGATGGTGAAGACGAGCAACGCAGCGAAGACCGAGAGGATAGCGCTGCGGATGGCGAAAGTGCGGCGCACTGCAAACGTCGCCGCGCCGGGCAGCAGCAAGACTGCCAGGAGGATAAGCGCGAACAGCCCGCCGGCGCTGAACAAGCCGTTAATTTTACTGGCGCCAGCCAGCCCACAGCACGCGCCTGCAAGGATGAACCAAAGCGTTGATTTTTGCAGTTCTTTAAGAGTAACATTGCTTTTTTGATAAGCTTTTTGCAGTTCGACCAGCGCCTTCCAGCAGGCTATCGCAGCCAGCAGAGTGAAGAACAGCAGCGGCGTCTCGCTCATTGCCCGGCGCAGGTGGGTGAGGACGTAGGGGCTGCCGGCAAATGCGAAGAGAAAATAATAACCGGCTGTCCGGCCTGCAACCGGGAGCAGCAGCAGGAAAACCACCCAACCGGCCAGGGCAGCGAGAATTGCCATCGGAAGGCGTGACCACCACAACAAATCCGCTCCCGGCAGATTGCCGTTTGCGATGTTGGTCTGGTAGTCCTGATCGAACTGCCAGGGGGTGTTCAGGTCATTCGATCCGTAGCCGCCTGCCAGCCTTCCCAGTCCGATCAGGTAGCGGGCTACTGGCGGCTGCGTCAGTGTCCAGTAATGTTCGCTCCATAACGGAGAATCGGGTTTATGGGTGAAAAGGATTTCCAGATAACTGCTGGTGTGGATCCAGTGGCTTTCATCCTCGCCATAGCTTGCTTTTCCGATGCTGGTGAGGAAGATCGCCAGAAGGACCAGCAGGGCGACAAGCCGTTCGATTGAGGGAAACCAACGGGAGTGCAGAAAGGCAGGCAAAGACCACCTGCTGGTGATTAACTTTCGCCGCGCCATTCGTTCTTAAGGCGGTCAAAATAGGCGGCGATGTAGGCATCGCGTTCCACTGCCAGGGCGCAGCCCGTGGTGGTGAAGAGCCGCTCTTTGATCTTACTAAGTTTGAACAGATACTCGTGGTAACACGAGTGTGACTCGCCGGGTTCCTTCTGTCCGGTGGTTAAAAAGCGCTGCGAGGGCTGTGCATAGACCGGTTCACCTGCCAGCGTTGCATACGCCACTGCACGGGCAATGCCGACCGCGCCTAATACGTCCAGCTTGTCAGCATCAAAGAGCACCTGTGCTTCGATTGTGGCGGGAGGTTCGCGGTCATCGCGGTAGCGGTGGGCGCGGATACAGTGCTGCACTGCCCGGATACGTTCTTCCGGCCAGCCTTCTTTTGTGAGCACTTGCGCGGCAAACTCTGCCGAGGCGAGGTGGTGTTCCGTCCGCGCCTGGCTGCCGGGCGTCGCGCCGACAGAATCGTGCAAGAGAACGGCGGCTGCGACGATCTCCCAATCGGCGTTTTCACTTTCGGAAAGCCGCTGAGCCATGGCGTAGACCCGCAGGACGTGGTCAAAATCGTGCACAACATCTGCGCCGGTATACCAGGCACGGGCTTGTTCGATGGTGGGCATGCTGCATCCTCCTTGCTATTCAGAGTGGTCTATGACGATTTTGCCGCGCTTGATGACGGTTTTGACGAGATTGCCGCCGAAGCGATAGCCGAGGTGGCGATAGTCCGCCGTATTTAAGATGAGCAGATCGGCCTGCTTTCCGGGTTCAAGAGAGCCAATTTGATCCTTCCGCTGGATGGCGGCGGCGGCGTTGATGGTTGCGGCGGCAATTGCCTGGGCGGGGGTCAACCGGAGGTAGCGGCAAGCCAGTGCGATGACGAATTGCATACTTTCGCACCAGGCCGGGCCGGGGTTCAGATCGGAAGCGATGGCTAACAGCCCCCCGGCTTGCAGGAAAGCCCGCGCCGGCATGTGATTGGGGTCGGCCAGCCCGAAGGGAGTCGGCGGCAATGCAACTGCCACTGTGTTGCTGTGCGCCAGCGCCTCAATATCCTTCGGCGGAGTTTTTACCAGATGCTCCGCCGAGACAGCCCCAAGTTCGACTGCCAGGTGCGCCCCGCCGAGGGATGCAAACTCATCGGCGTGAATTTTGAGGGGGAAACCGAGTGTCTGGGCGGCTTCCAAGATGCGGCGCGACTGTGCCAGGTCGAAGGCGCCTGTCTCGCAAAAGACGTCCATAAACGGCAGCGAGCGCCAGGTGGATTGATCTGTCCACCAGCGGTGAACGGCCGGAAGCATTTCCTGGCAGACCAACTCAACATATCCGGCGGTATTGCCTGCATATTCTGGCGGAACGGCATGGGCGCCCATGAAGGTGGGAATGATTTCAAGCGGCCCTTCCCGGTCGAGCGACAGGAGCGCCTGCAATTGGCGCAGTTCAGCGGCGGTCTCCAAACCGTAGCCGGTTTTTGCTTCGGCGGTGGTTGTCCCGTTGCGCAAGAGGGTGGCAGCACGAGCGCGCGTCTGCGCCAGCAGGGTTTCGGTGTCTGCCTGGCGTGTTGCCTGAACGGTGGCGTTGATGCCGCCGCCGGCGGCCATGATTTCAAGGTAGGTTTTACCGGCAATGCGCATCTCAAATTCTTTTGCCCGGTCGCCGGCCCACACCAGATGGGTGTGGGGATCAACCAGCCCAGGCATGACCACTTTGCCGCTTGCATCCAGCCGGGGAGCGTTGGGGTAGCGGGTGGTCAAGGTTGTGCTGGTTCCAATGGCGCTGATCGTACCGTCTTCGATTAGGACAGCCCCATCCGGAATGATCTCCAGGCGGCCTAATTCATGGCCACGCTGGGGAGCACCGGCGAGCGTGAGCAATTGTGCGGCAGAATGGATGAGCATGTGCACTTCCTCCTAGGGTAAGTTTAACCATGAATAAGGAAAACCGTGAGGGAATTTGCTGATTAAATCAGATGTGCATGTGCTCCTGGGGCAAAAAAATTGATGTGCGTTCAGGGTTTGCAAGCTGACAGAAGCTTTAACGCGGAAAGCCAGCCGCAGTTCAAGCGCGGCTGGCAAGTTTTTTTGTTTTATAGCCACGCGGGGCGTTGCGAGCTACTGCGGCAAATTAGAAGGTTCCGCGGCTGTTGTTTTGTACAAGCAGAAAAGCCGAATCCATGATGCTGCCGGTATTGAGATCAATGTTCATTGCATTGCCGAAGCAGCTGATCACTTGTCTTGAAGCCGAACTGGGCGCTGCTTCCACTTTTGAAGCCCCTTTGACTGGTGTGATTGCTTTGCTGCCAGGTAGATAGGCGGTATTTTATGGATTACTTTTGGTCAATGTGAGGTCCTGCGCAAATACGGTCAGCGGTTTGCCCTCCACGTCCAGCAGCGTCAACTGCTGACCGGTGATTTTGTATGAAGCCGCTTGTGTCAATGCAGTGATGTACGCGGAGGCTTGCTCCATAATGGACTCTTCACATGCCATCCTTGTGGTGGCGATGTTTTTATTGATGGTGATTTTTTCTCCTTCCAGCATGTATGAGCCGTTGTATTGGTTGCAGCCATCGGTACCGTTAAATTTATCCTTCTCAAAATGGATTGTCACTTGTATGCCGGACATTGCCGCTTGACCCTGCAGGTCTTCCAGCAGCCAGTTGGTATCAATCAGTGGTGGGGTTGGCGCGGCGGCTGGCGTGCATCCTGTCACTGTGAGGACAGCAATTGCTGCCAGAACAATCAAAATATTTTGTGCTTTCATCATTTCTCCAATTTGGATATTTTTAAACCTCAATGTTTTTTATTGAGAGGTGCACTTATTAAACGACCCCGATATGCGAATAGTTCCGCAGGTCGAAATAGCCTTCGGGTTGCAACGCGGTGTTGCGACGTTTAAGGCTACCCGCGTTCAGTTGTACTTGTCACTCGAATTTACAGACTATTTTGGGGGGATTTGGGGAGGTTTACTCAAAGACGAGGTTCCAGTCAGATGTGTTCACTTTAAGGCGGCAGTTTGAACTGCATTACCTGGTACAGGCAATGGGGGACAGGTTCAACCAGGGCGGCGGACCCGCAAACGCCGGGCAGCCACTCCAGCGCAACCAGCGGGATTATTGCACTCCTTCCCCTTCGGGAAGGAGTTTTTGGTTGTATTGTTGCATGCTCTTATGCAGTTTTGTGAGCACCTTTTTGCGCTGGTGGAGCATCTTTTTATATTCCATGTTATCAGTGCCAACGATCTCGACTCTGAGGTCAGAAATACAGTTTTCCAGCAATTGGGTTAGGATGGAATGTTCCTGCTCGGTCAGATCAAGATAGAGCATTTTCTCCTCCTTTCGATCTGCAGCCCCAAAAACAACGCGGCCGCTCGTATCTTTCACGAACGGCCAGTGAATTTCGGGTGGGTGCATGCGGGCGCTTCGACTGCGCCCAGCCGATAGGATCGTTACCCTATGTCCACCTTCATTATAGAGATTTTGCTGTTCAGAGTCAATGGATTTTTTGGCGGGGGCTGATTCTACGTCGAAAGTTTTGCTTTAAAGGGTGAAAAATCTTGGTCAGCAGCCGCCAGGGTTCCCCGGTCAGTGATAAGATTTCTCCCCGCCCAGCCTTCGCCCGGCCACCCTGCTTGACAGTCCTCCCTGAAGGCGGTAACATGCTTTCGACATGTTTCAAAGGAAACTGCCCCTCAGCCCTCCCTCCCCGCGTGTTCTGCTTTCCATTGACTTTGAGTCGTGGTTTGCGCTCAGCCGCAGGTATGATTCCATTCAAGACAGCAAAGCGCGGCGGATACTGGACGGCGGCTTCAGCATGCAAGCGGTTGACCTGATCTTGAAACAGTTGGGGACGGCAAAAGCCAGTTTTTATCTGGTGGGAGAAATTGTGGAATGGTATCCCGAGATGGCGGAAAAGATCGCCGCGGCAGGACATGAGCTTGGTTTTCACTGTCATGTTCACCGCTCCCTGTCCCGGCCGGAAGACCTGACGCTGGATATCCGGCGCTCGCAAAGCTGGATCGAGCGCCATGGCGTTCGGGGGTACCGCGCGCCGATGGTGCGCATCTCGGAGGATGCTTACCCGCTACTGGCGGGCGCGGGTTTTCAGTACAGCTCTTCGATCTATGCGCCGGCGGGAGACCTGCTGCAAAATGCGGGTGTGTGGGAACTGCCGGTGAGCACCTGGAAATGGCGGCGCGGTTTTCACGCACTTGCTGCGCCGCGCTATTTTTCAATGGAATTGCTGCGGAGCGGCGAACTGCCTTACGGCTCCAGTTTTGTCAGCGGGCTGTCCGGGCGGGGAGTGCTTGGCCTGCTGGCGCGAGAATTGAAAGCCGGACGCAGTCCGGTGATTTTCCTGCACCCGTATGAACTCGTGCGGCCGGAGAACTGGCCCGAGCGGATGCGCGGGGATATCTTGCGCAACCCGCAGCTGCTTCCCTTTTTGGTGGATAAATCTGGTTTTCTCAATGCGCTTTTGCACCGTTTTCCGGTTTCTCCGTTGGGGGCTTGGCTGGGCGAGGTATTGCAGGGTGGGGTTCAGGATGTCTGAACTTGCCGTGCGGCGGCTTTCAGCATTGGAATCTACGCGCCTGCCGGCTGAATTGGCGCGCAAGGCGGGGTTCCCCGGACTGGAAGTGTGGTCTGTGTTCGTTGAGCAGGCGGGCGGCTTGCCAGTTTACCGTCTGGCAGCAGAGCAGGGCAAAAATCTGGAGGGGTGGGTGTCTCTGGCGCACGTCCGCCACCCGGTTTTTGGCAACTACCTGACGACTGCCCCGTTTGCCAGTTATGGCGGGTATGCGGCTGCCAACCCTGCGGCTGGAAGGGCGTTACTCGCGGAAGCCAACCGGCTGGCAGGTTTACTGGGAGCGGCGTACGTGCTGGTGCGGCATGAAGATGGGGGCGAATCCTTGCCGGATGGATGGGCGCAGCTTCCCGGTTATGCCACCTATCGCATTCAACTGCGGGGGCCGGCAGAGGAACTGCTGACTGCTTACAGCTCGGATCATCGCAACCACATCCGCAAGTCGCTTCGCAAGGGCTTTTCGGTTCGATTTGGCCGCGATGACGTTTTGGATGATGCTTATGAAGCGATCGCCCGCAGTATGCATGAGCTTGGCTCGCCCTATCACAGCCGCAAATATTTGCGGGTGATGCTGGAACGGCTGGGGGAGCGGCTTGAGTTTGTGGTGGTGTATGCACCTGATGGCGGGCTTGCTGGCGGCGGCGTATTGATCCATCACGAAGGGACGACAAATAACCTGCATGCAAATATCCTGCGCCGGTACCGCCCGGATTATGCCGGAGAGTTCCTTTACTGGGCGATCCTTGAACATTGTGTTGAGATGGGAATGCAGACCTTTGATTTGGGACGCAGCCTGGCCGGTTCTGGAAATGAGGTCTTCAAAATGAAGTGGAAACCAGAGAGGCTGCCGCTGGCGTATTGGTGCGCTCTACAGCCGGGCGCGGCGCTGCCGGAATTGAACCAGAAGAACCCAAAATTTCAACTTGCCATCGCGCTGTGGAAACGCCTGCCGCGCCCGCTGGTGCGCGCCCTTGGGCCGTCTCTGATTCGCGGGCTGGCCTGATTCTACTTGAATCTTAGAAAAGAGGCTGGTCATGGAAATTACACTGCGACCTTTGAAAGAATGTACTCCGGAGATGCTGGCGGATGTTGCCCGGCTGCACCACGCGGCCATGCCCACGCTGCTCAGCCACCTGGGGCTTCCTTTTGTGGAACGGTATTTTCAGGCTGGGGCGGCTGATCCAACCGTCATCAGCCTGGTCGCACTGTTGCCGGACGGCCGGACGCCTGTGGGGTATGTGATTGGCTGCCCGCGTCCGGAGCGGCTGATGGGGCAGTTAAAAACGCCTTTTTCATGGTTTGTGCGGCAGACCTTGCGGCTGCTGTTCACACGCCCCGGTGTGCTGTTGCAACTGGCGGTCTCAGCACTTTCCATTCAAGGACAGATGGGCAGCGATCCCAGTGTGATCGAAGTTTCCTACTTGAGCATCTCTCCGGAGGCGCGCGGCGCCGGACTGGGGGAGCGGCTGATGCGCGCCTTTTTGGACATCTGCCGGCAGGCAGAGTACCGCGCGGTGGTATTAAGTGTTGAGATCGAAAACCAAGCGGCGGTTGCCATGCACAAAAAAGTTGGTTTTCGGATAAAAAAGACTTTCCGCGAGGGGCGTTTTCACCGCCACCGGATGGAGAACTTGTTGTAGAATGAACAGGAAAGACCCTTGTAAAGCAGGCTTGCCGCTCGAAAATTGCTCCATGTCGGAAGGGAAACCCCCGGGTGACCGATTTACATTTTACCTTTTCAACGGTTGACATCATCATCCCCGTGTATAACGAAGAAGAGATGCTGCCTCTTTTCCATGGCATGCTTTGTGAGACTGTGGATGCACTGCCTCATTCTTTTACGTTTTACTACATCAACGATGGGTCAACGGATGGCACTGCTGCGGCGCTGGAGAGGTTGAGAGCTGGAGACACGCGCGTCGTGATCGTGGAATTCAGTCGAAACTTTGGCCACCAGGCGGCGCTGACTGCCGGATTAGACCGCGCAGAAGGCGATCTGGTGATTACGATGGATTGTGACGGGCAGCATCCGCCTGCACTGATCGCTGAAATGATCTCGCTGGCAAGGTTAGGGTATGATATTGTGATCACACAGCGGCAGGAGCCTGAATCACTCTCGTTTTTGAAACGCCTGTCTTCTGCTTTGTTTTACCGGCTGATCAACTGGATTGGCGATACACATATCCTGCCGGGCGGGGCTGATTTTCGCCTGATGAACCGCACGGTTGTGCTGGCGCTGCGTTCGATGCGCGAGTACAACCGGTTTTTGCGCGGCATGGTGGCGTGGATGGGTTTTCGGACGGTCATTCTGCCCTACCAACAGCCGCCGCGCCTGGCGGGCACTTCCAAGTATTCGACGCGCAAGATGTTTCGTCTGGCGGCGAATGCCGTCTTTTCGTTTTCTCTTGTTCCGCTTTACATCAGCATGTCGCTCGGCGGCATTTTTCTCATCCTGGCGCTGGCGCAAGCGCTGTGGGTGTTCAGCTTGTGGCTGCGCGGCGCAAGTGACCAGCTTGTCCCGGGTTGGAGTTCGATGATGTTCATTTTGTTGATTGTCGGCGGTATTTTGATGATCTCGGTTGGGCTGGTGGGAGTTTATACCGGCTACATTTTCCAAGAGATTAAGCACCGGCCGGTTTACCTGGTGCGCCGGGAGACAGAAAAAAAACCGACCGCGGATGAGAAGACCATTGCAGACCCGAATGGATAGCCTTAAAGCATACCTTTCCGCCCTCCGTTTTTCTCAATCCTCCGTTCCGCTGGCTCTGTTAGGGCTATGTTTGGTCTCGTATGGTTTGCTGGTCCCCTGGCTGGGTTTCTATTGGGATGACATTGCCTTTCAATGGATTGCGGAGAAGCTGGGCCGTGCGGGCTTGATCCGCTATTTTGCTTCCGCCCGGCCGGTGTGGGGGCTGTTCATCCGCGCCGACCTTGCTTTGTTGGGCAGTTTGCCGTGGGTCTGGCAGCTTTTTGGCATCTTCTGGCGCTGGCTGTGTGCGGTGATGTTGTGGATCATGCTTCGCCTGCTCTGGCCGCAGCGCGCCCGGCTGGCTGTCCGGGCTGCGTTACTTTTTGCTGTGTATCCGGGGTTCGACCAGCAATTTATTCCGATTAATTTCGGCCATTTCTTCATGGTATATACCGCGCTCCTGTTCTCGTTCGGCGCCATGCTGGCGGCGGCGCGCCGGTTGGGGCGCGCCTGGGTATGGACGGGGTTTGGGCTGATTTTTTCGGCAGTCAACCTGCTATGCATGGAATATTTTTATCTGCTTGACCTGCTGCGGCCTGTTTTGCTCTGGCTGGTGGTTTCTGAGCGGGTGCGAGGTTTTCGCCCGCGCCTGCGGCGCACGGCGGCACTTTGGGCACCGTACCTGGCTGTCTTTCTGGGTGTTTCTTTCTGGCGGGCATTTCTCTTTGAAAACCAGACGCTGGGCAACCAACCAAAACTGCTTGGTTTGCTGGCCGCCCGGCCATTTGAGGCGGCTGCGCAACTTGCCGGTACCATCCTGAAAGACCTGTGGCAGACAGCAATTCAGGCCTGGGGTGAAGCGTTTCGCCTGCCGGATATTGCCGTACTGGGCGCGCGGACAACGGCTGTGTATGGCCTTTTGACGGCCGGGGTGTTCCTCTTCGTTCTTGCCTACTTGCGATGGCTGCGAGTGGACGGAGAGGAGTATCATCCGCTTCGGACACGCCTGATACCGGGTGCTTTGGGCGCCCTCGCGCTGCTGATTGCAGGGTGGCCGTTTTGGCTCACCCAGCTTGTGGTCGGCTTGCGCCAGCCGAACAGCCGTTTTACACTGCCGTTTACGCTGGGGGCTGTGCTGCTGGCGGCGATGCTGCTCTCCCTCTTGCCTCGCCGGCCTGGCTGGCTGCAAACCGGGACGCTGGCGTTGCTGACCGCCTTTTCGGCGGGCTATCAATTTCAGGTTGCCAATCAGTACCGCCGCTCGCTGGACGCCCAGCGGCAGTTCTTCTGGCAGATGGTCTGGCGCGTGCCGGAGCTTGCGGAAGGCACGGCAGTCTTAACCAACGACCTGCCGATTTCCTATGTAACAGATAACTCACTGACGGCGATGCTTAACTGGGTGTATGCACCGGAAAATGGTTCGGAGCGCATGTCGCACTTTTTGTATTATCCATCGCTGCGGCAGGACACGGTTTTACAAGGTATGCAGCCGGACCGCGCGATCACACATAACTATTGGGCGGCAGTTTTTTACGGCAGCACCTCGCAAATGGTTGCTGTGGACTATGCCCCGCCTGCCTGTCTGCGCGTGCTTGATCCGGAGGTTGATCCTGAGAACCCCACGATTCCCATTCTGCTGCGCAAAGCCGCAGAGCTTTCGAGTTGGGAGTGGATCCTGCCGCTGACGGGGGAGCAAACAGCCCGCCCCCCGGCGCAAATTTACGGTGCAGAACCGGTGCATGGCTGGTGCTATTACTATCAGAAAGCCGAATTAGCCCGCCAGCAGACGGATTGGGAGGGGGTTGTTCAAGTGGGGGAAGAGGCTTTTGGCTTGGGAGAGTACCCCAACAATCCGGCGGAACGCTATCCATTTATCGAGGGGTATGCACAAACAGGCCGGTGGGAGCAGGCTGTGGGGCAGACAGCCGAAGCGGCCGCGATCACCCCGCTGGTGCACCCGCCTCTGTGCCGTTTGTGGAAGCGGATTGATGCTCATACGCAGGCTTCCACGGACAAAGCTGCGGCTTTTGAGCAGTTAAGCGAAGTGTTGAAATGTGAAGACCTGATAGAATAGGGGTTTGACATCACGGAATAAGGAGTTGCACTGATGAAAGCTCTGGTGACCGGCGGCGCCGGGTATATTGGAAGTACGATTTGCTCTGCCCTGGAGGACGCCGGGCACACCCCGGTCGTGATTGATTCGCTGGTTACCGGGCGGCGTGAATTTACACACGGGCGTATCTTTTATGAGGCGGATATTGCTGACGCGGGTGCATTGCAGCAAATCTTCCGCGATCACCCGGATATTCAAGCCACAATCCACTGCGCCGCGCTGATCGTTGTGCCGGAGTCCACCACCATGCCGTACGAGTATTACCGGGACAATGTCGCCTGCTCGCTTGAGCTCTTTAAAACGCTTAAGAACCTTGGCCATGGGCGGGTGGTGTTTAGCTCATCGGCGTCCATCTATGATGTGGTGGACGGGTTCATGGTAACCGAAGCCGCACCGCTCAAACCCACCAGCCCGTACGCGCGCACAAAGTATATGATGGAGATGATCCTGCGCGATTTTTGCGCGGCTTATGGCATGCAGGGCATTGCCTTGCGCTATTTTAACCCGATTGGCGCCGACCCGAAAATGCGCTCCGGCATCCACGTCAAACACCCCACCCATGTTGTGGGCAAGCTGGTGGATACCGCACTGGAGAAGCAGCCGTACTTTGAAATTACCGGTGTGGACTGGCCGACGCGCGACGGTTCGGGTATTCGTGATTATATTCATGTCTGGGATTTAGCGCGGGCGCATGTGCATGCTGTAACCGGATTCGATGCCGCTTTTGAGCGTGCCGGACAACCGCAAGACGGCTATCTGATCATCAACCTCGGCACGGGCAAGGGGGTGACGGTATTCGAGCTGGTGCAGGCTTTTGAACGCGTTTGGGGCAGGGATATTGAAAAGCGCCTGGCGCCGCCGCGCCCCGGTGATATTGCCGGTTCGTATGCCAATGCCGACCGCGCCCGCGACCTGCTGGGCTGGCAAGCCGAACTGTCCATTGATGAGGGCATCGCCAGCGCGCTGCGATGGGGTGAGGAGCGCCATAAAATCCTCAAGTTTGATTAAGACGGAAAGAACTGCGGCAGAAAAAACTGGAAAGCGGGTACGAAGGGGCGAGAAAAATCCGGCTTCCGGATGAGGAAGGCTGCCGGATGGGACGGGCGATCGCGGCGGACAGTTTTTCAAGAAGAAGAAAAGGATGGGTATATGGATTTTTTGATGCCGGGCGCACAAATATTCATCCCCGACGGGCTGCCGCCCGAGACGGCTTTGGCGCGCACCACGCATATCGGGATTGCCGCACACCAGGACGACCTGGAACTGATGGCAGTGAATGGAATTTTGACCTGTTTTCAACAGAAGGAACACTGGTTTACCGGTGTGGTTCTGACAAACGGACGCGGTTCGCCGCGCGCCGGCCCATACGCGGGGTACAGCGATGACGAGATGCAGGCGGTGCGGACGGTGGAACAGAAGAAAGCGGCCATCGTGGGAGAATATGCCGCCCAGGTGCTGTTTGACTTCCCCAGCGCGGCGGTAAAGGATATGGGCAATCCTGATCCTGTGAACGACCTGGTGAAGATTCTGCGTGCAGCCCGGCCGGAAGTGGTCTATATGCACAACCTGGCGGATAAGCACGAGACGCACATTGGAGCGGCGCTCAAAACCCTGGCGGCGCTGCGCTCGCTGCCGGTGGAAGAGCGCCCGCAAAGGTGCTATGGCGTAGAGATCTGGCGCGGCCTGGATTGGCTGCCGGATGAAGATAAGGTGGTCTTTGACCTGTCGGCGCACGAAAACCTGCAAGCTGCTTTGTTGGGCGTGTTTGATTCCCAGATTGCGGGCGGCAAGCGCTATGACCTGGCGGCGCCGGGCAGGCGGCGGGCGAACGCCACTTACTTTGCCCCGCGCGGCGTTGATGCGGCGGCGGGTCTCAGTTATGCCATGGATGTGACTCCGCTGGTTCAGGATGAAACCCTTGATATTGCCGGGTATGTTCAGGGCTACCTTGATCGTTTCGCGGCTGAGGTGTTGAACAGACTGCGGTAACAGCGGCGCGCGGTTCTATGGGACGGAAAGATCGGCTGCGAGCAAGTCGAAGGCCAACGACAAGGTGGTCTGACCGGTTTTCAGAGCGATGTCAATTTCCAGCAGGCGGCGATAAATCTGTTCCAAGCGTTGAATGGTAAACCCTTGTGCCTGCCCGATCATTTTCTTCGCCGGGTAGGAGGATAAATTTAGATCGCGCTGGACGATATCCAGCCCGCCATTTTCATCCAGGATTTCGCGGGTGAGCAGCAGCAGCCGGAACTGGCGCACAATCATGCCAAAAAGGTTGTACTCTTCCTCCTCCTCGAGCAGGCGATAGAAAAGGCGCGCGGCTTGCCCTGCATTGCCGGAGGAAAGGGCATCCACCATTTCGAAGATGCCGGCCTGACTGGTGTTGGCGGTCAACAGATCCACGTCGTCAGCTTCCACCGGACGGCCATCTGTGTAGAGCAGCAGCTTTTCGATCTCCAGGTTTGCCAGACGGGTGTTATTATCCACGCAGCCGGCCAGTGTGGCAGCCGCCGCGGGGGTGAACTGCCCGCCCATATCCTGTGCATGTTTGCGGATCCAGCCGGGCATTTCGTACGGGGTGGGCAGGGGCACGCGGATGATTTGCACGAGGCTTTCACCCCGGCGCTCAGCCCACTTGATCAGCCAGTGTTTGGTGTGAAACGTCTCCCAACGTTTTTCACCTTGTTTGAAGACGATACGGTCTGTGAGCAGGAGAATGACCTCGCTGACAGGCGGCAGATTTTCAAGGAAGCTGCAAAAGCGGCCCCGCGCCTCTTCGGTGGCGGCGCGCGCCAGCGGATGATTCAGGATAAGCAAGCGCCGGTGGGACAGGAAGGGAATGGCGTTGGCTGCTGTACGGATTTCCTCCTCGCTTGCCTGGCGGCCGTCCAGCCGGGTCAGGTTCAATTCTGCGGCGGATGGATCTCCCAGGGCGCGGATTCGTTCTTCAAGGTATGCAGCGACTGCATTTTCATTGTCGCCGATCAGCAGGGTTACGCTGGGTGTTTGCTGGTTCATTTGCCTCCCCATTCTGAAAACAGCAAGGAATAGATCCTGACGTCGCGGTGGCTGTCTTGCATGTACAGGTACTGGCGCAGCACACCCTCGAAGCGCATGCCAAGTTTTTCCATCACGCGCGCCGAGGAAAGGTTGGCGACATCGCACATCGCCTCGATACGGTTGCAGCGCAGTGTTTTGAAGCCGAAGGCCAGCGCAGCACGGGCTGCTTCCAGCGCATAGCCGTTACCCCACCACTGCCGGCCGATGGCATAGCCGATTTCTCCGCGGGCGTGTATCGGGCTCCAGTGGACAAAGCCGGTTGTGCCAATCATCTGTTTGCCTTCTTTAAGCACGACCGCCCAGGGAGCCGGTTTTCCGGCGGCGTATTGGGCAAGGATTTGTTCGATAAAGAAAATGGAATCTTCGAGGCGGCAGTGGGGCATCCAGCGTGTGTAACGCGTCATCTGGGGGTCTTGGGAGTACTTGAAGACCGCCGGAGCATCGTTAAGCTGTACAGGGCGCAGGATCAAGCGCTCTGTGCCGAGGTGGGGGAGGCGGGAGAAGGCTTTTTGGTGATCCATGCCTGCGGTTAAGACCGTGTTACGCGCCCTGGCATGTGCGTACACGGTGGACGACCGGACTGCCTTCGTGGAGGCGATCAATGCCAACAACTTGCAGGTTGTCCAGTTGTGCGAGTGTGGTGATGTCTTTTTGGATGCGCATGCCCAATGGAGGGGAGAACATCAGCGCCAATGTTGAGAATACGACGACGAGCGGGATACGCTCCAATTTCTGCCGCCAGCTTTTACCCACCCCCAGCATGGCAAGCCAGGCGGCGACACCCGCCAGCAGCCCGGCGGTGACAAAGTTTGTCCCGCAGTTTGGGTGGATGGCGAGCTGGGCTTCCCCTGCTTTGAGGCGCGCGAGCGCCTCTTCCAGCGCCTCTTGAAGCGTTGGGGTGGAAATATTTCCGACGACAAAAAAGCCATACGGGCCGGAATAACCAGCCAGACGGCAGCCGGGTGTTTTCTTTGCTATAAGCTGTAAAGTGGCATGTTCCAGCGCATGGTTGCGGCGGGTTTGGTAAACCCAGGAAAAAGGGGGGGTATTTTTTCGCATGGTTTTTCTTGACAGGCTTGTTTAACGACAGTGAACAGAGGCGATTGTAACACATTCCGGCGGGGCTTCTACCACCTCCGGGCGGCAGAACGGCGTTCGGGTCACCCTTTTTTGGGGCCGACCAGTGCATGACTGAGTGCTTCGCGCAGCGAGCGAGCCTCAAGGATCTGCAAATCGTCAGGCCAGGGTTCAGCTGCCCGTGCCCGGTGTGGAACGACCGCGATCTTGAAGCCGAGCTTGGCGGCCTCACGCAGGCGGGCGGGCATTTGTCCCACCCGGCGCAGTTCGCCGGACAAGCCGACCTCACCGATCAGGGCGGCATCGGCGCGAAGCGGAAGGTCGCGGATGGAGGATGTGATTGCGGCGGCGATTGCGAGGTCTGCAGCGGGTTCACTGATGCGCAATCCGCCGACCACGTTGACAAAGACATCCTGCTCGCCCAGGTTGAGCCCCAGGCGACGGGTGAGCACGGCGGTGATGAGCAGGAGGCGGTTGATATCAACGCCGTTGGGCGTGCGGCGCGGGTTGCCAAAGTGGGTGGGGCTGGTGAGTCCCTGGATCTCCACCAAAAGCGGACGGGCGCCTTCCATCGTCACGGCAATGGACGAGCCGGGCGCGTTGACCAGCCGCTCTGCCAGGAATGCCTCGGAGGGGTTGGAGACTTCCACCATGCCGCGCTCACGCATTTCAAATACGCCGACCTCGGACGCCGCGCCGAACCGGTTCTTGACGGAGCGCAGCAGACGAAAGGAGAGAAAGCGGTCGCCTTCGAGGTAGAGGACGGTATCAACGATGTGCTCCAGCACGCGCGGCCCGGCAATGACGCCTTCTTTGGTGACGTGACCGATGACGAAAACAGCCACGCCGCTTGCCTTTGCCATCTCGCGCAGCCGAGCAGCGGACTCGCGCACTTGTGAGATCGAACCGGCGGTGGATTCCATCTCCGGCAGATAGACGGTTTGGATCGAGTCGACGATCAACAGTGCAGGCTGAAGGGCGGCAACATGGCTCAACACAGTCTCAAGGTTGGTTTCGGTTACCAGGTAGAGATTTTCCGGCAGGGGTGGGTCTTCCCCACTGTCATCGCGCAGCAAGCGCAGGGCGCGCATTTTGATTTGGCGTTCTGATTCTTCGCCTGAGACGTACAGCACTACACCGCTGCGTGACATTTCCATGGCCATTTGGAGCGTCAGCGTGGATTTGCCGATGCCGGGGTCTCCGCCGACGAGGATGATGGAGCCCGGCACGATGCCGCCGCCCAGGACGCGGGCAAATTCCACCATCGGCAGATGCAGGCGCTCCTCAGCCTCCCCGCTGATCTCCGCGAGGCGCTGCGGCTGGGACCGGCCACCCAAGCCGCGCGCGGTTTGTTTTCCGCTGCTGGTGATGGGCGGGTTGCGGAGTTGCTCGGTCAGTGTGCCCCAACTGCCACATGAAGGGCAGCGCCCCAGGGGGCGGGGGGAGGTGCGGCCGCACTGTTGGCAGACGTAATGCGTTTGTGTTTTTGCCATGGCTTTTCCATGCTTTCTGTATGGGGTAGTTTTGAAAGTCCCCTTCCCTGTATGATCAGGGAAGGGGACAAAAATGTTGTGCGGAGAACAGGTCAGGCGCCCATACCGAGCGGCGTTTCAGGCTCAGCCTCGTGGCCGCCTTTACGCAGGGTGAACTGGCCATCGTCATCCAGATCAACGAGAATTGTGTTGCCCTCCTCGAACTGGTGCGCCAGCATGGCATCTGAAAGCTGGTCTTCGATCTTCTGTTGGATCACACGCCGCAGAGGACGGGCGCCCATATCGGGATCATAGCCTTCCTCAGCCAACTGGTCGAGAGCCACTTCGGTGGCGGTCAAATGGATGCCCTTGTCTTTGAGACGTTCTTCCACTTTTGCCAGTTCAAGGTCAACAATCTTGCGGATATCTTCCCTGTTGAGCGGGCGGAAGACGACCACGCTGTCGAGCCGGTTCATAAACTCGGGCCGGAAGACCTTCTTGAGCGCTTCCATCAACTTCTTGCGCATTTCTTCATAGGCGAGGTGTTCTTCTTGGGTTTCGTCTTTTTGCAAGTGAAAGCCAAGGCTGCTTTGCCGTTTGATCAGATCTGCGCCGATGTTGGAGGTCATGACGATGATGGCGTTGCGGAAATCAACTTTGTGCCCTTTGGCGTCGGAGAGCTGCCCCTCTTCCATAATTTGCAGGAGCATATTGTGCGCTTCGGGGTGCGCTTTCTCGATTTCATCGAAGACGACGATTGAGTACGGCCGGCGGCGGATCGCTTCGGTGAGCTGGCCGGCTTCTTCGTAGCCGATGTAGCCCGGAGGTGCGCCGACCAGACGGCTGACGGTATGACGCTCCATAAATTCGGACATATCGAACTGGAGGAGTGCATCCTCGCTGCCGAAGAGGAAACTTGCCAGTGCCTTGGTCAATTCGGTCTTGCCAACGCCGGTAGGGCCGAGGAATACAAACGAGCCAATTGGACGGCGCGGGTCTTTGAGACCGGAGCGCGCACGGCGCACCGCTTTGGCAATACTGACGACGGCTTCTTCCTGGCCGATGATGTGTTGGCGCAGTTCGTCTTCCATGTGCAGCAAGCGCACCGACTCTTCGGAGGCCATTTGCATCACAGGGACGCCTGTCCACATCGAGACGACTTCGGCAATATCATCGCTGGTGACTTGCGGGCTGTTGTCGCGGTCCCACTCATTGCGCAGGGTTTCGAGTTGGTTTTGCAGGGATGCTTCAGTTTGCAGCAGTTCTTGTGCGTCGTCGTTGCGCGCGTCTTCCAACGCGAGGTTGTAGTTTTGCTGCACCTGACGCAGTTCGTCCATCAATTTTTTTGTCTGGCGGGCGGCCGGGCTTTTGTACATGCGCACCCGCGAGGAGGCTTCGTCAATCAAGTCAATGGCTTTATCGGGCAGGAAGCGCTCTGTGACGTAGCGCGCCGAGAGCCGCACCGCGGCTTCAAGCGCTTCGTCTGAAATTTTGAGGCGGTGATGTTCTTCGTAGGCGCCGCGAATGCCGTGCAGGATTTGCAGGGTTTCCTCTATTGTTGGTTCGTTGACCTTGATCGGTTGGAAACGCCGTTCCAGCGCTGCATCGCTTTCGATGTGTTTGCGGTATTCATCCATGGTGGTGGCGCCGATGACTTGAATCTCGCCGCGCGAGAGCGCCGGTTTGAGGATGTTGGCAGCATCAACCGAGGAGCCGGCCGCGCCCGCGCCCACCAGCATGTGAACTTCATCAATGAACAGGATGGCGCTTGAGGTCTTCAACTCGTCAATGACGCGTTTGAGGCGTTCTTCGAATTGCCCGCGATACATTGTCCCGGCCACCAGCGAACCAACATCAAGCTGCAAGACGCGTTTGCCGAGCAGTAAAGCAGGCACTTCACCTTCGACGATGCGCTGTGCCAGCCCTTCGATGATGGCGGTTTTGCCAACACCGGGTTCACCGATCAACGCGGGGTTGTTCTTTGTGCGGCGTGCCAGAATCTGGATGACGCGCTCGATTTCCATGCTGCGGCCGATGACCGGGTCGAGACGGCCCTCTTCGGCGCGGGTGGTGAGATCCACCGCGAGCTGGTCCACCAGCGGGGTTTTTCCGCCTTTTTCTTTGTCTCCGCTTTGCTGCAGGGCGCCGCGTGCGCCGGCGCCGCTGGGAGCGGCGCTGCTTTCATCCAGCACGCGCCGGGTCTGCCGCCGGATTTGCTCCGGGGTGACGCCCAGTTTGCGCAGAACTTCCAGCGCCTTGCCGTCTGTGGACTGAATCAGCCCGAGCAAGAGGTGTTCTGTGCCAATGTAGTGATGTCCGATGCGGCGGGCTTCTTCGATGGCGTCTTCCAACACCTGCTGCACACCCGGAGAAAGGTCAATTCTGCCGCCGGGGTATTTGCCAAAGCCGCTCAGCCGTTCAACCATTTCGTTTACCCGCTCTGCTTCAAGCCCCAGATCACGCATCACGCGACCGGCAATTCCACCTTCTTCTTTGACGAGGCCAAGCAGAAGGTGCTCGGTGTTGATGGTATCCTGGCGCAGACGCTCGGCTTCCTGGTGAGCCAGACTGAGCACACGGCGGGCTCGTTGGGTAAAGCGTT
>JADLFQ010000012.1 GCA_020845515.1 Anaerolineaceae bacterium | reverse complement strand
TCCCGGCAAAGTAGGTGTCGGGGAACTCTTCTGATACGATCTTGAGGGCGTCTCCAAATTCACTGCCGTGACCGATGACCAGGTCGAATCCTTTGTTGGCGTAGTCACGGATGGCGTTCTCGTACTCTGCCAGCGGCACGGATTCGGAATAGGCAGTCTCAATCCCGTATTCTTCCTGGGCTGACATCAGGCCGCGGTAAGCCGCCGCGCCAAAGCCATTATCGGTGATTACGCCGCCCAGCACCAGCGCAACCTTAATCGGTTTGCCTTCTTCGGCTCCTGGGGCGGCGGTGGGGGCTTCGGTGGGTTTGGGAGCACATGCTGTGGCAAGCAGTGCAAAAATAACCAACAGGTAGATCGTTTTTAGAACTGTTTTCATCTCATCTCTCCTCTAGGGTATACGTTTAATGCTTCCTTACCAACAAGATTCATTGTTATTTTGTTTCTCCGACATTTTTTTATATTAGGAAGCCAAGGTCTATTGTTGAACTGTTTGGTATGGTTCTGGTGCAATTCTTGTATCTTCTTCTTTTTAAGATAAGACCACCTCCTCCCGCCGAAATTTATTATTCTAATGTTGCTTCTTTCTCATAAGGCTTGGCAAGAGCCTTGGGGTTGGCTGTAGATCGAAATACAATCACCACCAACAACGTCAGGACAAATGGGAATGCGATGAGCAGGTCGGGAGCGATCTTCAGGCCAAAAGCCTGGACCCGCATCTGGATGGCGTTTCCGGCGCCAAACAGCAGGCATCCCAACGCCACACCAACCGGATGCCAACGTCCGAGGATGACCGCCGCAAGGGCAAAAAAACCACGCCCGCCGGACATACGATCAACAAACATATCCAATTGAGCCAGAGAAAGCATCGCGCCGCCAAAAGCGGCCAGCCCCCCGGCGATGAGCGCGGCGACGTAGCGATATCGAAAGACATTGATCCCGATCGTCTCTGCCGCGCGGGGATGCTCGCCGATGGCACGAATTCGCAACCCCCAGATCGTTCTGAACAGGAAAATGGTAGATACAATCACCACGATATAAGCGATGTATACCGTTGGGTCATGGTCGAATAACACGTATCCTAAAAAGGGGATATCGCTCAAGAAAGGCAGGGGTATATCCTGAAATTGAGAGACCTTAAGCGGTTCTGAGCGAATGCCCCAGAGTACACGGGCAAGAAATGTGGTCAAACCATACCCAATGATGTTAAACGCTGTTCCAGTCACGGACTGGTTGGCGCGCAGCGTGATGACGATAAAGCCAAACAGAGCACCGGCTAAAGCCCCGGCAACGACACCGGTTAGCATACCCATCCAGGCGTTCCCAAAAGTCGCGGCGCCCACCACCCCAAAAAAAGCGCCAAACATCATCATCGACTCGATCCCCAGGTTCAGGATACCAGCGCGTTCCATGATGACCTCGCCAATGGCAGCCATAACGATTGGCGTTGCCATGCGGATGGTCGAGTAGAAGAATTCCTGTGAAAACAGGGAAAGGATTGCCTCAAGCTCCACGGCTCGCCTCCTTCTTGGCCAGATAACGGGGCAGCCGTGTCAAAATTCCGCTGGCAATCACAAACAAAATGATCACCCCGCTAACCACCGCCACCAGCGCCATGGGCAAATTGGTGGCTCGCTGCATACTTGCGCCGCCAGCTTTCAAGCCGCCAAACAACACACCCGAGATGATCACTCCCAGAGGATGTTTTTGTCCCAGCAGAGCGACTGCCAGGGCCTCGTACCCATAGTTGGCCAGGAAAGCCTCACGCAAGCGGTATTGGGCGCCAAGGATTTCCGCAGCGCCGGCGATCCCTCCCAGACCGCCGCTGATCATCATCAGAAGCATCCGTATTCTGAAGACCTTCAGACCGCTGTGTTTGGCAGCGGTTTCGTTTTCTCCAACACAGCGAACCGCAAAGCCAAAAGGAGTGCGGAAAAGAATAATGTAGAATATCACCGCCGCCAGTATGGCGATCAAGATCCCGGCATGAAGACGGGTTCCCTCCCAGATCAATGGCAGACGGGCAGATTCCAACACTTTGTACGATTGCGGCTCATAGCCAGGCGGTTCAAGCAAGGGGCCCTTAACCATAGCTGCCACCAGACTGTTTGCAATTTCGTTCATCATGACGGTTGTGATGATCAGGTTGATCCCATGCTTTGCGAAGAAATAGCCGGGCAGAATTGACCAGACCGCCCCGCCGATAAAACCAGCCAGGATGCAGAGAGGGATGTGGACGATTGAAGGAATGCCTGTTATATAAATGCCCACAATGCTTGCAAACAACCCCCCCATCGCGATCTGACCTTCACCTCCAATGTTAAATAAACCGCCGCGAAAAGCCACCGCGACGCCCAATCCCATCAGCATCAAAGGCGCCGCCCGGTTGAGGGTGTTGGCTGTATCAAAATTATTGCCAAACATCCCTGAGAACAATCCCTTATAAGCGACCCATGGGTCGGACCCCACCGAAAAGATGAGGAAAGCCATTAGAATGAGCGCTGAAAGAACAGCGACGATCGGCACAAGAAATACAAAGAGGCGCTCAAACCTCCGGACCATCCGGTCGAGTTTATTTAGATCAATTCGAGAGGTCTTCACTGGATCTTTGGTTGAATTTTCGGTCATGAACCCTACCTTTTTAATAGAGAAGTGGTTTTGAGGCTGGCTGATGTGATAAACAGAATTAAACCTTGGCAGCCTCCAAACGGACGCCGAGCATCATTTTCCCGATTTCTTGCAGGTCGGCCTGTTCTGCCGGAACCTCGCCCATAATCTGACCTTCATACATCACAATGATGCGATCACTAAGAGAGAGAATTTCCTCCAGTTCAGTAGAAATTAACATCACCGAAATCCCGCTGTCCCGCTGATTCAGGAGTTGCTGGCGCACATATTCTGTGGCGCCAATATCCAGGCCGTGCGTGGGCTGGCAGGCGATCAAGATATCCGGTTTTCGAGAGATCTCGCGGGCCAGGACAACTTTTTGCTGGTTTCCGCCGCTCATATTGCCAACTTTGGCATCTGGCCCCGTTGTTCGAATATCATATTCCTTGATCATTCTCTGGGCATTGTCCTGGATGACTTTAAAATCCAGAAGACCTTTATCACTAAAGGGTGGGTTATAAAATTCTTTGAGAATAAGGTTATCTTTAACACTAAAGGTCAAAACGAGACCTTCTTCGTGCCGGGAGAAGGGGATTGCCGATATGCCCTGTTTGATGACATAGGACGCATCTTTGTGAACAACCGATCTCCCTTTTACAATGATATCCCCATGGGTCACGGGTCGCAGACCCATAATGACATCTGCCAGTTCGCTCTGGCCATTCCCATCCACGCCGGCCACGCCAAGGATTTCTCCGGCGCGCATCGCGAGGGAAACCTCTTTTAGAGCAGGCAAACCCCGGTCGTTCAGGGCGCTGACATTCTTTAATTCCAAGACCTGATTTCCCACATTAAGCGCTTTGCGATCAAAGTTGAGGAATATTTTTCGTCCAACCATCATATTCGCCAGGCTATCCCGATCGACTTCTCTGGTATTGACCGTATTGACCACTTTGCCGCCACGCAGGATGGTGATGCGGTCGCTGATCGCCATCACTTCTCTCAACTTGTGGGTGATGAAGATAATTGTTTTCCCTTCCTCTGCCAATTTGCGCAGCACCACAAACAGCTCGTCGGCCTCCTGGGGGGTCAAAACCGAGGTGGGTTCATCCATGATCAGCACATTGACGCCACGCAGGAGGGCTTTGATGATCTCCACCCGCTGCTGGTCCCCCACGCTCAACTGTTCAACGCGCGCGTCAGGATCAATGTGCAATCCGGTTGCCTTGGACAAATCCAGGATGCGCTTACGGGTAAGTTCAAGATCAACAAACGGATTCCCTTGCATTTCTTCCCCAAGGGCAATGTTCTCTGCCACCGTAAAAACCGGGATCAGCATGAAATGCTGGTGGATCATCCCTACGCCTTTTGAGATGGCATCCAAAGGTGAACTGATCGTGACAGGCCGATCGTTGACAAAGATATTTCCGGCATCGGGGTGGTAAAGCCCGTACAGGATGTTCATCAGGGTCGTTTTACCGGCGCCGTTTTCCCCCAGCAAGGCATGAATTTCCCCCCTGGCGATATCAACCGTGACATGGTCGTTGTCCAGGACGCCGGGGAATCTTTTGGTAATATTTTCCATACGGACAGCAGAAGGCAAGTTTTTCCTCCCCACCACTTAGATTGAGCATGACCGATTCTAAATCAGTTGATTAAATTTATGAAACAAATTATGATCTGGGCTGAGAAATTTTGCTAAAGTTAAATCATCCAGGTAACGTTATAAATGTCTTGAGATAACCCACACTTGAGACACATTATTATATATTTAGTTTAAATTTAATGTCAAGTGTCATATTACATGAATATCAATTCTCATGACAACGACAGATTATCCATACCCACAGGATGGCCGGTGAACTTAGCTGGATTTTCCGGCCAGTTTTTTGTGGAATCTGTAGAAATTAAATCTTGGGGTGATGTCCAAAATTTAAAAACATATTGCCGGTCTCACTGAGCGAATTCAATCCGTCTTCCAGATTCCTTTTCAAATAAGTGACAGGATGATGGTCTAAAACTAATAAACACCTCGTCATTGCTTTTCATATCAGTTACCAACCTTGGCAATCTTGAAACAATCTCCGTATTTGCTACTTTTAGATGGACAAGTGTTTCTGAACCCAAAGGCTCAATATAAGTGATTAATCCTTTAGCAACTGAATGATCATTTACAAACTGATTATAGATTAAGATATCCTCAGGACGAACTCCCAAGATATATTCTCCCTCAGGAACTTCTGTAACCTTAAAATTGCATTTCAAATATTCACGAAAAGATTGAATAGGAACCGTTGCTCCAAATTCGGAGATCAGCGAATAGTTTTCATCTATTTGAACTCGAAAGAAATTGATGCTCGGGCTTCCATCAAAACTAGCAACGAACATGTTGGCAGGATATTCATAGATATCAAGCGGCTTAGAAATTTGTTGGATAATGCCATCCTGCATCAAAGCAATGCGATCTCCCATGGTCATGGCTTCGACCTGATCATGGGTGACAAGGATGGTGGTAATTCCCAACGCTTTTTGAATCTGGGCAATTTCAACACGCACTGAAGCGCGGAGTTTTGCATCAAGGTTGGAAAGCGGCTCATCCATTAGAAGCAACGAGGGACGTAAGACTAAGGCGCGTGCCAGAGCAACCCTTTGCTGTTGGCCACCGGATAACTCATTAATTTTACGATTCCCGAGGCCAGCGAGGTGCACTGTCTCTAGAGCCGAATCAACCTTCTTCTTAATTTCCCCCTTAGGTACCTTGCGCATCCGCAGACCAAAGGCAATATTATTGGCAACATCCATGTGAGGGAAAAGCGCATAGCTCTGAAATACGAATCCCATATCGCGTTTGCTACATTGAACATTCGTAATATCTTTGCCGCTAAGCAATAGCGTACCCGAGCCTGACTCAATCTGTCCATTGATAATGCGCAAAAGGGTCGTTTTTCCACAACCAGAAGGGCCCAGAAGTATCAATAACTCCCCAGCATAGACATCGAGATTAATGTTTTTAAGTACATAATTATCACCATACGATTTATACAAACCCGCTATTGTAAGAATAATATCTTTTGAACTTGGCATAGCCCAGTGATCCTTCCTTCGCAGCAAATGACCTTATAGCGTAAAGTCGAAAAATCCCTCAGTCCGGTTCAATTAGCTTGTATCCTGATTTTGCTCAAACTATCTTTGAAATGCGTTCTATTCAGACTTATATCATTACATGAATCTTGACCATTTAAATAACTTTTCTCCAATGATCTCGATCATAAAGATTACCAGGATAACAATTACACTGCCTGCAATAGCTACGGGATCCAGCCCTTGACCGCGTTGTTGAACATAAATTCTGACTGGAAAAGTTATATTTCGAACGCCGGATATGAACACAGCGATAACAGTATCCGTAAAGGAGACGACAAAGCCAAGAACTGCGCCGACAATGATACCCGGCAGCACTAAAGGTAGTGTAATTTCTAAGAATGAACGTCTTGGTGTTGCACCAAGACTTTGGGCTGCTGTCTCCAAATCACGGTTTACAAAGGATAAACTGGCCAGAACCATCCTGATTACATAAGGCATCACCATCATGACATGAGCCAGAATGAGGCCAATTAATGATCCTAGCATCTTAAGGTTCGAATAGAATTGCAATAATCCTATTGCCCAAATCACTCTCGGAAGCATCATCGAGGAGAGAAAGAGACTATGAACAATGTTCTTCGCAGCAAATTGATACCGGTCCAGGGCAAAGGCTGCTGGTATCCCTGCAAAAAGCCCAATGACGACGGCATAAGAGGCTACAACCGTGCTCACCCGTATGGCAGATTGATATTCCTTGCTTTGTAGGAAAGTATTGAACCATACAAGAGACACCCCTTTTGGGGGAAAGGAGAAGATAGGAGCAGGATTCACTGCCCCGACGATGATCATAGCAATTGGCAAGAGAAGAAAGAAGAGAACTAAATAGGCTAATATCGTGGTCGAGTAATTAAAAACCTTTTCACTCATATCCATTCTCAATTCAGTGCTTTACTATGTATAAGTCTCTTAATATTCTTGAAGCCTAACCATCCTACTAAAATTACAACCATTGGGAAGAACGCAAAAGCTGAAGCAAAGGGGTAATTCATTACCTCGACGCCCATGGTATAGGAAACGGTTGCAAACATCTGAACTTTTCCCAATCCAAGAAGCAGAGGTGTGACAAATGAAGTAATGTTTGACAAGAAAACCAGGAGCGCGCCTGCAATTGCGCCTGGTAAACTGAGCGGAAATGTAATCTTAAAAAAAACTTTCCATGGGCCTGCACCTAATGATCTCGCCGCAGGCTCCAAGACTGGATTGATTGATCCCAATGCGGTAACCAATGGCAAGACCATAACAGGTATAAAGGATTGTACCAAACCAATGATTACGCCAATGTCATTCCCTAGCAATTTAAGCGAGGACTGAATGATCCCCAGTTCGCGCAGAGACCCATTGAGTACGCCATAAGGCATTAGAAAAACAATCCATCCAAGGGTCTGGATCATGCCGCCCCCAATCATCGGTAACATGACCAGGAGGATTAAGATCCCTTTCTTCATCCCTTTCTGGCGCGCAATGTACCAGGAAAGGGGATATGAAACAATAAAGACGATTACAGTTGCAATAAAACCAATTCGAATAGTGTCCCAATATACGCCCAGATAGTAGGAGCCTTCCGTAATTAATAAATGAGAATAATTCGCCAGTGAAAAAGCTGGTTCAGGGATATTTGAAGAGGGGCGATATCTCCAAAAACTAAAAATAACCAGCTGGAAAAACGGGATAACAAAGACGAATAGACTTATGAGTACAGCTGGTGAAAGCAAGATAGCCTTGTACCAAACTGATTTTCCCGTGCTCATAGCATCGCTCTTAATTTATCAGAAAGTTTTTTATCAAGTGGTCGCGGCCAAGTTTGGGGAAGGGGTAAAGTAATACACCACGATCCATTACTTTACCCCTTCTGAGCCCTCTTACAGTTAATCCTTTATTATTTCCTTATTCCATCGCTCTACCAGATCTTTTCTTATTTCAGCAATATAGGGATAATCCGGTTTTAACAGGCTGTCTAGACGCTCTTGACCATAAATCACCCGTTCTGTAAGGTCACCAGAAATTTGAACCTTTGAATTCGTGGGCCCGAAATAGATCCGTTCGGCGTAAGCCTGTTGAGTTTTTGGGCTCAATGCGATTTGCGTCCAGGCAAGGGCTAGATCTCTATTCTTCGTCCCTTTGACGATACAGAGAACATCCATAGCAAGCATTGGGCCTGGATCCTTAGGCCAGGAGAATCCAAGGCTCTCATATTGATCTACCCCGGCCCAGGCATACGCACTCAATTGCGGCGCGGCTACAATGTCGCCTTTATCCATCATGAGGTTCAACTCATCATTGCTTGTGAAAACCATCGGTACCGGCTTCAGTTGAGCGATTTTATTAAAAACAATATCCGTATCATGTTCGTCTCCGCCTTCCAAACGACCAGCTACCGCCATCATTGCATCGGCGCCAGTTGATGGAAACGTTGGAAAAGCAATCTTACCTTTATACTCCGGCTTCCAAAGGTCAGCCCATTCTGGGGGAGACGAAAAAGCAGATTTACTATAGAGTATCCCAACGCCTGTTATGCTCATTCCATAACCATTGGACTTAGCAAAATCATATAAATCAGCATAAGCCGGAATTTCATCGCTGGCTGGTTCCACAACGCCATCTTGTACTGCTTGCGCGGCTGTATGAATATTGATATAGGCAATATCCATGGTGGGGTTATCTTTTTCAGCGTAGATTTTTGCAAGCCGGTCCCCGGCCCCTCCGAGTAATAATTCGATACGGGCACCACGCGCTTCGAGTGGAGGAATAACCACCTCACGAAGAATTTTCTCGATATCTCCCCCCCAAACCCCTACTACAAGGGTCTTACCGGTGAAGTCTTGCCCTTTCAGAAATTCACAAGTTTGCTCATCAAAATCACAGGGGATTTCATCTGAAGCTTCTTCCTCTACCGCTGCAGGCGGTGCTTCCTCTGCCGTAGCCTTTTGTTTCACTGACTCAGGCGCGGCCTTTGGGCTGCATGATGTTAACAGTAATGATAAAAGGAAGAATATTGTGATTAAAAGATAAAGCGGTTTTCGAGACATTTCCTCTCCTTTCAAGTATTAATTTATACGATACTTCGATTGATTATAAAAATAGCGCTTCATCTAGCGTGTCAAATTCCCTACATCCTTTTGAAAATTTTCATTTACTCCAAGATTTTTATTTATTGGGAGGTTGACAGGAGCGCTAGTTTCTAATGAATGGATTATCAATAATTTCCCTCAAGGGAAGATTGTTTAATGAAAGGGTTGGTTGCGTTGCTCAATTCCCTCGGAAATTATTCCATATTCTTTCTCTGTCAAATCATTTGGTTTTCGCTTTTGGGCTTGGCATACCCGTAAAGTGTTCTTGAGCTTACCTTATTTTCTTAAGGTTTCAGAAATCCCGAAACGCGGTCTACGCCACTTAGCCTTACCACGGCTCAATTAACAAGGTCTAATTAGTATGTAAAGCCTCATATAGTGTATAGCATTAAAAAATAAGAAAGTCAAGTATTAATATAATTTATGTCAAGTGGCACATGTTGTAATGCCAATAATATTAAATACCTTGCCATTATTTTATAGTTGTACTATACTTACATCGGATAGCAGATCGGCGATTCTTGAGTTTGAATAGGATGATCTTTTTGCTGATAACGAGAAGAAAGATAAATTATGAGTGATAAAACAAATTTCGACATTGGCATTCGAATCAGACGCCGCCGGAAAGTACTGGGATTTAGTATGCGTGAATTGGCTGAAAAAGCGAACCTAACTGCTGGTTTTATTGGACAGGTTGAGCAAGGGAAGAGTACCCCCTCTCTGGCAACGCTTATTCGAATAGCTGAAGCACTTCAAGCACCTATGAGTACCTTTCTGGATAATAAATTTGAACAGGAAGGATCTACGCCGCCAGCGTCTGTGGAACAATCATCTGACACAACGAAAATGCCTCCTCAGAACAGGAAACTTGATATGCTTTACCGCGATTTTGGTCGAAAAATGGAAATATTAAGAACACGTATGCTGCCTGGGGCATGTGCGGAAGTCTTCCCCTTGGATGAACCTACTGAACAAATCGTTTACATACTGGAAGGGGAACTTAAAATTACCCTGACCTCGGGTGAACATATCCTTCGAAGCGGTCGTTTTCTATACTATGATGGTAACTCATTACAAAAATATGAAGCATTCTCCGATGAAGAAGTTGTGTTTCTGACTGTTATCACCCCTCCTGTAAAAAGGCCGCGCTCTCGAGATCCTGATCAGACAACCAATATGTAACTCAAAAGGAATCACCAATGGAAAATAAAAATGCTCAATATTCCAGCGTTTATCGGGCCAGAGAAATATGGACCGACCCCGGCCAACCCCGCATCTTTGCTCCCGCTGGCATCAACACTTTCGCTGTTATGCTGGGCTCAGGAAAGCCGGAGCCGACTCCTCATCGATATGGGCCTGGCGGCGCCGTTATTGCCAACCAGACCCCCTATCTGATTGATGCAGGGGATGGAATCTGGCGGGCGGTTGCAAACGCAGCCATTGCCCATAACGAGATGATGATAAACGCCCTGTCCCCTAACAACCTGACACGGCTTTTTATTACCCACCTCCATTCTGACCATGCGGCAGGCCTTCCCAGCTTGATCTTGTTGCCATGGATCCATGGTCGCACAAGACCAATTGAAATCTATGGCCCAATTGGAGTTAAAAATCTTGTAGAATCTCTTCTGGAAGCCGACCAGGCTGATATTGAGGAGCGTGTTCATGGGCCTGAACAAAAGGATGATATTGGTTGGCGAGCCACGGCGCATGAAATTGCACAGCCAGGACTGGTTTATTCAGATGAAAATATGAAGATTGAAGCGTTTCATCACCCTCACGGGGGATTCAAACAGAATTTTGGATACCGTTTCTCCAACAATGAACGCATCATTATCTGGGCGGGAGATGGAATTGAAAGTGATAGCTACCTTGAGGCTGCCAGAGATGCGGATATTCTATTCAGTGATGCTTCCCCCGTGAATAATGAGTTAGTAGATACACCGTGGCGTGGAGATCAAAAAAACATTGCCAAGATATTTCATATGCAATCACGCCGATTGGCGGAGTTCGCCTCACAGGCAAATGTAAAAACAGTAGTTCTGCATCACGAACAAAATTATTCCGAACCCTACGATCCAGACATCCTGGTCAACGAAGTGAAACAGTATTTCAGCGGCGAGGTGGTTTCTGCCCGAGATGGTGATGTTTTTTAGCAAACAAAAAATTCTCTAAATATTTTGGTGGTAGCGCTGGCTGCCGCCCCCTGTTTTTCCGGTTCGGTTTTGCCGTTCGGTTCGGTGATATTTTGAACATTGGATTATGCCTGGATTTTATCACTCTGGCCCAATTATTAGCCACTCCCAAATCAGTTGATTAAATTTATGAAACAAATTATGGTCTAAACTGAGAAGTTTTTCTATTAATGATTTAAACTAAAGAGCGCGACTTGACGGAGAATAAGATTCAGGCGGATATTGGAAAAAGAATTTAAAATAAGCTCAAATTCTTAAGTTAAGAAGCTCAGACCAGACCCTCAAAATATCGGTAAGGACCCAATGAAAAAAGAAAACACGCTGTTCCTCAAAATAAAAACGAGCTTTGCGCCAAGATTATGGACAAGAAATTTGTTCGAATTACTGCCAGGGGTCACCGCCGTGGCGCTGCTGGCCTGGGTCAGCTTTTTGCTCAGCAGATATATCGGCATCGAGTTGCTTGGATTTGAAAAGTCACCCATTGCCCCCATTCTTGTAGCAATCCTGTTGGGCATAATGATCACTTCGGTCATGCCGACTTTTGAGATACTCACCCCCGGCATCCGGTTTTCTGTGGGCAAAATTTTGCGTTTTGGGATTATTCTTCTGGGTATCCGTCTGACCGTGTTCGATGTTCTCCGCCTCGGGGTATATGGCGTGCCAATCGTCATTATTTGCATCGCCAGCGCGCTGTTAATCACTACGCTGATTAATAAAAAGCTTAATTTACCAAGCCGGATTGGCACCCTGATCGCTGTAGGAACATCTGTTTGCGGCGTCACCGCCATTGTGGCAACCAGCCCAGCCATCGAGGCGGAAGAGGAGGAAACCGCCTACGCGGTGGCAGTCATCACAATCTTCGGGTTAATCGCCACTGTAGCTTATCCGTATTTAGCCAACTTTCTTTTTTCCGGCGATGCAGTAAAAATAGGCTTGTTTCTGGGGACATCCATCCATGACACTTCGCAGGTGGTCGGCGCTGCGAAAGTGTACGCCGACACCTTCGCCAAACCGCTTGCCTTAAATGTGGCCACCGTGACAAAACTTGTTCGAAATATGTCCATGGGCGTCATCATCCCATTTTTAACTTATGCCTATAGAAAAACCAAACAAACGACAGACCAGCCCAACCGGTTGGCCTCCATTGGCAAGTTGCTGCCCATGTTTATCTTGGGGTTTCTGCTGATGGCGCTGGCGCGCTCAGTTGGCGATGCGGGCATTAACGCGAATGGAAAGGCTTTTGGGCTGTTGGAGTTGGATGCCTGGAAGAGTACAATTGCCCTCGCCCAGAATTGGGGGGACAATTTCCTGGTGGTGGCGCTGGCAGGCGTTGGGTTGAGTACAAACTTAAGGCGATTTAGAGGAATGGGGATCAGGCCATTTTTTGTGGGACTTGGAGCGGCGCTATCCGTTGGGGTTGTAAGCTACTTTGCAATCTATTTATTGGGGAACTTCATCGTCTATTAGCCAAACTGCCTGTCATTTCCCGGTCGCCCGGTTTTGCTGTATAAGCAATTGGTGAAACGGCTAAAAGGAGAACCTTACCCCTGGCTGTAAAAGCCTGCTGCATGATTGATTTTTTTGATCTTTTGGAAATGATATAAAAATTAATTTTGACAAAACCTTCTGACTATGTTATATTCTTAACCAGTACCTGAGTTTTTGGTTTTCTTTACTTTGTTTTAAGAGACTAGGTTTTGAATTATTTTACATACCCCGGGTGCACGTAAGCCGGGGTATGCTTTTAAAAAGAGGTGTTTTTACATGAAAGAAGAAGTTTTACGCATCATCCCCCTGGGTGGTTTGGGGGAAGTGGGGAGAAATATGATGGTGTACCAATACGGCGACGAGTACCTCATCGTTGATGCTGGTTTAATGTTCCCGGATAGCACTATGCCGGGCGTGGACTATATTATCCCCGATATCCAGTTTTTGCTTGACAAGGTTGACCGTATTGCAGGCATTATTATCACACACGGCCACGAAGATCATATCGGCGCGATCAAGCATATCGTCGAGGAGATCCCCGCGCCCATTTATGCTACACCCCTGACGCGCGGCCTGTTAGAGGTTAAACTTGCCCGCTCCGGTGTGCTCAACAAAGCCAAACTGAACACGGTTCAGGCCGGGGAGACTATTCAGGCGGGACCATTTCAGGTGGAGTTTTTCCACATTTGCCACTCGATCCCTGATGGGGTTGGGCTGGGCATTACCACCCCGGCTGGTCTTATTGTTCATTCTGGCGACTACAAGTTCGACCACACCCCGGTGGATAACAGACCGGCCGATTTTGCAAAGCTTGCGGAGTTCTCCCAGCGCGGCGTTTTGGCTCTGCTGGCAGATTCCACCAACGCTGAACGCTCCGGCTGGACGCCTTCGGAGCGTGTGGTAGATCAGGCGCTCGATCAGGTTTTCATGCTGGCCAAAGGGCGCATCATCCTGGCGAGCTTTGCTTCGCTGATCTCGCGTATGCAGCAGGTCGCCAACGCCGCTGCAAAGTTCAACCGCAAGCTGGCGTTTGCCGGCACCAGCATGGTAGACAACGTCAAAATGGCCCGCAAACTTGGCTATCTGGACATTCCTGATAACCTGATTGTCAATCTCGATCAGGTGCTTGGTCTGCCTGACGAAGAAGTTGTTATTATGTGTACCGGCTCACAAGGCGAACCCTCCTCCATTCTGGGCCGTCTTTCCAATGGCAACTATCGCCAGTTTGATATCCAGCCCGGCGATACGGTTGTGCTTTCTTCTCATCCTATCCCGGGTAATGAGGAAAATGTTTACAACACGATCAACCGCCTCTTCGAGCGCGGTGCAGAAGTGCTGTACGAAGCGATTATGCCTGTGCACGTCTCTGGACACGCCAGCCAGGAGGAGATGAAACTCCTGATTAACCTGGTGAAGCCGCGCTTTCTTATTCCCATACATGGCGAACTGCGTCAGTTGAAACAGCATGCCAAGATCGGCCAGCAGATGGGTATCCCCGCTGAGAACATCCTGGTGGTGGAAAACGGGCAGTCAATTGTACTGACCAAAAATAAAATTGAACTCGGTGCACGGGTTCCCACGGCCAATATTTTTGTGGATGGTTCCGGTGTCGGCACTGTGGACTATGACATCATGCGTGAGCGCGAAATGCTTGCCCAGGATGGCTTTGTTCTGATTAATCTGGCAGTGGATAAATATTCCGGTGGAGGGCTGATCCAACCCCCCAGCATCTTCAGTCAGGGCTTTATTTTGAACGGTGAAGCCAGTGAAATTTTTGACGAAGTAAAAAATCGTGTAGCCGAAAAGGCGGCGTATTCGAATGGGAAACTGCAAAAGGACGTTGAGCAATTGGTGCGAAACTACCTCTATGAGAAGACCCGCCGCTCACCGCGCGTGTTTGTTCAGGTAATCCGAGTGTAGGCAGTTCCTTTTTTACGACATCAGATAATATGATAAGCCGGCTTGTAGAGTCACCGGCTTATTTTTTTCGTAAGGGAGGCGGTGTACTCCACTTATTGGAACCTTGTGTAGCTGCTACTGCCAGGGCGCCAGAATGAGCGGCGCCTTTTCCGCATCGGCGGCATAGCCCAGCAACGGCAGCGTCCATGCCTCGGCGATGGTGCGCAGCACCGAATAGTGCGTATACGGAGTGGAGTCCAGGAAGCCTGCTTGTACCTGGTTGGAAATCAACACAGTCGGAATGCGCCCCCCGCCGGTTTCCAATCCACAGCAAGTATGCTCCCCCTGTCCTTCATCCCACGTGAGGATGATCACACCATTGTCGAGCAGACCTGGGTAAGCCGTCAGACGGTCCAGCACCCCCGCCAGCCAATCATCCACTACCCGCAGATTGCATTCTTCGGGGCGGCTGTATGTATCGTGTGCTGAGTGACACAGGTTGGGTGTAATGAAAACATAGTTCGGCAGCGTACCCTGCTGGAGATCTGCCTCCAACGCTTCCATGGGGACAACATGCGCCCGGCAGCGCTCCGGATTTTCCCGAATGGATTTGAAGAAGATGAAGGGATTATGCTTTTGTACGTAGCTGAGCGTGTCCTGCAGGTAGCATGGCTCCGGCATGCTCTCCTGATAGGTCTTCCAGGTGCGCCCGCTCAATTCAACAAAGTCCGTTATGGCGGGCGCATCAATCACAATCTCAGGGTAGTTGGTCGTGATCCCGAAGGTGTCACCTCCCACCAGGGCAATATAGTTTGGCAGGCTCGGATGCAGAATGGCATAGTGCTCACCCAGGAGTGTGTTCTCCCTTGCGTAGCGGTTGAATGTTGGCATCTGCGGGTTGCCGATTACGGTGGAGAACTCTTTGTTTTCAAAGAGGATGAAGACGATGTGCTCCAGGTTCGGGACGAGCGGTGCAGGCGTGACTGTGGGGGATGGCGTTTCTGTTGGCGCTGGCGACGCGCTCGCGGTGGGTTCAAGTGTGTTTGCCGGCGCGGGTGGTGCGGCCGCGGAGATCTCTGCTGTGGGTGCGGCGGATGCAACTGCTTGCGGCATAACCGTACTGCAGCCGGTTGCCAGAAGGAGACAAAAAACCCCCAACCGCATACCCTGTTTATATGTGCTTACAAACTTAAAGGCCATTGTTCTTCGCTCCATCCATATTCTCCCCGCAGCGGCACAAAAGAAACAGGGATGATGCTCTCATGTGTGAAATTCGCTCCGCGGCGTTCCCATACCTGCAATTCCTGGCGACCACGCGCACCGACTGGCAGCACCAGTTTTCCACCATCGTCAAGCTGGTTAAGCAGCGGGTGCGGAGCTTTGGGCGCGGCCGCCGTTACCACAATACCCTGGTAGGGCGCGCTCTCCGGCCAACCCAGCGATCCATCCCCAACATGCACTTGCACCCGACCATACCCGGCCCCATTCAGTGCTTTTTGGGCACCTTCGGCCAGCGCGGCATGGTATTCCACAGAGTGTACCGTTTTTGTCATCTCCGCCAGAATGGCAGCCTGGTAGCCTGAGCCGGCGCCGATCTCCAAAACATTTTCTCCGCCATGCAGGTCAAGCAAACTAGTCATCAGTGCAACGATATACGGCTGAGAGATCGTTTGGCCGCATGAAATTGGCAGCGGCTCGTCGTTATATGCGTATTCGATAGCTTCTTCAGGGACAAAGAGGTGGCGCGGGACTTTTAGAAATGCATCAAGCAATCGTTGGTTATGCAGCCCGCGGCGGTCAATCTGCTCCTGTACCATTCTGGAGCGGGCTTCATCCAGGGCTTTGGGTTTCATCTTACTTCCTCCATCGCGCACCCCGCCGGCAGGTTATTTTTTTGCTTCGGTGCGATTCACCAAGCTCCGGCTGATCTGACGGTCAACTTTTCCCATTGGAAAATCCCCCAGTTCCTCCGGGGCAACCCAGCGGATCTCGCTTGCGTGCAGCGCCTGCGGTTCCTGCTTTTCCAAGAGTGTACATGCAAATGCATGCAGGGTAATACGAAAATGTGTATAGGCATGTTGATACACCCCCAAGGCCACCCCAACGTGCACAGCCGCCCCCAGTTCTTCCCGGATTTCCCGAGTCATGCAGTCCACCAGCGATTCTCCGGGTTCCTGCTTGCCACCCGGGAACTCCCAAAGCCCGCCAAGCAAGCCTGTTGAAGGCCGCTGGGCAATCAAGACTCTCCCGCTGCGGCGGATCACGGCCGCGGTAACGATGTAGTGCGGAATTGTTGCGCGGGGCCGCCGTACCGGACGCGCTTCCTGCACTCCCAGTATGCGTGCCTGGCAGAGTGCTTCCAACGGGCAGGCTTCACAACGCGGCGCGCACGGTGTGCAAACGGTCGCCCCCAAATCCATCAACGCCTGGTTATAATCGCTGGCACGCCCGCGCGGCAGATGCTCGCGGGCAAGACCCCAAAAAACCTTCTCCGCCTGCGGAGAGCCAACCGACAACTCGATGTTGAAGTAACGTGCTAACACCCGCCGGATGTTGCCATCCAGCGCGGCTTCATCCTTCCCGAAGGCAATTGAAGCGACTGCCGCTGCTGTGTAGCGCCCAACGCCCGGCAGGCGTTCCAGTTCCGCTGCGGAACTGGGGATCACCCCGTTATATTCCACAACCACTTGGCGGGCCGTCCGGTGCAGATTGCGCGCTCTGCTGTAGTAACCCAACCCTTCCCACAGCCGCAGGACTTCCTGCTCTGGCGCTGCTGCCAGGCCGGCGAGGGTCGGAAACCGCTCCAGCCAGCGCTGGAAATAAGGGATTGTCGTTTCCACGCGAGTTTGCTGGAGCATAATTTCCGACACCAGAATGCTATAGGCATCAGAACGCTCGCGCCAGGGGAGAGCGCGGGCAGCATGTGCATACCATTGCAATAAAAGCTGGGAAAATTCGCTTGGCATTCTGTGGGTCTGCCAGGGTTTAGAACTGAAAACCACCTTCTGCTGGCGCCAGTTTTTGCGAATAATCATTCACAAAATCCAATAGGCGGTTATTCAGGCTCAACCAATCGGGAGAGATCAGCAGTGCATGGGCTTCGGAACTGGAAGGCAGCACCGCGCCCACCAGAATTTGTGGTCGTTCGCCGAATACAGTTGCCCAGGCGTCTGTCAGGTCAAAACCCAGCCGCTGAACGCCCGGAATAAACTCGCGCACTACAAATTCAAAATACTCTTGTTCGCGTTCGGGTATAATATTCCAAGTCATGATCAGCTTTACCGGCACGGGGAACTCTCCTGATTAGCCTTTGGGTGGTTCTAAAATAACTACTTTTGTCTCATCGGGCAGAGAGGATGGGCTGGTTACTTTTAGAGAAGTTTCTGCTTGTACATCGTTCAAGCCCATTTCCTTGAGAAACTTCTCGAGTGGTTCCAGCTTGATAGTGCAGGCCGGAGAAGCATAGTGCATCGGGATGACAATCTGTGGCTCCAGTAAGCTGATCACTTCAGCCGCTTTGGAAGCGTTCAAGCTCGACCCCCCGCCCACCGGAACCAGCGCGATCTTCACCGATCCAAGAGCCTCTACTTCGGTCTGGCTGGGTACGCGGTTTATTGCCCCCAGATGCGCGACTGTGATGCCGTTGTAATCAATGACATACAGGGTGTTGCGCGGGTCACTGCTGCTCTTCTTGCTCACGCCGTTGGTTTGCACACCGGTGATAAACACCCCGCCGACCTCGTACTCGCCCGGTCCCTCAATGAGGTAATACTCCCCCTTGACTGCGTTGGTGTGCCGGTGACCGGGTGCGTCATGGCTGATAGTAACGATATCCGCTTTAAGTTTTAACGACTCGTACCCGACTGAACGGTGATCATACGGGTCGCACACTACTGCTGCCATACCGCGTTCGCTCAGCCGAAAACAAGAATGTCCATACCATGTTATTTCCATCCATCCTCCATCATTCAAATTGATTATAACATTCAAAGCATCTCAATAAAGAGAACATCGCCGGGAGCAGGAGATAACAAGCGCGAACGACGACAGCCTAACACGGTGGTTGTCCCGCGAACAGTTTTATAGGCAGGAGTTACGCCCTGCAAGCAGAGCTGGATTCTTACGGGAACTGCTCCCACAAGCCGGCATAGAATTTCCTGTGGAAGCATTGGCCAAATACTAGCCCGGCTTGATTGTTCTTATGACATTAGAGGGTTTGTTCTGCTGATTCGATTGTCACCACTAATGCTGCTCTGGCCCATGGAAATTTTGCTTTTATTGCGTCGAAATCCGCACCTTCTTTATCAAAGCTTGCAGTACCCCTAACCAGGAAACCCGTCCCTTTGTAGGTTTTGCCCTCAACCTCTCTGTTGGCTATTGTCAGTTTAACCTTATTGTTTCTTTTGAGGTTTTTTTCTGTTTCAAACATTCGTCCTGCGGGAATAAGAAACTTATCCTTATCGGTTACAAGTACATAGCTGTTCCATGAATTGATGACATGAGGCTCACCCAAACCCTGGGTAACAATTGCAAAAGCGGCATCAGGGGGGGTGGTGAGCACTTCCATGAGTTTTTTGTCAATCATTTGTTCTGATGTCCTTTATTTTTTGATCCTATTGTGACTTATTGGTAAATGAGACAGTGGGCAAAATAGCTAGTTCAATCTAAGGCAAGGGCCATGACCTGTAGCTACTAATTTTGGACTTAATTGGGTCAGTGTTTTTTGTAATTGGGCAAGCCGTTCCGGGTCAGGCACTTGCTCCGGGCGGATATTGTTTATCTCGGTATTCCAAGCGGTGTCTATAATAATACCGTTTGCTTGCCCGCGCCGGATCATGATGTCGCTGCTGAAGAAAATACCGCGCCGATTTTCCAAAGCCAATAAACCCTCCCAAAGGTGCATTTCAGAAGGGTAACTGAAAAATTCCAATTCATATGAATTGGAAATGAGTTTTTCTCCGGGCTTTTTAGTAAGGATCTTATTTTTATATCCAAACCCGACAAGCTGGCGTGCGGTTACCTCTGAACAAACGGTTACAGCCTCTGGAAAACTGCCTGAAATTAGAGACAGCCCTCCACATTCATCCGCCTCAAAATGAGAAACGAAGATATATTTCAAGGTTTTGCCATTGAGAGTCGCGTTTAACTGCGGAATTAAAGCGGCTGCCCCTCGCACATCTCCCGTATGAAATAAAACCGGCTCATCGCCGATGAGCAAATACTGGTGAAATGAAAGGTCAATCTGCGGGGCATAGGTACTGAATTGGTATAAATCCTGCTCAACCTGCGCCGTCACGTTCACTCCTTCCCTAAAAACATCTAATACTGGAGGCCAAATTTCTTCAATTATACGACTATTTGAATCTAAGATCTTAAGATATGGCATTCAAAAAATAATCATAGCCTGTGTAAGAATTGGGGCGGCGAATGTACATTTATCAACAAAGTCTCTGCCAACCAATAGGCTGGTTTGTGGTACAAAATTCTGAAATGGCTGGCTGAAAGCCATCGAAATACACGTTCTGCACTGGAAACAAGACTAAGAAACACCAGGAAAGAAGGAAAAACATAAAAACCAGCGGGCTTGACAAAATTTTGAAAATACCGTATAAATCTTATCGAATATAAGGGATTTACAAATGCAATTACACGAGGTTTACGAAATGAACAGGAAACAAATGTCTATGGATATGCGTTGGGGAGCAAGAGCACCCCGGAGGCTGCATCGCTCTCGATGAGAGTGCAAATCCGTGGACGGGTGTATTGCTCCCCTGAGAAATAGTTTGGTGGAGCAATAGCCCTGAGGAGAAGGCTCAGGAAATGGCTCCTGAGTTTTTTGTTTTTATTGAACAGTTTCTTGCTCGGTGCACTTGGATAGAACATGCGATTTCATGAAATAACTTATAGAGGAGGTTCCATGCCTATAAAAATTCCCGACCAACTTCCTGCCAAAGAAATTTTACGCAATGAGAATATCTTTACGATGGATGAGAACCGTGCCCTCCATCAGGATATTCGCCCTTTAAGAATTGCCATCTTGAACCTGATGCCGACGAAAATTGCCACAGAAACCCAGCTGTTGCGCCTGCTTGGAAATACGGCACTTCAGGTTGAGGTTACGCTGGTGCGCACCAATTCGCATAAGAGTAAAAATACTCCCGAGGAGCACTTGTTGGCGTTTTACCAGACATTTGATCAGATTCGCGACCAAAAATTTGATGCGCTGGTGATCACTGGCGCGCCGGTGGAGCACTTGGAATTTGAGGAGGTGGATTATTGGCCGGAGCTGACAGAAATTATGGATTGGGGATTGGAGAATGTCTTTTCCCTGTTTTACATTTGTTGGGGTGCACAAGCGGCACTCTACCACCAGTTTGGCATTCCCAAGTACCCGCTGCCGGCCAAACAGTTTGGGGTGTTTCCTCACCGTGTGCTGGAAAAGAATGTCAAGCTGCTGCGCGGCTTTGACGATGTTTTTTATGCACCCCATTCCCGTCATACGGAGATCCGCCGGACTGATGTTGAAAAAGTTCCACAACTCAAGGTACTGGCTGAATCGGAGGAGGCGGGGGTGTATATTGTCGCTACGCAGGACGGCCGGCAGGTTTTTGTAACCGGCCATTCGGAGTATGACCCGTTGACCCTGAAGAAAGAGTATGACCGTGATGTGGCGGCCGGCCAGCCGATTGAAATTCCGGTCAATTACTTTGAGAAGGATGACCCTGCCCGTCTGCCGTTGGTGCGCTGGCGCGGGCACGCCAACCTGCTGTTTGCCAACTGGATTAATTACTATGTGTACCAAGAAACGCCGTATGACCTTACTGAGTTCAAGCAGTTTTCGGCGATTGATTTGTGAGAATACCATACAAGACGAGTTCAGATGCCCCTATTGGGTGCAGAACTCGTATTACAAACTAAAATTAATTGAATGAAAGGGATTTATAGCTATGACAACGAACAATTCCACACGCCAGTATGGTTTTGCAACCCGCCAACTTCATGCCGGACAGCATCCTGACTCGGAGACCAACTCGCGAGCCGTGCCGATCTATCAGACGACATCTTTTGTTTTTAACAGCACCCAACATGCAGCGCGCCTGTTTGCACTGGAAGAACCGGGCAATATCTATACCCGCATTATGAACCCCACCAGTGACGTTTTTGAGCAGCGCATGGCGGACCTGGAAGGCGGGGTGGGCGCGCTGGCGGTGAGTTCAGGCCACGCCGCCCAGGTACAGGCGATCTTAACTCTGGCGCAGGCCGGTGACCATATTGTCTCCGCCTCTACGCTCTATGGCGGCACTTACAACCAGCTTGCGTATTCCTTCCCCCGTCTGGGTATTGAGGTGACGCTGGTGGATCCGCATGACCCGGACAACTTTCGGCGTGCCATCCGACCAAACACCAAACTGCTCTATGGTGAAACACTCGGTAATCCACTGATCAACGTTTTTCCTTTTGAAGAGGTTGCCCGCATCGGACAGGAATTTGGTATTCCTTTGATGATTGACAACACCTTTGCGTCTCCTTATCTGATTCGTCCTTTTGAATTTGGCGCAAATATTATCGTCCATTCCGCCACCAAATTTATTGGCGGGCATGGCACCTCCATCGGCGGTGTGATTGTGGATGCCGGTAATTTCCAATGGGCGGACAATCCGCGCTTTGCAAACTTCAACACCCCGGACGAATCGTATCATGGCTTGGTGTATGCCAAACTTGGCGCTCCGGCTTTTATTTTGAAGGCGCGCGTCCAGGTGCTGCGCGATTTTGGTGGCTGCCTTTCACCTTTTAATTCGTTTCTCTTTCTTCAAGGACTTGAAACCCTCAGTTTGCGCATGGAACGGCATGTTCAGAACGCTCAAAAGACCGCCGAATTCCTGCAAAGCCATCCAAAAGTAAGCTGGGTGGCTTACCCGGGTTTAAAAACAAGCCCGGACTACGCCGCCGCGCAGAAGTACCTGCCCAAGGGTTCAGGCGCGATTATGAGCTTTGGTATTCGGGGCGGCGTGCCGGCCGGCAAGAAATTTATCGAAAGTTTGCAACTGTTCAGTCACGTGGCGAATGTGGGCGACGCGAAAAGCCTCGCGATTCACCCGGCTACAACTACACACAGCCAGTTGAATGAGGAACAGCAAGCCAGTGCGGGTGTAGCCCCGGACCTTGTCCGCCTGAGCATCGGTATCGAGGATATTGAAGATATCCTCTGGGACTTGGGTCAGGCGTTAGGGTAGATTTAACATCCTGTCGGGTTTAGAGCCGGTTCATTTGACAAAAGGTTCTCTACCCAACCTGCTGCAAAGCCTGGCTCTTCGCGTGAATTGTTACGAAGAACCAGGCTTTTTGGTTTAAATGGGGAGTAGAGAAGTGCTAAAAAGCGGCTTGTAACTTTATATAGTCTCTCGTACAATAAAAGAAACATTGTTTCGTCTACAAGCTCTTCGTGTTTTCAAGCTATCCAGTTCCCAGGAGGAAGTGTGAAAAATATACCCGACGAGAAACAGCCAAACCAAACTGTGGCAAAAGCGCTCGAAGTGCTGGATGCTTTTTCCGCCGAACATACAGAACGAGGAATCCGAGAGCTGGGGCGGGAGCTTGGCATCAACCCGACTACGGTTTTCCGAATTGTAAGAACGCTGTGTAATGCCGGCTACCTAGAGCAGAATAAAGGGGGGCAGAGTTACTCGCTGGGGCCAAAAGTGCTGAGATTGGCTACCAGCTACTCTTTTCACAATCCTTTGCCGGCGGTGGCTAAAAAAGTTTTTGAAGGTTTTTCCAACAGATTTGAACACAATTTATTTTTGGGAACGCTCAGCCAATTTGAAGTGATCTATCTGGCTGTACTTGTTGGTCGCGGGCCGATCAAGATTGCGGTTGAACCAGGGCAATCTTTTCCATTATATTCTACCGCCATGGGAAAAGTATTGCTGGCTCATGCAGACGATGGCTATGTTGGGGAATTCTTAAAGAAGGTTCCACTGCGCGTGTTTACATCCCGAACACTTTCCACTCCCCAGGCTTTGCTGCAACAATTGGAGGAGATCCGGGAGAAAGGTTATGCCATTAATGACGGTGAGCAATATGATGCCATTGGCGCCGTAGGGGTGCCTCTCTATAAGTCAGGAGATCCCCCCATAAATTTAGCGGTCAGTTTGACCTATCCGCGCCATCTGGTCCAGGATGGACGGCTCAACATCGAGGAACTGATAGCGCTGGGGCGGGAGATTGTGAGTGAAATTGCCAGACGATCCGACATGAGTAATTGGTCATAGGTCAAAATCTCAGAAAAATTCCCTATTGACTTTCGATTGGAAAAATGTAATAATCAATAACGAAATGGCATTTCTCCTACAGTAACAATTTATCGTTGTACATTTTCAATCGAATAGCGATTTAACCCAGGGATTATCCCCTCTGGGACATATATTTCAATTATGAGGAGAATAATATGAAGAAGTATTGGGTTTTAAATGTGTTAATTGCACTTGCCATCCTTCTGGCTGGCTGCGCGGCTCCGGCTGCAACCGAAGCTCCTGCCGCCAAGCCAACCGTTGAAAGCTCTGCGGCAACAGCGGACACTGCTCCGACTGAAGCGCCGGCAGCTCCTGAGCCAACAGCAGATTTGAAACCGATCAAGCTAGGCCTGTGCCTGCCGTTGACTGGGACGCTCGCTTCTCTCGGTGAGAGTTACGTCCTGGGAATTGATATGGCCATGGACGAAATTGGCGGCATGATTGAAGGTCACCCCATTGAAATCTACAAGGCTGATAATAAAGCCAATGCAACAGACGCGGTCAGCGCGGTGCGCAAACTCGTTGAAGTTGATGAAGTAGATGTGATGATTGGTTGTGGCTCCAGCTCTGCGACACTGCCCGCAGTCCCCATTATTGATGAGCTCGAAACCCCGACCGTTGAAGCTTCTTCTACAAATGCGTTTGTGTATATGCAAATTGGTAAAGGCGGAAACGAATGGTTCTTTAAAATTAACCCAGATGATCTCATCATGGGCCAGGGATTTGCGGAGTATATCGCCGGCAAGACCAAGAAAATTGCCATTGTGGGAAATGATAATCAGATGGCGCGTGGCGCAGGTGTGGTGTATACCAATCAGTTTAAACGACTTGGGGTTGATGTGGTCAGCGAGGAATATTTTGAAGGCAGCACCGCAGACTACCGCCCTGTCTTGACAAAAATCAAAAATTCAGATGCGGAAGCCATGTTAGTCTTCATGGACGACCAGTCCTGCTCCACCTTTATGCGCCAGAAGTATGAGGTGGGTTTGGACCTGCCTATGTTCTCGCGCGGCTCCTGTGTTTCTGATCTTGTCAATGAGTTGCTGAAGGATAACACCAAGATAGCTGAGGGAGTAACTGAGTTCTCCTTCTTCTCTGCTGATCAAGACAAGGAGTTTTCAAAGAAATTTATTGAATTCCACAACAAACCTGTCACTCTCGAACGCATGTCCGGATATTATGCCTTCATGTATACCGTAGTCCCAGCGATCAAAGATGTTATTGCAGCGGGCAAGGAAATTAATCGGGCGAATATACGCGATGCTATTGCGGCTCTTGATCTCGATACGCCTGCCGGCAAGATTAAATTTGATGAATACAACCAGGGATACCTTGATGGCTCTTTGGAAATAAACAAAGACGGCCGGGCAACCGTGTTGGAAACTGTAGAATTAAAGCCGGTTGACCATTCAGATTACATCGTCAAGTAAACTTTTTTACCAACCGTCCGTTCGATAGCAGTTTCTCTATACTTACTGCTATCGAACGGCCTTGTTCCATATTGTTTGAACGCTATCGTCATAATCCAATTATTTTTTAGGATAACCATATGAGTTTTTCACTTACAACGTTGATGGAGCAAGTGCTGAATGGATTGACACTGGGGTCTCTATATGCTCTTGTTACCCTAGGATTGGTGTTGACCTTCAGCGTGTTTAATGTCGTTAATTTTGCTCACGGCGACCTATTTATGGTTTCCGGTTATACTTTGTATCTTTTATTGAATTTTACCCAATTTCCTTATTGGTTCATCGTAATATTGGTTATTCTTTTGACCGGGGTTTATTCGGTGATCATGGAAAGATTGACCATCAACCCCATTCTGGATAAAAGCTTTCGCGCTCATATTATTGCCACACTCGGCTTATCCATCATCATTCAAAATGCTGCAGTCTGGTTTTTTACAACTGACCCGCGGCATGTTCCAACTATCTACACATCCCAAATCGTTACATTATTTGGCATGCGCGCTTCCGTACAACGCTGGATTGTTCTGGCAGTGACCGTTCTTGTATTTATTGCCTTGCAATGGTTTGTGCGTTATACCAAACTTGGAAAAACGATGCGGGCCGTCTCTCAAAATCAGACTGTAAGCAAATTGTTGGGCATTGATACTCACCGGATTTCGATCATCACTTTTGCAATTGGGGGCGCAATCACAGGATTGGCGGCAGCATTAGTTTCGCCCTTGTTTAATGTCTATCCTCATATGGGGTCTATGCTGACCCTCAAAGCGCTGGCCGCTATCATTATGGGGGGAATGGGACAGGTTAATGGTGCAATCTATGCAAGTTTTATCATTGGTATGATCGAATCCCTCTTTGGCGGTTATGTGTCGCTGGCCTATAAAGATGTAGCTGCATTTGTGTTTTTTATTGCTGTACTATTCTTACGTCCAAATGGCCTTTTTGGTAAAAGGATTGGGCTATGAAGCAGAAAAAGGTCTTTCGAATCACATTATTTATTCTTCTGGCTGCGTTCCTGATCATTGCCCCCCAAGTTTTTAAATCCGGCTATATTCTCAATGCGTTAATCGATGCCACCCGCTGGACGGTATTTGCTTTGGCATTCGATTTGATCGCCGGCCAGGTGGGGCAGGTATCGCTGGGCCAATCCGTATTTTTGGGGTTGGGAGCATATATGACCTCCCTGGTTGGCTCGAGATTTGGTTTTGGATGGTTTGGGAGCATTTTATTTGCAGCGGTTACGATGGCTGTCTTATCGCTATTTGTGGGGGTGGCATTTTTTCGTATTCGCCATGTGACCTTTGCAATTGGGACGCTGGGATTTGCTATCATCGCTCAAATGGTTGTCAATTCGGCGGTGGATATTACTGGTGGGTCGCTCTGTTCGCTGGGGGTAAAACGACCACTTTTATCTATCCCGTTTACGGATATTGCTCTTAAAATTACCAAGCCCTTCCAGTATTATTATCTTTTATTACCGGTCGCAGCCCTGTTGTTCCTGTTAATCTGGGCAGTCAACCGCTCACGGACAGGACGAGCATTTATTGCGGTGCGGGAAGATGAAATCCGCGCAGCCGCAATTGGAATTAACCCCTTGCGGTACAAATTGATTGCCTTTGTATTAAGCGGTTTTGTCATTGGCGCCCTTGGCAGTTTCCAGGCTCAGTATCTTTCTGTAGTTTGTCCTTCTGATATGGGATTGGAAATTACAAATACTTTAATGATCATGGTCTTTGTAGGGGGCGTAGGAAAAATGCGGGGTGTAATCATTGGCGCGGTGATATTTAGCGTCCTACCGCGTTTTCTAGAGGTCGGCGGCGAAAAAGCGATCGCGCCCCAGCTTCAGCAAATGGTATATGGGCTAATTCTGATATTGGTAACTCTCTACATGCCCAACGGCCTGGACGGCGTCATTTCCAGCCTTGAAAAAAAAGGCAAAAAGTCAAAAACTCCCCACTCTGAGACCGTATTATGAACCGTGTACTGAACAATCCTCTCGAAAGCAAACAAAACCCGGTATTTAAGATTGAAGAGATTACAAAACGTTTTGATGGTGTCATCGCGCTGGATCAGGTGAATATTGAAGTAAAACCGGGTGAACTGTTAAGTATCATCGGCCCGAATGGGTCTGGAAAAACCACCCTTTTCAACTGTATCACAGGTTTTTTGAGACCGGAAGAAGGACGAATATATTATCAGGAAAAAGAGATTACCCGACTACCCCCCGATAAAATTTCCTTAATGGGAATTGGAAGAACGTTTCAAAGCGTGAGCATTTTTCCAAGCTTAACAGTTTTAGACAATGTGTTGGTATCCGTACAACAGCATCAAGAAGAGAATAATCTAAAACGAATTTTGCATACGAAAGATATTCAATTGTTGGAAGAAAAAGCAAAGGAAATGGCTTTTGATTTGCTTGAAAAAGTAAAATTGTATGAATTGCGAAATGAGCTGGCAGAAAACCTGGTTTATGGACAGCGTAAGCTCTTAGAGTTCATTTGCGTTCTGATATCCGATCCAAAGGTTATTATGCTGGATGAGCCTGCGGCAGGTGTGAACACATCGATGGTTGATGAAATGAAAAAATTTATCTTGGATCTCAACGCAGAAGGGAAAACAGTCTTGCTGGTGGAGCATAATATGGGCGTAGTGATGGATATCTCCCAGCGAATTATCGTCTTAGACCATGGAAAGAAAATTGCTGAGGGGCTGCCTGAAGAAATTCGTAATAATGAACAGGTCCAGGAGGCATACTTTGGCACATAAAGATATTCTTGAGCTTATCAATATTGATTCTGGATACGGAGATATTGAAGTTCTTAAAGAGATCACTTTTTCTGCCAGAGAGGGGCAGATTGTCTCGGTGCTTGGGGCAAACGGTGCCGGTAAATCTACCTTGATGAAAACTGTCTTTGGCTTCATCCAGCCAACGCGCGGAAAGATTTTGTTTGAAGGAAAAGATATCACCCAGTTGAAAGCGATTCAACTGCTAAAAATAGGTATTTCCTTTCTGCCCGAAGGCAGATCAAATTTACCTGCCATGACAGTACAGGAAAATCTGGAAATGGGTGCATATATCCGCAGGGACACACTTAAAATTAAAGCCGACATTGAAGGGTTGTATAAGCGTTTCCCCATATTGAAAGAGAAAAGGAATATCATGGCCGGCAACCTGAGCGGCGGGCAGCAGCAAATATTAGAAATTGCCATGGCACTCATGTTAAAGCCTAAATTAATCTTGATTGATGAACCGACCCTGGGGCTTGCTCCGATATTGGTAACCGAGGTATTCAATATTATTCAAGAGATTAACCGGAGCGGCACTACCATTGTGCTGGTCGAACAAAATGCCAAGCGGGCTTTGGAAATTTCTGATTACTCTTTTGTAATGGAATTAGGGAAAATTCGTATGCACGGCCCGGCCCAGGAACTGTCGCAAAAGGCAGATGTCATCGCAGCATATCTGGGAGAGCGCTAATCTTTATTGGTAATTTTAGAGAGCAGAAAGCGCTATTATCAGGTTCCACTTAAAATTAAGAAATTGGCATCCGGGAAAACATTCTACATTTTCCAAACTGTTGCTTGACAATGGCAGATAAATTTTGTATGATAATTAACGCGATAAAGAAACATTGTTTATGATACAGGAACAGTTTGATGTAAACTCTTCTAAAAGGCGATATTAAAGTTGCCGGAGAAGATATTCGGACAGCATATTCCGAGTTTAATGCCCTGTGTTTTTGGAAAACTTTTGTGATAGTTGAGGATGGAAGAAATCAATGACTTTATGTGAAAGGAGACAAAGGAATGCAATACTCAAGTGATATGTTGAAAATGATCGGGAATACACCTCTTCTCAAGCTGAATAAAATTGGGAAGGATGTGGCGGCCAATGTTTTTGTTAAGCTCGAAAACATGAACCCCAGCGGCAGTTATAAGGACAGGATGGCACTGGCAATGGTGGAGGCGGCAGAAAAAGGGCTGACTTGGAACGGCAAGAAGCTGGAACCGGGCGGCATTGTTTGCGATGCTTCTGCTGGAAATACCGCGCCGGCGCTCGCATTCGTTTGTGCGGTAAAAGGTTACCATGTCAAACTTTGCGTCTACAAACCCCTGCTGCGGGGCGACAGCGCCAGGCTCAAGATCATCGATGCTTATGGCCCGGAAGTGTGCGCCTGCGACCCGCCTTCTGATTTTATGGATATGAAATTGCTTGAGGATGTCCCGGAAGATTTGAAAGAACTTGCCTGGGTTGTCGCCGGCAAAATGCACATGAGCAGACTGGAAGCGGAAGATCCTGCTGTCGTTTGGCTCGATCAGATCTATAACAAGTACAACTATATCGGTCAGATGAACATCGGTTATGAAGTGGTTAACCAACTCGATGGAAAAGTTGATGCTTGGGGCTGCTCTGACGGCTCAGGAGCAACTTTGTTGGGCGTATCACTCGCTCTAAAGGAAAAGGGAGTCAACCCATTAACCTTTGGTATTGTCCCCTATGGCAGTGAATCTTATATGTATCTCGATAAACCGGAATGCAAAAGAGGGGAGTTCCGTGTTTCGGATATAAGCCGTCAGTTGATCGACTGGATGGGTCTTAAAAAATGGCAGACCGAAAAGTCAATCAATGAAGTGATGCTGGAAATGGGTTACCCGGATGAATTCTATAAAGTGAGCGCCGAAGACGCCCGCAAAATGGCTAACCGGCTGGCACGCGAAGAGGGTATCTACTGCGGCATGTCTTCGGGCGCAAACGTGCATATTGCATTGAAAATCGCCGAAAGGCTGGAGAAAGATCAGAATGTGGTAACCGTTATCGTTGATCGCAGAGACCGCTACTTGGGTGAATACCCCAACGATATCTACGTGGTATAGAAATTGATGAGCAGATGGGGCAGCGAAGTGATGTTGGCGCAGTAGAAAAGACAGGACACAACCTGTTGGCCTTTTTGTTTTGGGGGCTACAAACGATTGTTATAAAACCTAGGTGTTTCGTTTTCGCTGCCCTAATCGCATTAGAAACTCAGATAGTTTTGCAATTAGTCTTGCTTTCAAATGAGGGAATAAACTTTTTAGAATTCCCTATTGACTTTTGTCTTTTATAATGCGATAATTAAAAAATAGAAATGCCGTTCCTTTTATAGTAACGGTTGATCGGTATCCGAATAAGTAAAAAAATTAATGGTTGGCTTGGGAAAGTTTGTAAAAACGCAGCATTTTAAAAGATGGACGAGTTAACCCTCTTCTGAAAAGGAGTGCAAGGGTGTCTGGACAGTTACTTTTAAAAGATGAAGAGTTTCTGCGGGAGGCAATTTCTCATGCCGACCAGGCCGGCCGAAAAGGAAACCGTCCATTTGGCGCGGTTCTCGTTCGGGATAACAAGATTATTGCCAGGGCAGAAAGCTCACAACATGCCGATCATGATATTACCTATCATGCCGAGCTTAAACTTGTCAGCCAGGCCTCACGCTTTTTAGAGCGAGCGGATTTTGGTGGATGCACACTCTATTCAAGTTCGGAACCCTGCCCGATGTGTTCGGGGGCTATCTACTGGTCTGGAATTAGCCGGGTGGTGTTTGGCTGCCGGCAGAAACTTCTGGGTGAATTGGAAAGCGAGAAATTTGCTGTACCTTGCAGCGATATTCTGACGCGCGGCGGTCGGCAAATTGAAATTGTTGGGCCGCTTCTGGAGGAGGAATCTTTTGAGATTCTCAAGTGCTATTTGGAGGAGCGATAATCGGTTATAGGAACGGGCTTCATCTTTTACAAGAGCAATCTGTGGTGTTATTGATCTTAAATAGGCAGCTAGCAACAAACAACGGATCGTTGAAAAAGTTTTATTTAGTTGGTATCTCCTGCTGCAAACTGGGAGCGGCAGTTGATGATATTACCGGAAAGTTTCGGCTGTAACCGGATGGTTGAAGAGAGCACCCTAGTGAAAATCCGGATGATGGTGACAATGGCGATGGATCATCGTGGTTGTCCAATACCTTTTAATGTAACACGGAGGAGTAAATGAAAAAGACGTTGAAAGTGTTTGTTTTTTTGGTGGTAGTGATGTCTCTGGCGCTAGCAGCATGCGCCCCTGCTGCCACCCCGGCTCCTGCAGAACCAACTGCAGCGCCCCAGACCCAGCCGACCGAGGCTACAAAGGAAGAAATGCCTCCCACGGCCGTTCCTACGGAAGCGCCTAAAGATCCGATTAAAATCGGCCTGAATCTTCCCCTGACTGGCGCTCTCGCCTTCTTGGGAGAAGGATACAAGATGGGCATCGTTCTGGCGATCGAAGAATTGGGCGGAGCGATTCAAGGACACCCTATCGAGTTATATGATGCCGATAATAAGGGTACACCAACCGATTCTGTCAACGCCGTGCGCCAATTGGTTGATGTCAACCAGGTGCAGGTCATGATCGGCGGCGGCGCCAGTTCCGCAACGCTGGCAAGCATGCCGATTATCCTCGAAGGGGAGACCCCTTCTGTGGATGGATCCTCTACCAACCCGACCATCTACAACCAGATCGGTGTAGGCGGCAACCCGTGGTTGTTCCGGATCGGGACAGACGACTTGATCATGGGCCAGGGATATTCCGACTATATTGCCGACCGGGTGAAATCGGTTTCCTTTGTTGGGGATGACAACCAGTTTGGCCGCGGCGCCGGCCAGGTTTACGTTCCTTTGCTGCCCCGATCTGGTGCGGAAGTGCTGAGCGAAGATTACTTCGACCCCGGAACCGCCGACTACCGGCCAGCCCTGACCAAGATTAAATCCACTGGCGCTGATGCGGTCTTAATTGTCATGACTGATCAATCCTGTGCGACCTTCATGCGCCAGTTCCGTGAAGTTGGTCTGACTCAGCAGGTTTTCGCGCGCGGCGGCTGCACAACCGGGTTGTTCAATGAGAACACCAAGGATGATCCTAAAATCGGTGAGGGCATAATCGAATTCTCGTTCTTCATGTCGGGCAGCGATCCTGACTTTGCAGATAGGTTCTTTAAACGCTATAACCAGCAGGTCACCAGCCACCGGTTTGCCGGCTATTATGCCATGTACCACACCGTTGCACCGGCAATTGAAGCGGTTCTGGCTGATGGGAAAGAACTTACCCCTGCCAATATCCGCGATGCAATTGCAGCGCTGGATGTTGATACCGCAGTAGGCAAAATTAAATTTGATGATCACAACCAGGCTTACACAAAAGGCTCGTTGACGACCAACAAGGATGGAAAGCAGGTATTCCTCGATGAAGTCGAGTTGAAACCCATTGACCATACCGGTTTCTAAATATGCGACGCTGGCAGCGGATGTCTCATCCGCTGCCAGCGTCTTTTTCCCAAACCTATGTTCTTTTTATTTCATTAATAAAAATACCAAATAAACCATGCCCTTTCAATTAGAAATCTTTATTAACCATTTACTCAATGGCCTGACCTTGGGGGCCCTGTACAGCCTGGTTACATTGGGTCTTGTATTGACCTTTAGTGTGATTGGGATTGTCAACTTTGCGCACGGCGACCTGTTTATGGTGGCGGGCTATACCTTGTTTCTGCTGCTTAATATGTCTATTGAGCTGCCTTATGTTGTGATTGTTGCGCTGGTGATTCTTTTAACTGCGTTTTATGCAGTTGTGATTGAACGCCTTGCCATCCATCCGATTATCGAGAAAAGTTGGCGCACGCATGCCATCACCACGATTGGTCTGTCGATCATCTTGCAAAATGCTGCTCTGGCTATTTTTTCTGCCGATCCCAGGACGACCCCGACCAGCCTATCGAATACCGTAATTTCTCCCCTGGGTATCCGCATTTCGGTGCAGCGCCTGATTATTCTGGTGGTTGCCGCGCTGGTATTTGCAGGAATCCAGGTATTTGTGAAACACACAAAACTGGGAAAGACCATGCGGGCGATTTCGCAGAACCGTGAGATGTGCCAGGTGGTTGGAATCAATACCCGCAAGATTGCATTGATCACCTTTGCATTAGGTGGCGCAATCACCGGGCTTGCAGCGGCGTTGATCACTCCTCTTTTTAGCGTCTATAACTCGATGGGTTCCATGCTCACGATTAAATCTTTGGCAGCCATTGTGATGGGCGGGATGGGTCAGGTCAACGGCGCCATTTATGCCAGTATGCTGATGGGGATGATCGAATCTTTCTTTGGCGGTTATGTTTCTTTTGCTTATAAAGATGTTGTATCTTTTGGCGTGTTTGTCCTGGTTCTTTTCATTCGTCCCACCGGCCTGTTCGGGAAGAAGGTGGGGCTATGAACATTAGCAAACAGTCGCTTCGCCCCTTCATTCTACCGATAGTTTTGTTGGTCATCATGGCACTGCTGCCGCTATTTAATCAATCCGGGTTTACCCTTAATGTATTGATCAATGTTGTCCGCTGGCTTATTTTTGCGCTTGCTTTTGACTTGGTGGCGGGTCATATTGGTTCGGTCTCGTTAGGACAGCCAATCTTCTATGGGATTGGAGCCTATTTGACCGCTTACCTGGCCGGAAAATTGGGGTTGGGATGGCTTGGTTGTATGCTGGTTTCAGCTTTCTTCATGGCGCTGCTGGCGCTGCTGGCCGGGTTGGCTTTTTTCAGGATTCGACACGTGACTTTTGCTATTGGCACGCTGGGAGCCGCGATTGTCACCCAATTGGTTGCCAACAGCGCTGAGAAGTTGACGGGTGGGGCGCTGTGTACGACCGGCGTTCCCCGCCCGCAGCTTCTGTTACCCTTTATGGAATCGGCTATTAAAATCTCAAAACCGATCCAATTTTATTATTTATTCCTGCCATTTCTGATACTCACACTGGTAGTTTATTTGGCAGTTACAAAATCGCGCATTGGGAGAGCCTTTACGGCGGTTCGAGAAGATGAAGTGCGGGCCTCGGCAGTGGGAATTTACCCGTTGCGTTATAAACTGGTAGCTTTTGCACTGAGCGGCGCTTTGATTGGCGCTTTGGGAAGCTGGCAGGCGCAGTATGTGACGGTCATCTGCCCGTCAGATATGGCGCAAGATATCACAACTTCTCTTCTGATCATGGTTTTTGTCGGTGGCGCTGGCCGGCTGTCCGGAGTAATTATTGGTGGGGTGATCTTCAGTATTCTTCCTCCTTTTCTGCAGGCGGTGGGTTCCAAGTACTTCCAACCGGCTTATCAGCAGATCTTATATGGTCTTATCCTGGTTGGGGTGATGCTCTATATGCCGGATGGGTTGGATGGCCTTGCGAGTCGTATCCTCCGCAGGTTCCGGGGCATCCGGAAGGAGGGAGTGTAAGCATGGAAATGCAACATCAATCCAATCAGCCAGGTGTTCAGCAGCCCCCGTTACTTGAGGTGCGCGGGATTACCAAACGGTTTGACGGTGTGGTCGCTTTGCATCAAGTTAATATGCATGTCAACCCGGGTGAGCGCGTCAGTTTGATTGGTCCGAACGGCTCGGGAAAAACAACGATGTTTAACTGCATCACAGGATTTTACCGTCCGGAAGAAGGTCAGGTACTTTATAAGGGCAAGGAAATTACTTATAAACGCCCGGATAAGATCGTTTTGCAGGGCATTACGCGCACCTTTCAAAATGTAAAGATATTCCCGACCCTCACTGTTTTAGATAACCTGGCTGTCTCCATTCAACAACACCAGGAAGAAAACCTACTCAAGCGCGTCTTTTATACGGGCGGAATCAAGAAATTTGAAAGAAAAGCTGTGGAGATATCCGAATCCCTTTTAGAACTGGTGGGGTTAGTACAGATGCGAAATGAAAGGGCAGCCAGCCTGGTTTACGGACAGCGCAAGTTGCTGGAATTTGCCTGCGCTTTGGCGCCTGATCCCGATTTAATCATGCTGGATGAGCCTGCCGCGGGCGTTAATACCGCCATGGTGGACCAAATGAAACGGCTCATCTTGGATGTGAATAAACAGGGCAAAACCTTTCTGATTGTCGAGCACAATATGGGCGTCGTGATGGATATCTCCCAGCGTATCATCGTCCTGGATTATGGCGAGAAAATTGCTGAAGGAAAGCCTGCAGAAATCAAGCAGGACCCACGCGTCCAGGAGGCTTACTTTGGAAAATAACGACTTGATTCTCGAGTTAGATAATATCCATTCTGGTTATGGAGAAATTGAAGTACTCAAAGATATCTCTCTCTGGGCTCACCGAGGACAGATTGTATCGATCCTGGGAGCAAATGGAGCTGGAAAATCCACGTTGCTCAAGACAATCTTTGGAATTGTCCAGCCTACCAGTGGTCAGGTTATGTATGAAGGCCAGGATATTGGCCGGGTTTCTACCTTTGAAAAACTTAAACGGGGCATCGCCTACGTCCCGGAGGGGCGCTCCAATTTTCCTGCCATGACCGTACAGGAAAACCTGGAGATGGGGGCGTACTCTCGCAGCGACAAGAAACAGATCCAGGAAGACATCAACAACCTGTGTGAAAGATTTCCGATCCTCAAGCTCAAACGTTATACTGCGGCGGGAAATTTGAGCGGTGGACAGCAGCAGATGGTTGAGATCGCGATGGGATTGATGCTCAAACCCAGGTTGATGCTGATCGACGAACCGACTCTGGGCATGGCTCCGATTTTGGTAACGGAGGTTTTGAATATTATCAAGGAGATCAATGCCAGCGGTACCACCATCTTGATCGTGGAACAGAATGCCAAGCGCGCTTTGGAGATTTCAGATTATGCCTATGTGATGGAATTGGGAAAAATGAGAATGCAGGGGTCGGCAGAGGAGCTTGGCCGTAATCAAGAAGTCATCGAGGCTTACCTGGGAGAACGTTAGGCGACCCGATCCGAGTTGGGGGGAATTTTTGGTGAATAAACGTGTGTTATAAGGAGGTTGGAATGCGTTTCAGCGTTGGTTTACCTACTTGTATGGAAGGGATGATGTACCCGGTTCCCTTTGCCACCTCTGCGCAGATTGTCGAAATTGCCCAATATGCAGACAAGTTAGGCTACCACTCGGTATGGGGGAACGATCACATGACGACGCAGCGTTACGTGCGCGCCGAGTTCCCGACGCCGCCCAATTTTTGGGAAATACTGATCACCCTTACGTATGTAGCCGCCCAAACGACCACGCTGCGCGTGGCTACAGGCGTATTGGTGCCGGCGATGCGGCGAGATATTGTCGTTATGGCGAAGCAGCTTGCCACCCTGGATCAGTTCAGCGGAGGGAGGCTGATGGTTGGAATGGGTGTAGGCGCATACCGGGAGGAATTTGAGGCGCTGCAGCCTGGATGGAAAGTTCAACGCGGGGATGTTTTAGAAGAGTGTGTTCAGGCGCTGCAAGTATTGTTTTCCCAAAGGATAGCAGATTGGCAGGGTACATATTATGCTTTCAAAGATGTGGAAATGTACCCAAAACCGGTTCAGACGCCGCTGCCCTTCTATATCGGCGGCAATAATGCAAATTCCATCCGGCGGGCGGCGCTCTATGGACAAGGATGGATGGGCGCAGGGATGCCCCCTGACCAGCTCTTCGTTCATGTAAAGCGCCTGCGCGAAATTGCCGCTGAAAATGGGCGTGACCCTGACACGATTGATATTGCGCCGCAAATGGCTGCCTGTATTGATAAAAATCAAGAGGCGGCGCACCAACGTTTTCAGAACAGCCAGATGTACGCACATCTTGTATCCCTGAAGGCGACTACTTTGAAAGATCAAGCGAAATCGGGCGCAAAATTCGAGGATATCAACCTCATTGGGGACGGCCAAACGATCATCGAGCGGGTTGGAAAATTACGGGATGCTGGCGCAAGCCACATTTCGGGCATTCTTTTCACTGCCAATACAGTGGAAGAGTTCAAAGACCAAATGCAATATTTTGCCGAAGAGGTCATCCGCTATTTCGAGAATTAGGGTTTTTTGCTCCGTCGTATTTCAAAGAGTTAGAGATAATTCATAAGGATGGAAAATTAAAATGGGCATAGAACTTGGCGTAGCACTGCATTGGACTGAGGATATCGATGTTGAAGAAACGACAGCCTTTATTGAAGAAATAGAAGAACTAGGCTATGACCAGATCTGGGTGAGCAATGAGAAGTTCTTTTGGGATATGAACACCGTGGCGGCGGTAGTAGCCCGGCAGACACACAAGGTTAAAATTGGCACCTTCGTCTCGGACCCCTACAGCGTACACCCGGCTCTTTCAGCGATGTTCATCAACACGCTGGATCGGATTTCCGGTGGACGTGCCATTCTAGGCCTTGGCGCGGGGGGGACGGGTTTCCCTGTCATGGGAATGAAGCGTACGAAACCCGCTGTAGCGATCCAGGAAGCGGTTCATGTCATTCGAGGCTTATTGAAGGGCGAGACCGTTGACTTCCAGGGTCAGGTCATTCAATGCAAGCGCGGCCGGCTCAATGTCCGCTCGCGTGGAGATATCCCGATTATCGTAGCAACGCGCGGCGACCTGGTCTTCAGAGTAGGCGGGGCGGTGGCCGATGGGGTGATGATCTCCACCTATGCCGAACCGCAGGGCATTGGATATGCCATTTCGGAAATTGCTAAGGGAGCAGAGTTGGCGGGACGCAGTTTGAGCGATTTGACCCTGATCTCACGTGTTGATACATGTATCTCAGAAGACCGCCAACTGGCTATCAACGCGGTTAAACCCATGCTGAGCGTGTCTTTATGGAACAGCTACCCGGATAGAGTATTTGTCCACCGGGTGGGGTTGGAGGTTCCGGCAGAAGTGGAGGAGATTATCGCTAAACGCGATTATAACCTTATGGTTGAAAACGCCCACTTGATCCCGGATGAGTTTGCTGAAAAGTACTGTTGGGCTGGAACAGCAGAGGAAGTGGCCCGTAAAGTGGCCGATGTCGTCCGGTTAGGGGTTGACAATATCACCTTTTTACCCCATCCTCCGGCTGGCGGCACTATTCATGAGACTGTCCGGGCTTTTGCCAGGGTTGTCAAGCCCATGGTGAATGAACTGCTTAAAAAATAAATCTGCAGGATCGAAGGAAATATCGGGAAAAGATTTTCTCGATAAAATTAGATGTATTTATTCCGAGCCCCAACGGCCAGCACAGAGAATTATTTTTGAGGAGAGAATCTATGTTAGTGAATGTTGAACGGTTACAGAGAAAAATGGATGAACAAGGCCTGGATGGTTTGGTTGCCACAACGCTGGGTAATGTTTACTATTTTACCGGCGTCAACAGCGATGGTCTTCGTTTGTTTCCTTATGAACACCAGGCCTACGCGGTAGTTACACGCGATGCTCCCACTGAACCCATTTTTATTACTTCAATGGGCCTCAGCAACCAAGCCTGGATGGGCTTTGGTACGATTCGAGAAGTGATCCCATACGGTAAATTTTACCGTCCCGGTCCATTTGTGGATGTTACGTTGACAAAAGATGAGGAGTGGCTGCGGGTGATTTCCCAGGAAGCCCAAGCAGAAGATACACCCATGGATGCACTCGTCTCTGCCTTAAGGAAGCTGGGGTTGGGGGATAAGAAAGTGGGTGTAGATGAATTGAACCTGAGAGGAGGCGGTTTTGAAACTTTGAAAGAAAAACTGCCAGGCGCGCATTTTTCCTCTGCTTCCAAATTGCTGCGCTGGGTACGGAAAGTAAAAACCCCTGAGGAAATTAAACGGTTGCGTAAGGTTACCAGAATAGCGGAAAATGCTCTTATTGCTGCGTTGAGTATTGCCCGGGAAGGTGTAACAGAATATGAAATGGCGCGCGAGTTTGAGCGCTCAATCGTTAGCCAGGGCGCCAAACCCCATTTTACGCTGATCCGGTTTGGCCGCAACGGCATCGCGGGCGAGGTGGAGCCAGGACACACGCCTTTGAAGCGAGGGGATAGTATTTGGTTTGATTTGGGTTGCTTTTTCGATGGGTATTGGGCTGATATTGCCCGGATAGCTTCTCTTGGTGAACCGAGTACCCGCGCCCGCAACATCTACCGGGCAGTCCTGGAGGGAGAGCAGCAAGCTCTTGAAAAAACCAAAGCCGGCATGACCGGGGGTGAGGTTTTTGATCTGACGGTGGACGCTACCCGTAAGGCTGGTCTCTCTCATTACGAGCGCCACCACGTGGGGCACGGCATTGGCGCGGAGATTTACGAAGACGTTATGATCGCCCCAGGAGTAACGGATATCATCGAGGAAGGAACTGTGGTCAACATCGAAACACCATACTATGAATTTGGCCTCGGAGCCATCCACGTGGAAGACCCCTTTGTCGTGCGCGCCGGCGGAAATGAGCTTTTGACGAAGCTGAGCCGAGAGCTTTTGGTTGTCGAATAAAATCTAAATTATTCAATCACAGAAAGGATGTCAAGTATGTTAGCAAGTATCGGCTTACCCACTTGTATGGAAGGAATGATGTATCCTGTTCCGTTTGCCACTCCGGAGCAGGTGATCGAGATTGCGGTCTGGGCAGAAAAGCTCGGGTACGATTCTGTTTGGGGGAACGATCATATGACCACCCAGAAGTATGTCCGGGAACAATTCTCCACGCCTCCCAACTTTTGGGAACCGTTGATCACCTATTCGTTTATCGCAGCCCAAACCAAAACACTCCGTTTTGGGACAGGGTTGTTGGTGCTGCCCATGCGGCGGGATATTGTGGTAACAGCCAAGCAGATTGCAACCTTCGACCAGTTCAGCAAGGGCCGTTTCCTGGCAGCAGTGGGTGTGGGCGCTTATCGCGAAGAGTTCGAGGCGCTGCATCCCAGCTGGCATGTCCAGCGCGGCGATGTTCTGGAGGAAAGCATCCAGGCTTTACGAGTACTGTTTACCGAGCGGAATGCATCCTGGAAGGGGAAATACTACGAGTTTAAAGATGTAGAGATGTATCCCAAACCAGTTCAAGATCCGCTGCCGCTCTATGCGGGCGGTAATAACCCCAACGCGGTGCGGCGGGCTGCGATGTATGGGCAGGGCTGGATGCCGGCTGGCATGCCGGTGGAACAGTTGCGGAAACACATCGCTACATTAAAAGAGACAGCGGCTTCTCTGGGGCGGGATGGCAGCAAGCTCGAAGTTGCCCCGCAATTAATTTGCTATATCGGAAAGACGCATGAGGAGGCAGTAGAGCGTTTTCAACGGAGCCAGTTGTATGAACACCTGATTTCTCTGAAACAATCAACGCTCAAAGACCAGGCCGGCATTGATCTTGTGCAAGCCAACCTGGTGGGGAGCGCGGCTGAGGTAGTCGAGAAGGCGAAGCGATTGGAAGAAGTTGGGGTAACACACCTTTGCGGAACCTACTACTGCGCCGATACCGTAGCAGAGCTTAAAGATCAAATGCAGGTATTTGCTGAAGAGGTGATGCCGCATATCGCGTAAATCAGAAAATCGGCCGGGTTGGTGCACGGAATGCTACACTAACCCGGTCTTCTTCCTTCAAAATCATTCGTGATTGGATTCATTTTGGATATCAAAATCCGAAGAAATAAAGCGGTTTAATCCAATATCCGCATATTTGAGACCTGGATTTTCCACCCGGGTCCAATTGATTCTGGCCGCAATTTCTCTGGCAATCTCTTGAGCGAGGGGTAGCAGTTCTTTAAGTGTGATCCGTTTTTCCGTGATCAAGTGGCGTGGATAGGCCAGGCTGATTGCAAATCGATTGAGTCGGTCTTTCTCAGGAACAGGAACGCCCAGGGAACCAATATCTGGATATTGTTCTCCATCGTTGATTGCGTAATTGTTGCGCCTGATCTCACGAATTTGCTCCCATAGTTCTTGCGGATCAACGATTGTACGGGGAGAAGATTTTTTTAAGGGACGTGCCTTTAGAAATTCGGCTATGAATTCGTCTTTTTGAAAAGCCAGCAGGACCTTCCCTAGCGCTGTAGAATGTAAGCTGGTGGAAGCCCCGGGCTCGATCATCACCCGCAGTGGAGCGCGGCCATTCTGGAATGCCAGATAAATTAATTCATAATTGTTGAGACAACCGAAATAGATGGAATGTTCAAAACGATCTGCATAATTTTCAAATACCTTTTTGGCAATCAGCGGCAGCGGGTTGTAACGTTGATAAACTTCAGCCAGTTTCAGGACACGCGGGCCCAAAGAGTAATATTGTTTTTCTGGATCCTGTTCCATATAGCCAGCGTCCACCATCGTCCGCACCAAACGGAAGATTGTTGTTGGATTAATGCCAAGTTCACGCCCAAGCTCACGAATTCCCCATTCAGGTTTTTGATCGCTAAACATGTTTAGAATTTCCAACGCTTTCGCCAATGACTGGTTATGTTGCTGCTCGTAAGATTTTTTGCTCACGTATCCGCCTGTTTTTGCTCAAATTTGAATGCCAGATTGTATATGATATAAGTATAGTGCGATGATTTTAATGGGCAAGAGCTGTCCGCAGACATGCGGGTTGCTGATTTAAAGAAATTAGAAATGCCGTTCCTATTATATAAACGATTGTACACATTTAAGGATGCGAAGTCAATAAAGCAACTGATGTACGGACAAGAAGAAGCAAAGAAGCCCCGAAAAGGCTAAACTTGGTTTTCCACGACCATACTTACCCAGACAAGTTTATCAACAATCACGTCTATGTGGCAGGGTTATTTGACGAAGCAGAACAGGCCGAACGAGCTGGTGAAATCGGGGCAGCGATGCCAGCGGCGCGTTCGCTATGACTCAGTAGTTCGCTGAAGGCACATTAACAAATCATTATACATGGTAAACTCGGAGCATGCCAAAAGTCCGAAATTAGGGAGTGGCTAAAATAGTGGTCAAGGAAATCCTTAATATGGGCAGGATAGGCAGGGTATGCTTATTTGTAAAGCTGTCATCTGTTGTAGCAGTATATAAACAAGCGCACGGCACATTCCAGTGCATAAGGGCGACGCGAAAAGCCTCGCGATTCACCCGGCTACAACTACACACAGCCAGTTGAATGAAGAACAGCAAGCCAGTGCGGGTGTAGCCCCGGACCTTGTCCGCCTGAGCATCGGTATCGAGGATATTGAAGATATCCTCTGGGATTTGGGTCAGGCGTTAGGGTAGATTTAGCATCCTGTCGGGTTTAGAGCCGGTTCATTTGACAAAAGGTTCTCTACCCAACCTGCTGTAAAGCCTGGCTCTTCGCGTGAATTGTTACGAAGAGCCAGGCTTTTTGGTTTAAATGGGGAGTAAAGAAGCGCTAAAAAGCGGCTTGTAACTTTCAAAAAACTTATGACGGTTCACTTTAATGCTGTTTTTTTCAAGAAGGCCACGTACATTTGGAGTATAATCCTGAAACACCCGTGTCTGAACCTTGCGGGTGGAGAGAGTGGATTTGCCTCGGCAGCGAACGATTGAAGACTTAAGCGTGGAAGAACTGCGCCGTCTTTTGGTGGAAAAGCAAAAGGCGGAGCGTCAGGCGCGCATCGAGCATTTCCGCCAGACCGGAAGGCTGGTGGCGGCTGCCTCCGCGCCGGCAGAAACAACGGCACGAACGCAGAAAAGCACTGCGCCAGGCGAAGCAGGTGACCAACTGCGAACTCCTGATTCCCGGCGGCGAAAACGTTCGCCCCAGTTTGAAAAGGTGCTGCTGATCGCCGAAATTGCGGCTGTATTGGGGCTGGTCTTTGTACTGTTGAGCGGCTTCAACATCCTGCGCAACCTAAACCGGGAAACGGCCTCCCTGCTGACACAGCCCACCCTGACACCAACACCTTTGATTATGGCGCTGGTACTGCCCTCCGGCCATACTCCCCCAAATTCGCCGGGCGGCGTACAGCCGAATGAAGCCGAGATCCCTGAGCATCTGCGCCCGCTGGTACAGTCACTGGCAAACTTGCCCGTCCCCACGCCGGGGCCGGAACAGGCTGTTCGCGTTCAGATCAGTGCTTTAAATGTGGATGCTCCGGTGGTGCAAGGGGATGGGTGGGAACAGTTAAAGAAAGGCGTGGGGCAGCATGCTGGAACGCCAAACCCCGGCAAGGACGGCAACATCGTCCTTTCGGCGCACAACGACGTGTTCGGTGAGATTTTTCGCGATCTCGACCGGTTGAAAGCAGGTGATGCGGTTACTCTCTTTACCAACCAGCGTGCCTTTACCTATATTGTGCAGGAGACGCATATTGTTGAGCCCACTCAGGTGGAATGGCTGGCGCCTACACAAGATTCAATGGTAACATTGATCTCCTGTTACCCTTACCTGGTTTCCAACCAGCGCATTGTGGTTCGAGCGGTTTTACAGAAATAGATCTTTACAATCGTACTTATTAATTGATTAAGAAGGAGTGCCTCTCATGGCGAAGAAACAGAAACGACAGTCCAAACCGGTGGCCAGCCATCCTGAAAAAGTGGAAACCTCCACAGGCCGCCCTGTGGTCAGTACCGGCCGCCCCGGCAGCAGCGCCGAATTCAACCCCGACTACAGCTACGTGAGAGCGGATCTTAAAAAGATTGGCATTCTCGCTGTCAGCTTTACGGCTATCTTGATTGCCCTTTCATTCATCCTGAAGTAAACGAGACAATGGCCGCCGGAGCCGGGCAAAAGCCCGGTTGTGCTCAGTTTTACCCTGAGTTGTAAGCGCGGATGGAAAGAGGGAGGCCATGACACCAATGTTCATCCCTGGTCCTGTTGACGTTCCCCCTGAAGTGCTGGCTGCCCAGGCGCGGCCGATGCTGCCGCACCGCAGCAGGGAATTTCAAGCCGTTTTTCAGCGGGTGGAAGAAAAAGCCCGCAAGCTCTTTCACCCCCAACAGCCCGTTTTTCTGGTCACCGCTTCCGGTTCCGGGATGCAAGAGGCCGCCATGCGTAATTTTATTGCGCAAGATGTGCTGTGTTGCGCCAATGGAGCATTTTCACAGCGCTGGTTTGATATTGCAGTGAGCAATGGGAAAAAAGCGGAGATGCTCGCGGTGGAATACGGGCAGGTGATCTCACCAGAGATGCTGGCGGATGCGCTGAAAAAGAACCATTACGAGGCTGTTGCCATCGTCCATAACGAAACTTCCACCGGGGCGGAGAACCCGTTGGAAGAATTGTGTGCGGCAGCGCGTGAAACCAGCCCGGATACGTTGGTGCTGGTGGACGCGGTCTCTTCGCTCGGCGGTGTAAAGATAGAAATGGAAGCCTGGGGGATTGATTTTCTCTTTACCGCATCGCAACAGTGCCTGGCGTTGCCGCCTGGTCTGTCGCTGGCAGCGGCTTCGGAACGAGCAATGAAGAAAGCTGAGACAGTTGCCAACCGAGGCTGGTACTTTGATCTGCTATTAATGGAAAAACACCGGCTCAAGGACTCGACCCCAATGACACCGGCAATGGCGCTGATTTTCGCGCTGGATGTGCAGCTCGATTGTATTCTGGAAGAGGGGCTGGAGAATCGCTTTGCCCGACATGCCGTCATGGCGGGACGTGTGCAAAAATGGGCTGAAGAACAGGATATGCCTCCACTCGCTCCGATAGGGGGGCGTTCCAAGACAGTTACCTCGTTGATCAACACGCGCGGGTTTGCGGTGGCGGACTTGAACAAGTTTCTGCTGGCGCGCGGCATGCGCGTTGCCAATGGTTACGGGCCGCTGAAGGAGAAAAATTTTCGCATCGCGCACATGGGGGAAACGCAATTGGATGATATTGAAGCGCTGCTGGTGACAATTGAGGAGTTTTGCTCTTAAGGGGCGAATTATAAGCGCGGTTTTCTGACGGTTACAGGTTTGGATAAGTGCTTCAGGGAAGCCAGTTGCCAATATCCGCCCAGCAGTATTCCAAATGGGCAGCCAGTTGTTTGCCCACTTTC
>JADLFQ010000011.1 GCA_020845515.1 Anaerolineaceae bacterium | reverse complement strand
TAAAAATAATGCCATCACTCAAAATGTAAACAAGGCGGTCTTCTACGGAACACATTCCTTGGAAACAACAGAAGAAAAACTGATCTTCGCCGGGAAGAACACCCTGTCTTCGCTCAGCGATGCAGAAGGAGAATATCCGGTGGCGGTCATCGCTGCACAGGGGCGGGTGCTGGCGCTGGGCGACTTCACCTTTATGACCAACCCTTTTTATAAAATCTTAGATAACCAGCAGCTCGTCCAGAACATTGCACACTTTCTCGCGAACGAAAGGCGTCCCCGCACAATCAAGGATTTCCCCTACCTGTTTGACCGGCAAGCTGGCTTGTGGATGGAGAAGGATAGTTTACTCACCCAGGAAAAACTGGAGAGGTTCAGCCTGCTCCAAGCCTCGCTGGGGGAAAACAAGATTCCCCTTTCTCTTGTCGAAAAACCAATCAAAGAGTATGACTTCCTCATTGCCGAGAAATTTAATCAGTATCAAGCATTAGAAGATTTTCTCGAACCATTTGATTTGAAATTCGAGAATATTTCCACAAACGAAGAAGAAGCCGGTAATGAATCTTCGCCGCTGCCAGAGCCTGCCCCAACACTTGAAACCCCAACACCCGCCGGGAGTGAAGAAACTGGAGCAGAAACCGCACCTGAACCGTTGGATGGTGGAAGTGAAGAAAATTTCTTCCCCTTTTCCAAAGAAAATGAAACAGAAGATCAAAACAGTGGCAGAATTATCGTCCCCGGGTTGGGAACATTATCCACAAACGGAATTGGGCTTATTTTATTCGATCAACAAGAAAATCGAAATACACTCATCTTGCTTGCCAACAATAATGAAGCGCTCTCAGATCTCACCGGCTATTTTATCTCCGGGAGCCTTTCAAACTGCGCGTTTTATCAAGACCTTGCAGTCTGCTCCGTTACCAAAGATCCCGCCGGCGGTAATTCTGGGAGCACGGAAGAGTATGGCTTCGCAGACACAATCTATTGACGATTAAATAAACACCCTCTGCGCTAACTCACAAAGCGCTCCGGCCACCGGTTCCGGTGTTTCCATCATGGGCATGTGTCCGGCTTCTTTAATTTCTACCAACCAGGCTTTACACAACAACTGACTCATTAACTTGAAACTCTCCATGGGAATAATCGCATCCAGCAGGCCCCCCACCACCACTGTCGGGACGCTAATCGAAGGCAAGCGTCCAGCAAAGTCTGGCCGGTATGCCATTCCTTTCAACGCACCGATAATCCCCTGGGGCGTTGTGCGGCAAATTATCTCGATAATCTTTTGCTGGATCACTTCATTATTCGTCAGTTTTAACGGCATGGTCCCACAGAGTGCTTTCACCCCATATCTTTTAACCTCTTGCACCATGTTTAAACGTGACTGACGTTTCTCCGGCGTATCAGCAGAAGCCTGCGTCGAAACAAGGGCAAGGCCAGACAGCCGGTTTGGATACAAGCAGGAGAAAGCCAGGCTGACATATCCGCCCATGGAGTGTCCCACCAAGACAGCTTTCTCAATACCAAGATCTTCCAGTAAGTTCAAAATATCTTCAGCCATCAAATTCATCGTATAAACACCCTCAGGGGAGGGGGAAAGCCCATGCCCGCGCAAGTCAGGTAAAATAACTTGAATGCCTGCGGCAGCAAGGATATCCACAACCGGATACCAAATAGTGTGGTCTAGCGGAAAACCATGTAACAAAACCATGGGAATGCCATTTCCAATCACACGGTGGTGAAGTTTTGTGGAGGATATCATCGTTTCTCCTGTCATTGCGTCGCCAGCCACTCTTCCAAAAGTTTGAAGGCTTCTTCGGAACTCTCCAATTCACCTGAGGCCTGGGCTTCTCGTACAACTTCCAGCATTATGCCAATTTTGGGTCCGGCTTCCAGGTTGAAATGCTCCAAAATGTCACGACCCGTGATAAGCGCACGCGGCCGGACGACGGTCTCATTCTGTCCCCACCAGGTATCAAACAACCACCGGCATAAATCAAGTTCGCGCTGCCAGAGGTCAGGTTGTAACGTTGTTTGCCAGGTAGCCAGCGTATCTGCGAGCGAAAGTAAAGCCATGTCTATGCCCACCGCGCCCGTGGCACGAAAATAACGATACTTCGTCCGGCGGGATAGCTCTGATACGTTAGAGTTTATTAAATGATGGAGACGCATATGATTTCCAACCAACGTTTTTAGATAGTCGCCCTCTGCTTGACTCAACGCCAGCTCTCTTGCACGGCTTTTAACCAATCGGGCACTTTCGTGTTCGTGCTCGTAAAAGTGAAGCCGGCCTTCCTCATCTGTGGAAATTGTAGAGGCTTTACCGCTGTCATGATAAAGAAGACCAAAAGCCAGCAGTGACCGGCGGGAACGATTCGGGTTCAACCATTCCTCAAAATGCTTAGCCAATTCGACGCGGTAACGTCCTAACCGCAGGACTGCCAACCCCACCATCAGGTTATTGGCCTCCTCCTGATAATCCCCGACCAGAAAAGAAAACAAAGTGGTCATCTCTCTCAAGGCAGCCAGGGTATGTTCCCACACATCGAAAACGTGCGGCGCAGGCTGTTTAAGATCCTTGAGCAGTTCAAGTTCCGGAACAAGAAAGGGCAACATTCCAAGAATATCCATCAATTGGAAAGCGGTGTGCGGCTTTTCACCGTCTAGAATTTTGAAAAGTTCATCTCGCCGCCGTTCGACAGTGACGGTTGCCAGGAGTGGCACAGCCCGCCGTAAAGCCTTAAGCGTCTCCGGCGTTATGTGCAGGTCCATTTGTACTGTCAGCCGGGCGGCGCGCAACGTTCGCACCGGGTCATCATGCAAAGCTGTATTGGAGCAAATGCGCAGTACCTTATCTTTTAAATCCTGGGCGCCGTTCAGAGGGTCAATAAGCCGTTCACAGTCATGAACAGCTACAGCCATTGCATTAATCGTAAAATCACGATTTTTCAAATCAGCATGAATGTCCGCACCACGCAGAGAAGCAAAATCAATTGAGAAACGGCCTCGTTTCGGGTCGTTATAAAGCACCCGTGCCGTATCGCGCTCTTCATCCAGCATGTAAAAAGCGCCGCCCAGCAAATCCGCGACTTTCTTGGCAAAAGATCGCACGTTCCGGTGCATGGTAAAATCCAGGTCATGCGGTTCATACTGCAACAAGAGGTCACGCACTGCACCACCAACCAGATACACGGGCCCTGTCTCGGCGGGGTTCGCCTGCGAGATTTTGCTGACTTGCTGGAGAATGGGAGAATCAATAAAATTCAAACCGTGCTTGCTTCCTTGCTATATTTTTCCAAGTCAACCACACCGACGAATGGCAGATTGCGATGATACTCATCCAGATCTAAACCATATCCAAAGACAAACTCATCAGGAATCTGAAACCCACAATATTTGATTGGCACATCTACCTCACGCCGTTCCCACTTATCCAGTAAAGTACATACCTCCAGTGATTTCGGTTTACGGCTAGAAAGCAAATCCAAAACAGAGGTTAAGGTGCGGCCTGAATCAATAATATCCTCGACAAGAAGAACATTGTGATCGCGTATGTTGGTATTTAAATCAAGAGTAATTCTTGCCTGGCCGCTTGTCTCCCGCCGCCCCACACCATAGGAGGAAACAGCCATAAACTCAATGACATGAGGAACGCGTATTTGCCGCATTAGGTCTGTCAGAAACATCACACCGCCGCGCAAGATGCAAATTAATAATAAGTCCTGTCCCGCGTAATCCCGGCTTACCGCTTCGCCTAATTCCGCCACACGTTTTTGGAGCGCCGCTTCCGGGATGAGGATTTCTTTTAAAAAGTCGTGGTAATCACGCATAGCCTTCCACCTTAAAATTTAACACTTAAAAAGCGATTGGAGAAGCTTCCATCCGAAGCTTTAATCACACGGCACTTCATGATGTCTCCGGCAGCGTGCCTCATACATTTCAGCCGCACCTACAACCACAATCGGATCATGGTAGTGGGCGGGTTTCCCATTTAAAAGCCGCTGTGTCCGGCTAGCAGATTCGCCGCAAACCATACAGATTGCATGCAGCTTGTCTACACGTTCGGCAAGGGCCATCAGCACCGGCATACTGCCAAACGGTTCACCGCGGAAATTGAGATCAAGGCCTGCGACGATCACACGAATATTTTTTCCAACCAGTTGCTGGATAATTCCAATAATTCCTTCATCAAAAAACTGCGCCTCATCAATTCCAACGACGGTTGCATCTGGCTTTAAACGTTGCAAAATATCCGCAGAACCTTCAATTGAATCGGCGCCAAAGTTCATCCCCGCATGGGATGTGACCTGAACTGCATCATAGCGTTGGTCTATTGCAGGTTTAAAAACCTGCACCTTTTGCCGCGCAATCTCAGCTCTTCTCAATCTGCGGATCAGTTCTTCTGTTTTACCGCAAAACATGGAGCCGCAGATAACTTCAATTGAACCGCTATGATGTTTCATTAAATGTTCTCCTCCGATGGGATAAATCCAATTCTACCCTAAGTTAGACCTCCCACGAAAGATGATCTTTAGAATTAACCGCGCCAGTTGGATTCTAACAAAAAAACCCTCCCGGAGGTTCAGGAGGGTTTGATGTGCATGCGATTGGGTTACTACGGGGCAGGCTCAGTAGCCGGGATCTCATATCCAAACTGACGCATTTTTTTCTTCATATCAATGAGCGATTTTCTGCCAAAGCCCTCTACATCAAGAAGGGTCTGCTCTCCAGCTTGGAGCTTTTCCATCACCTGTCCTGCATTCATAATGCCTGCTTTTATCAGTGCTTCGGCAGCGCGCGTGCTCACGCCTAATTCGGCAACCGGGCGCTCCGGGGAAGTGCGAGCAGATTCGCGCGATTTCCGATCATCAATAAACTCCTGACGGGCTTGCAAGCGCCGGTAAAAGCGGTCCACCTGACCTTCAATGTCAATCAAACGCTGCTGTTGTCCCGTAAAAAATGGGTGGCAATTGGAACAAATCTCAGTGCGAATCTCTTTTTTAGTTGATCCGGTCGTCCAACTTGCGCCACACGCGCAGGTTACCTTTGCATCAGGATAATACGTTGGATGAATTTCTTTTTTCATATCAAAACCTCTTCTCTTGCATCCGTCGCTCCGCGCAGGGAAGACGCTGCAAGAAGTATGAGAAAGGATTTATTCTGTAACTTCTGGAACGATACTAACGATCTTCCGCCCATTTGGCAATGTCTCAAACAAGACAATGCCATCGGCGACGGCAAACAACGTATCATCTTTCCCTACACTCACGTTCAAACCCGGCTTGATTCGGGTTCCGCGCTGCCGCACCAGAATGTTGCCGGAAAGAACATGCTGGCCTGCATAGCGCTTGACGCCCAACCGTTGAGCATTGCTATCGCGGCCATTTCGGCTGGAACCACCGCCTTTTTTGTGCGCCATGATTACTTCTCCTCAATCGAATTAACTTTAAGGCTCGTATATTGCTGGCGATGACCCGTTTTAACGCGAATACGCTTTTTAGGCCGGTATTTAAAGACCACAATTTTGGGTCCCTTGGTGTGTTCCACTACAGTGGTTTTTACCGTAACACCAGTTAAAACAGGCGCACCGACAGATACAACATCTTCATTGACTAGAAGAAGGACCAAATCCAGCAAGACTTCCTGTCCTGCTTCGACCGGCAGCCGATCTACTTCCAGAGTCGCGCCTTCAACGACCCGGTACTGTTTACCGCCGCTTTCAACAACTGCATATTTCATACTATTCTCCAAGCTTCACTTCACCGCCAACCTTGCGCAGTTCTCGCGCCAAGCACCGGGGAAGTTGGGGATACACACTCATGCCCCAGCCAATTCTGCCGGGGCAGTGCAAGGGGGTATTATACACGGTCAAATAAAGTCTGTCAACAAATCGGCAAGTTCTTGGGCTTCAAAAGCATACGATAGTCTCCATTGCGTTCAGTCACGCCCAGGGCATCCAGATGTTCCAAAAACGCGAGCACATACCGGCGACTGGTATTTAACCGGTCACGCATTTCCACAACTGTAAGGGTTTCCTGTTGGGCAAAATGCTCCTGAACCATTTCCAAAAGCGAACGGTAATCGTCAGATTTGAAAACCACATCAGAGGATACAGGCGTCAACTGCCCGAGTTGAACCAAAGCATGATACATCTCCTCTCCAACCGCTGTTTGACATTCTTTGATGGAAGGAGGAGAGTAAGGGGAAAGGGAAAATTGCTGCATCAATTCTTCTGCTTTTTTCTGCTGTTGAGGAGTGAAAACAATTTTATGGCTGGATAGCGAAACCAGCCCATCGTTCTCCAAGACATCCCCGTTTTGCAGCCATTTCTGGAACAAAGCATTAAATATGCGCGATGTTAATTTAAGGCGACTTTTGAGTTCTTCTTTTCCAAGTCCCACTCGCAAAGGAAAGCTCTGATGATATTGTGCAGTAATCTGCTGCGCTTTTCGAGTCAAAAGTATTAGCTGAGGGTCAGCAATTACCAGCAGGCCGCAGTGAGTTGAAACCTCCCCCTTTTCCAATAAGATAAGCTTTTCCTGTTCCAGCAGTTCTTGCAACCCAGCTTCAACGGTCGTCTCCGGAAGCCTAACTTTCGCCGCAATCTCGGATATTGCAGCGGGACCCGCAGTCAAGGCAGTCTCAAATATCAAATCTGCAGGAGAGCCTACCAGCAATGCCTCTAGCTTTGAAATAACCTCAGCAGAAAAGCGCTTATGGCGGCGGGCAGGAGAGGCATCCACAATCATCCCTCCCCCCAGAGTCTCTCCCGGCGAAGGCCGCCGGAGGATATAACGATCACCCCGCACCCCGGTAACTGGTTCTTCCAGTTCAAGTTGCAGCCAACCCTCCTGTCCGGGGAGCAATTCTTCTGTTCCCAAAAGGCGCACTCTCGTTTTAACCTCGGCTGCACCTAAAAAGAATTTTGCCTGCAAATTATGGCGAATAGAACTGCTTGCATCAGGCAGCAGCCTGAAATACACATCCAGCCGGGTGGACGGGCGGTACTTTCCTGGAAGTGCCAGTACATCACCCCGCCGCACCTGCTCCACTTCTATACCCGTAAGATTTACTGCAGTACGACTGCCAGGAATAGCCACCTTCTCTTTCTTTTTATGTGTTTGTAAGCCGCGCACCCGGCAACGCAGTCCAACCGGCAGAATTTCCACCTCATCCCCGGTTGTCAACTGGCCATCCAGTAATGTTCCGGTAGCAATCGTACCAAAACCAGTGATTGTAAATACCCGGTCAATCGGCAGGCGCGGCCGGCCCAGATCAGGGCGGGCAGGTCTCTCGGACAGGCAGGCACTCAACGCATTTTTTAGCTCTTCCAACCCGGTACCATTTCTGGCTGAAACGCGTACAACCGGCGCTTTTTCCAAACCTGTGCCAGCTAAAGCCGTTCTGATATCCAGTTCGATAAGGTCTAACCATTCAGGATCATCTACTAAATCAATTTTCGTCAGGGCAATGACTCCGCCCTGTACCTGCAAGATATCCAGAATCGCCAGGTGCTCCCGAGTTTGCGGCATAACGCCTTCATCCGCCGCGACGACAAATAAGGCCGCGTCAATTCCTCCCACCCCTGCAAGCATATTCTCAATAAAGTCTCGGTGTCCTGGAACGTCAACAATCCCCACTTCCTCTCCATCCGGGAGAGAAAACCAGGCAAAGCCCAGTTCGATCGTCATCTCCCGGTCTCTTTCCTCTTTAAGCCGGTCTGGATGAGTGCCTGTTAACGCCGCGACCAGAGTGGATTTCCCGTGATCTACGTGTCCCGCAGTGCCGACAACTCTCATTTTCTCTTATAACTCACGCGCTTCCCTGGCTAGATTCTCAAAATCTTCTGTCCAACGCTGTGCGCTTGCCAGGAGGTCTTGCAACCGTTTTAGGGTTTCCTGATTGGCTTGATAAAGCGTATCTTGCACTTCCCGGTTCGCATCTTCCAGTGCTGCCAAGCGTTGTTGTTGTTTTTCGTTCTGTCGGTTTAAGTCGCGCTGCTGTTCGTCGTGACTCAGGAGGTAATTTGCCCATCGTTTTTGGTCGTCCGACTTAAAGGTCGCCCACTCCTGACGAAACCGTTCTTCAACCAATCGCTGCATTTCGGTAATCTCATTAATCCGGCGTTCATATTTTTGTGTAATTTCTTCAAACGCCTCTTGTGAACGTTTTACAGCCCGGTGGGTAGACTCAATCGCCTGAATTTGAGAATCCAGATTCAGATTTTGGTCGGAAAAAGCCTCAAACTTTTCCTGCCACTCCTTCCACTGCCGGTCACGCTCCACCCCCTGCAGATTTTGACGTTCCAAGAAAGCATTTTGCGCCTGCCGGCGCTCAGTTTCCGCAGCCAACAGTTCATTTAATCGCAGTTCCACTTTTCGCAGACTATCTGAGGCGACATCCAGTTTCCCACGTATTTCATCCTGGCGCTTACGTAATGTGGAAATTTCCGCATTCATATCCAGCAGTCTTTTCGTGTCCTGACGATGGCTCTCATCCGTCATCTTCTGGATTCGGCGGCTCTCCTCGCTTGAGCGCTGACTCTCAGAAACCTGGTTTGATAGCTCTTCAAGCGTCCGTGAGAGGCGCAGCTCTTCTTCGATCCGAACTTGCATATTTTTCTTTAAATCGCTGAATGCCTCCAGGCTTTTTCGCAGCTCCCCAATACTTTTCTGAACCGACTCCTGGTCTGCGCGCCGGATTTTTTCGATCTCTCGTGCATAGTCAGCGCGCTGTTTTTCAACCACCTCAATTGCACGGGAAAATTCCACCCGAGTCTGCGCCAAGGTGGCATCAATTTGTTCAAAGCGGGATACCATGGAGGTTACGCGCGTCGTCTGGCTAGCCAACTCTTTATTTTCCTGGTTTACTGTATTGAGGTGGCTTTCTAGTGCTTTAATACGCTCTTCCAATGTAGCAATGTTGGTCTTATCTTTGCGGCGTTCGTCATCCAGCCATTCCAAACGCTTGACGATTTGTTCTAATTCCATAGAGCTCCTTATACCTGACACAAACAAACGTCATCCATACAAACTCTTTTTTCCCCGCTCAAAAAAAATAGCACAAATTCCTCTCTCGCATTATACCAAAACCCCTCAAATATCCTTCACTCACTTTAATTGGGCAAAAGTTTCCAGAAGTTTTTGAAAACTTGGCAAAAACCAGCGCGGGAAGATTCCCAGCATGAAGACGAAGAGAAGTCCGCCCGTCAGGAAGAATGCCTGAGAGCGCGTCTCCTCTGCTCGTCTGGTCTTTTGGTCACTTTCAACCAGGGAAACCAAGACCCTCAATCCAAAAATGAGAATACATGCCATACCGATAATAGGCCAAATAGCATACGCCAAAGAGGCGCTCGACAAATTCTCCAGCAAAAATAACCGCAGAGGAAATACCGCCAGTAAAGGTGCCCCTCCCATCCCCAGCAGCCCACCAAGCAAGGAAAGTGACGCCAAAGGCATCCTATAGAGAAACCCCTGCAACCCTTGGATATCCGGCGTAGTTTTTTGCGCAAGAATGGTAAGGGAAAGAGAAAAGAGGGCTATTGTAATCCAGCGCGCTAAAAACATGCTTGCGAATATTTGAAAGCCAACATAGTTGTTCAAGCTTAGGGCAAGGAGAGAAAAGCCATTTTCCATAATAAGTGTGTACGCCAGAACGCGGGTAAGGTCCTGCTGAAAAACAGTCCAAATACCCGCGGTTACAACCATGAGCGTCCCCACCAAGCGCAAAGCAGGATACAAAAGATCGGAGCTGCGCAGCCAGGAAAAAGCATCCAGAAAGTCCAGACTGAGTAAAAAGACGAGCGTGTTAAGGGTCAACACGATAAAACTGGCAACAAAAGGGTTCGTTTGACTGACCAGTAACGGCATCCAGTTGTAAAAAGGAAAAACCGCCAGCCAGAAAGCAAATCCAAGCGCGAGTAAGACAACCGCTTGCTGCAGCAAGTGTGGGGCTGCCGGGTTCGCTTCCACAGCTCCGGCTGCCCACCCCGCGATCAGAATGAAAGGCATTGCAAGGGTTTGAAAGATCAAAAAGCGAAACAAACCTTGTTTAACCGGCTGTCCCGGGGGGGAAAGAATGGGGACGCTGACCAGCACAGCCATTTCCACCAATAGAGCAGCGTAGAGAAAAGGTTCAACCGCCAGCGCTGCAGCCAATAGCGCCATCACCGTCATACCAAGTGGCACAAAATTGCGGTTGGCCTGTACAACTCGTCCCCCCCCAAACCAAAACGCGCCAAGTGCAAAGATCAAACCCAGAAATTGACGATCACCGCCATCCAGGATAAAGCGACGCCCTAAAACAACAAGAGAATCTTCTATAGGCAGCAAAAACAGGCCAAGATCAACCGGCCTGCCTGCCGGTAGAAAAAAGGCCAGCAGTGCAAACAATATATTCGAGGCGATGGCAATAATCCAAACCACACCAGTCTGTTTTCTTAAAACAAAAAGGATGGCTGAGAGCAGAAGTGGAAACCCAATCCAAATCTGCGGCGCGCTCATGCCGTCTCCTCCCCTGCCTGTGAAGAAATTAAATATGCACCAGTTAATGCCAAGCCAAGATTTACTACTGCCAGCAGCCCAGCCACCAACACAGAGCTTTCCAGCACCGCATAAATCGTCTCAAATCCCGCGAGCAGAATCAATAAACCAACAAAAAGGTTAAAAGGATTCGTCATAATCCCTAACTGCAGCACGCCCATCCCGATCAGTACCATTGCACCCCATAAGACAACTGGATCAATAGCAATCCACTCAAGTAAAGCAGACTCCAACGCAAAAACCAGCACAATTACAACTGCTCCGGCTGTCAATCGGAAGATTTGCACGGGGCGCAGCTCCACATGTTGAAATGGAGATGTTTCCGTTTGGATGGTCGCCCCCAGAACAGCCCCCGCCATCCAACCAACGACAAGCTTGACAACTGCCAGGCCAACCGGCCAGACCAATGCAGTGAGCCAGAAAACGCCAATATATAAAACCGCAAAAGCCAGAATAGACTGTCGCCAATTCCGGCTGACCAGCAAGAATAAACAGCACACAACAATGATCGCCGCCGCAATGACTGAAAATCGTTGAAATATCATTGAGGGCCTCTCTGGAGGAGAAAAGAAACAATTAAAACCAGCAGCACCAACGCCCAAAGAATACCACCCTCTCCTTCCAAAATCAACGTCAGAAAATTAACCAGGCGTTGAAGGATACGAAAGAAAAAGACACCCAGGCGGTAAAACCAATTCAAATTTAAAATTTTTCCAAGGGCAGAGCCTATCTTTTCAATAAAAACAAGCAACCAGGTTTGTGTGCCTTCCAACTGTTGGAGCGGTCGTTGAGTATACAGCCAAATGCTAATTGCGCCCACCAAGCATAGGAGCGCCGAAGCCGCACTCGCCCACCAATTTCCGACGGTAAATGAACTCTGCCAGCCAAAAATTCCGGTTAGCCAGTGAGAAATAACCAGCAAAACCAACCCCAAACTGTATACCGCCTTTGCCCATCCTTCCATTTTATCCATTGTCAAGCCAGGCGATAAGCTATGGCGCAGGAAACCAAGTAACAGGAGCGTATGCACAAGGATATACATAACGTCCAGAATGCTGAAGGGCAACACAACCAAGCCCTGCCACCCACTGGCCGCTGGAGTAAACGGGAGACCAGTCAATCCTATCCAGCTAAGGATGGCCACTCCCCATAACGCACGGTTGCGGGCAGAGAACAAAAAAATAAACCCTCCGGCAAACAGCATAGCTGCACCCCAAGCCAACGCAGCAACCGGTCTTCCCCGCACTGCCGATCCAATTGCCAGTCCCGCAATGGCAATAATCCAATAAGGTCGGCCTGCCAATTCATCCCTTGCCGTTAGCCAGCGTACAGAACCATAAACAGCTGCCAACGAGGTAAAGAGAAGAAAATAGGGTGCCCATACAGGTGGTACAACAGTTGGTGGCAGGCGGCTCAGGAGCACCAAACTGGAGGCAGGTACAGCCATCCGGATTGCTGTCCCAAGCCCGCGCCGTAAACGTGGTTCCTCCCTGTACGGAAGGTGCAGGGGAATCACACCCAGTCGCAATCCAGCCGCAATCAGGAGAAAGATGCCTGCTTGTGGAGGGAAGCTCGCCAGCGTCAAACCCTGACCACCGGCACGGCTTACCAAAACAGCCCAAATGATCATCATGATTCCGGCCAATCGCGCCCCAAAAGCAACAACAGCCTGCTGCTTTTGCTGTTGATGTTCAACGGTTTGTAGCAAAATAACCAATTCAAATATGTCAATGAGCGTCCAGGCAAAAATTAATGCCAGAGGCGTCTCAGCCAGCACAGCCAGCAATCCGCCAATGACAACCACCAGGCTTCCGCCCCATTCCAAAGGGTTGGCTTGAAATTCAAACCGCGAAGCATCTGACATTACCACAGCCAGAAGTAAACTTACCAACCCGAAAGCATAAGGCCATGAACTCTGGTCTAATTGAAATACCAGGTTGGTTGTTGCCCCTTCCCCCAGGTACCATTCTGTCAAAGAAAAAGGAGACGGCCGAATGAATAGCTGTACTAAAAGCACAACCCAGGTCAATAGGCCTGCCGATACAGAAACCAGCCAGGCAAGCCCGGCGCCCCGTTTAAAACGTGCCAGAGCAAGCAGTGCAATTAGTGTTAGCGTGAGTAAGAATACGGGCAAAAGAACAAGCATCAGGTTTCCAGTACCAGTCTTAGTCTTCTTTTTCTACTAAAGCATAATCTACAAGTATCGGATTCAAATACGATTGCTGGTTTCTTGTTTTCCCTTATTGATCAGAGTGAAGAATGCCAACAGAGCCTCTTCGGATATTTCCGGCAGGGCAGCATTTATCCTATACGCCCCAGTCTGATTTCCTCGCTCGCGCAAAGCCCGCCAGAGAACGTCGCGTTCTTCTGAAGTAACAACCAATTCCTGTAATTTCCGCGATGACACCAGCCTTTCACCAGTTGTATACAAAAAATTAAACCGCCGCCACTGTTCCGCCATGACCGGAGCCGGAAGCACACGTAACTCGCCCACTTGGATTTTATAATACTCCTCATTCGCCCGTGGATGGTTTATCTCCTCGCGAAACAATTCACGTCGGGTTGTCAATTCATGCCCCTTCACCTCGGCAAATAGTTCCACCCGGCAACGATGACCTTCTTCAAAAGCAGAGGTCTGGTAAAACGCCAGGTAATCTACATCCACCACTTTGGGCGCAGAACGAAGTGGAATGCGGTACCAACCCAGAAGCTTTGCAATTTCAAGATCGCGCTGCATTGGCAGCACAGCCACCAAAACCAAAGCAGATTCAGGGATTATAGCTGCATCCATTTCAAACTCCTGCCATATTTTCAGAGCAATATATGTAGATTTTTGACCTCATCCAATTATACAAGCAGGCAATTTTTAGACCAGTCCGCTTGTAAAGAAAATAAGGGGTCTTCCGCCCCAACTGACAGCAGAAGACCCCTTAAACAATCCTAAATTTAGCAAGCTATTTGTAATTCTTTAGCAAACCGACCGCATCATTAAACTGATTGATCAAAACATCAAATTCAGGCAACTGTTCCTGAAATTCAGTCCAGTAATCCGGATCATACCACTGTGCTTGAATTTCTTCGTAGGTCTTGCCCTGTTGTTCAACCCAGGTGTAATACTTGAGGTTATGGACGCGTTTGCGGTCTTCATAGGTTAACTCCATCATATTATCGGTGCGTTCCCCAAGCAAATCGCGTTCCATGACGACGGCGGCATCCGTTGCTGTAAAATTGCCAAACTGTTCCTGATATTCCTCCAAGCGTGTTTCATATAAGCTCATTGAGTCTGTCAGCAAAGTCATAATTACATCCTGGCTGCCCAGTTCATAATACTTGGCAAATTTTATCGCTGAAAGGATGTTGGCTACACCGGAAAGTCCTGCCAGGTCCAGATTACTGATGGTTAGTTCGTCTATACCCCGTTTAGCCAGATATTCCTGTCCGGCGGGTTCATTAAACAACCGGGCGATGGCAACAACTGCCCTATCGTCAACAGCAGTGACAAGATCAGTGTTTTTGACATTATGTACCCACGGCACGTGTTTGTCACCAATACCCTCGATGCGGTGTGCACCAAATCCATTGGTCAAAAGCGTCGGGCATTGCAGTGCTTCACTGGCAATAATTTTGCTGTACGGATGGAGCTTCTTCAGATAATCGCCGGCGCCGATCGTACCGCCGGACCCCGTGTTCGAGGTCAAACCTGCAAAACGATCTTTGGGTCCCATTACAGCCTTAAGAACCTCTTCCATGGCGCTGGCGGTAACATCGTAGTGCCAAAGATAATTGCCAAACTCCTCAAACTGGTTAAAAATCATCAAGTCCTGCCCAGAGCGGCGCAGTTCCCAACATTTGTCAAAAATTTCTTTTACGTTGGATTCGCTGCCCGGGGTTGCAATCACCTCTCCTGCAACAGTTTTTAGCCAGTTGAATCGTTCCTGGCTCATCTCTTCCGGTAAGATTGCGATCGAATCGCACGCCAACAACGCCGAATCGTACGCGCCGCCGCGGCAATAGTTGCCGGTTGAGGGCCATACAGCTTTCTGTGTAGTGGGGTCAAATTGCCCAGTAGTGAGGCGCGGGACCAAGCAGCCAAAAGCCGCGCCCACTTTATGAGAGCCGGTTGGAAACCACTTGCCAACCAATGCCACGATGCGCGCATCAACGCCGGTCAGGCTGCTGGGAAGCTCAATATAATTCGCCTTGCCAAAACCGCCACCGCTTTCCACGGGTTCATTCTTCCAGGTAATGCGGTACAGGTTGCGGGGGTGAATATCCCAAAGACCAATCCCTTTTAATTCTTCCTTTATTTTTGCTGGAATCAGCTCAGGATTCTTTTGTTCCCCAAAGGTTGGGATGATGATATTCCGCTCTCGAGCCCGTTTAACTGCTCTTTCCATGCGATCCGCGTATACATTTAAATCAATTCGTGCCATTTTCTGTAACTCTCCTTATAAATAATAATTATTTGTCAGATTCGGGCATCTCTGAGGTTTCGTTCACAATATAAAGCGGACGCCCTTTCACTTCATCATAAATTCTTCCGATATACTCACCTAAAATTCCCAGGCTGATAAGCTGCACCCCTCCTAAAAATAGTACGGAGATCAGCGTTGTAGCCTGGCCAAAAAATGTCTGGTTTCCCATCAAACGAAAAACCACCACCACTGGGATTGCCAGAATGCTGATACCCGCCGAGACAAAGCCCAAATACGTGGCTAATTGTAACGGAAAATACGAAAAACCGGTAACCGCGTTCAATGCCAGTTTGAGCATCTTGCGGAACGGGTATTTCGTCTCGCCTGCAAATCGCGCTGAACGCCGGTACGGCACCCCAATTTGCCGGAACCCAATCCAAGCAGACATTCCTCGAAGAAAACGGTGGCGTTCGCGCATCCGGTTCAAAACATTGACAACTTGACGGTCCAGCAGCCGGAAATCTCCTGTATCCAGGGGAATGCGTACATCAGTAATTCGGAAGATAATCCGGTAAAAAAGCGCTGCACTGGTTTTCTTGAACCAGGTTTCGCCCTCACGTTCCGCTCGTACAGCAAAAACAACCTGATAGCCTTCTTTCCATTTCCGGATTAAGTCGAGAATTACCTCCGGGGGATCTTGAAGATCGGCATCAATAATCACCACTGCCTGTCCGCGGCTGTAATCCAGCCCTGCAGTTACGGCAATCTGGTGCCCAAAATTACGCGCAAAAACAACCGCACGCACCCGTTCAAATTTTTGCGCCAATGCGCGTATTTTTTCCGTTGAGCCATCCTGTGAGCCATCGTCTATGAGGATCAATTCCCAGCTATATCCGCTGGGGTCCATCACCTCACTTAATTGCCTGTAAAGCTCATCCAGGCAGTCAATCTCGTTGAAGACGGGCGCGATAATCGAAACCTCAGGGGTCATAAACACCTTCAAAAAACCTCTTGGTTAGTTAAACACCGCTTGCCTGAAGCAATTTCTTTAACGCAGCCATAGTCGGTTCGATGACCACAGCCTCCCCAGCCGCTTGCATGGCTGCGCGTATGTCCTTTAAGCCATTGCCGGTATTGAGAACAAGAATTGGATCCTCAGGGGATATTTTACCATCTCGCAGCGCTTTAAGCAGCCCCGCATACGCCGTCGCTCCAGCAGGTTCCGCAAAGATCCCCACCTTCCCAAGCTCCGAAATTGCCCGGATAATTTCTTCATCCTTGACAGTAAGATACGCTCCGCCGGTTTGAGTCGCCGCGCGGACAGCCCGCACGCCGTCACGAGGTAAATCAACCGAGATGCTGTCCGCTATCGTATTGGCTTGAACCGGTATAATTTTCTCGCTATTTGCTTTAAAAGCATTAAAAATCGCCGCCGAGCCTTCAGATTGAATGCCGAAAATTCGCGGCATTTTCTCCAACCAGCCTAAAGCAGCAAGGTCTTTGAAGCCCTTATGAATGCCTGATATGATGTTGCCATCCCCCACGGAGATAAAGATGGAAAGCGGCGTCTCCAACAACGTGGAGCGCAGCAAGATTTGCTCCCAGATTTCCAAGGCGCCTGTCTTTTTCCCTTCCAGCGTAAAGGGGTTATAACCGGTATTGCGGCAGTACCACCCAAACTCTTTGGAAGCCTGAACCGACAAATCAAAAGCCTGGTCATAGTTTCCATCCACCAGGATAACTTTTGCGCCGTAGATCAAAAGTTGGGCGACCTTTGCAGGCGGCGCACTTTTGGGGGCAAAAATCACGGCTTTCTGACCGATTGCAGCAGACATCCCGGCAAGTGCTGCGCCCGCATTTCCGGTGGACGCGGTAACAATCACATCCACGAAAATCTGACGTGCCCGTGCCACCACGACCGCGCTGGCGCGGTCCTTAAAAGAAGCAGTGGGGTTTCTGCCCTCATCTTTCACCCACAAACTCTTCAATCCCAGTTTGTCTGCCAACTCTTTAGGGGAATAAACCGGCGTCCAGCCCACAGTGCGCAAGGGCGTTTCCTCTGCGCCGGGGTCATCCACGGGCAGCAATGGGGCATAACGCCATAAAGAGTTCTCTGTCCTCGATGTGATATCTTCAATACGATATTTTTTATTAATCGCTTTCACATCCAGGATCACATCCAAATTCCCCCCATCCTTGGGGCACGTGTATTGCACCTCGTCAGGCTCATAGTGCGTACCACACAAACTGCATGAGTAGCCGGCAAAGATATTACGCATAAGAGTTTCTCACCTCAATTCATAGTTTCTTATAGACCACGCTGGCCACGAATATAGGGCAACCCCAAAGCAGCCGGCGCACCCATGCGCTTCCGCATGGCTTCCCTGGATCCCAGGATTAGAACAATAATTGTAAACGCATACGGGATCATTTGTAAGAAGAAACCATAATACGGGTTGTAATAAAACGGGTTTGGTAAACCAAAAAGCAACAAAGGACCCTGAATATCGAGAATTAAGCGGCGTAATGCGCCAAATACGTAGGACCCCACCGCTGCCCGCAATGGATTCCACTGCGCAAAGATTACCAGCCCTACAGCAATCCAACCCTGTCCTGCAGTGGTCAACTCGCTAAACCAACCGGGAGAAACCGCAAGGCTGATTGTTGCTCCCGCCACGCCCGAAAACATTCCTCCAACAAATACATACAGGTACCGCAAACGATAAACATTAATCCCCAGCGCGTCCGCAGCCGCAGGATATTCGCCAACTGCCCGCAGGTGCATACCAGGGCGCGTTTTATTAATAAAATACCAGCATAATGGGAAAACCAGGTAGCCAATATATACCAAGACGCTTTGTTTGGTAAAAAATACGGGGCCGAGTAACGGAATCTGACTTAAATACGGAATAGAAAAAGAAGGCAGCAAAGAGACTGTTCCAGCTTTGCTCAACCCTTCTCCCAATACAAGACTCAAGCCGGTACCTAGAAAGCTTACCGAAAGGCCGCTTACAACCTGGTCAGCTTGCAAAGTAACGGTGATAAAAGCGTGAATCTGACTGATCAAACCGGCTGCCGCCATTGCCGCAACTACTCCGAGCCATGGATTGCCTGTTTTTAATGTAATGCTAAAACTGGTCATTGCCCCCACCAGCATCATCCCCTCAATTCCCAGATTCAAAACTCCTGAACGCTCCGTAAAAATTTCGCCAATTGTAGCAAACAACAAAACCGTACCTGATGCAACGCCAGCCTGAAGGATAATAATCAAATCCATCTCGAATTACTCCTGGATACGGCGAGTAATGTATACCCGGTAGCGAAGTAAAAAGTCACTGGCTATTAAACAAACCAAGATGCACCCCTGGATCATTTTTGGAATACCTGATGGTTGAATCTCCCGACCGGCCAGTATTAATGCGCCAAACAGAATAGAGACTACTATCACTGCAGCCGGGTTGAGTTTTGCCAGCCAGGCGACAATAATTCCGGTAAAACCATATCCGGGTGATATGGCTCCTTGCAAGCGATGTACTACACCGCTTATTTCAGACATCCCCGCCAAGCCAGCCAACGCACCTGACAGCATCATGACAAAGATCGTGTTTCGAGCAACGGAAATACCGGCATACCGGGCAGCGTCTCGATTATCTCCCAGCAGGCGGATTTCATACCCCCACTGGCTGCGAAACAAAATAAACCAAACAACCCCCGCAGCAACCAAGGCTAACAACAAACCGGAATGTGTGGTCAAACCACGAAAGATTGGCATACTTTCTGCCAGGTCAGACAGGCGCGGCAGCCAGGCGTTTTTAGGGAACATGCGTGACATCTGGAATCCGCCCTCCGTCCAGACGGCAAAGATGAAATAATTCACCCATGATACCGCAATATAATTCATCATTAAGGTAGTTATAATTTCGTTTACTTGTAACTTTGCTTTTAAGAAGCCGGGGATAAATCCCCAAATCGCCCCGCATACCATCCCCACAACCAGCATCACCAGAATAAAAAGCCACTGAGGCGTCTCTGACGGCAAGATCGGCAGAAGTACCACGAGGCTGGCGCCCCAGGCTCCCATAAAAAATTGACCTTCAGCGCCGATATTCCACAGCCGCATCTTAAATGCAAGCGCACAAGCCAATCCGACGAAAATCAACGGGGTGGCTTTCACCAATGTATCAGAAAATACACCCAAGCTGCCAAAAGATGCCCGTGCGATATGTATATATGTTGCAAATGGATCGCCTCCTGCAATGACTATGATAATTCCTCCCAGAATCAAGGCAACTACAATGGCTCCAAAAGAAATGAGGACTGGAAACCAACGGGGAACATCCTCCAATCGCTGTTCTACGTGAATTTGAAAAGGTAATTGCAGGCGACGAATAGGTTTTAAAGAAGATTCTGTCATTTCATTTGCTTCCTCGAGCCTCAATATCCTTCATAGGCGTCCCTGTCATCATCATGCCAATCTTTTCAATATCGCCATCCAACACTTCACCCATTATCTTGCCCTCATAGATCACATAGATTCGGTCGCTCAAGGATAATAATTCCTCCAGCTCCTCAGAGATCAACAAAATGGCAGCACCCGCCTCCCGCTGGGCCAGCAGTAGACGCTGTACGCCCTCGATTGCCCCCACATCCAGGCCGCGCGTTGGCTGAACTGCTACCAGCAAGGAAGGTTGACTTGAAATTTCCCGCGCCAGAATCACGCGCTGCAAATTTCCACCTGAAAGCAACCGAACAGGGGTCTTAATAGAGGGAACAACAATGTCATAAGCCTTTTGCAGATCTTCGGCATATTTGTTTGCAAGGACCGCATTGACAACCCACCTCTGACCAATAGGAGGCTGGTTGTAATTCTTCATAATAGTGTTATCAGTAATGCTTAGATTGCCTGCCGTCCCGACATGTGTCCGGTCTTCAGGGATATGAGAAATTCCACGCCGTATTCCAGTTTTCACCGGTTTATTCGTGAGGTCCTCTCCGTGTACCAGAATTTTTCCACCAGTTATCTTTCTCAATCCGGTAATTACCTCTGCCAATTCACGTTGTCCGTTTCCGGCAACCCCGGCCAGCCCGACAATTTCTCCTGCCCGAACGTTTAAGCTCATTTCCCTCAAGGCTGGCAGTCCCCGGTCATTTTCCGCACGAATATCTTGAACCTCAAGGACCTTGTCCCCGGCTTCCACTGCTTTCTTCTCCAGCCGGAACAAGACTTCTCTATCCACCATCAAACGCGCCAGTTCCGCGCGGGTTGTGTTGATTAAGGGAATTCCGCTCGCGGTAACTTTGCCGCGCCGCAAAACAGTAACACGATCTGAAATCTCCAAAACTTCTTGCAATTTATGGCTGATAAAGATAATGGATTGATCTTCAGCGGCCATGGAGTGGAGGGTTTTGAATAGATCTTCGATTTCTGTCGGCGCCAGCACGGCAGTGGGCTCGTCCATAATCAGAACCTGGGCGCCTCGGTAGAGCATTTTTAAAATTTCAACACGCTGCTGTTCCCCCACAGAAAGCTGCCAAACTTTGGCGCGCGGGTCAACATGCAAGCCAAAACGCTCTCCCAACTCCACCACTTTTTGTTCATATTCCCGCAATCGCAAGCGAAAGCGAGGTTCGTCCAGGCCAAGCAAGATATTTTCGGTGACCGACTGGGAAGGCACCAACATAAAATGTTGGTGCACCATTCCAATTCCCGCTTGTATCGCATCCTTCGGAGAGTTAAAACTCACCGCTTTCCCGCGTATAGAGATTGTACCGGCTTCCGGCCGATAAAGCCCGGCAAGAATATTCATTAAAGTGCTCTTGCCAGCACCATTTTCCCCCAACAGCGCATGAACCTCCCCCTCGATAAGTTCAAAATCCACAGCATCATTCGCAAGGACGCCGGGGAATTTCTTCACAATTCCGCGCATACTTACAACAACTTTTTTTTGCGTTTGCTCGTTCACAAGCTCCATACAGTCCTGCCTGATGGAAGATGGGGCCAGACTTTTAATCCGGCCCCTCATGGACAAATTTTTTCTATTGTGCTTTTGGAAGTTCGGCAGTGATCCCTTCAGCCCACCATTGCATGCAGTATTCGCACTCCAAACCAGGAGCACCGGGAGGGAATTGATCAAGATCAGCCTGCTTGAATTTCTCTCCTGCAGGGATGATCATATTCCCCTGGTTATCCTTGATCGGCCCAGAGAAAACATCAAAGCGATTGAACTCACCCTTCAACGCTTTGGCAAGCAAATCTTTCACTTCTGCGATAACTTCGGGAGGAAGCTCTGCTTCCCCTTTAGTCAGACTCTCTCCCTCCATAAAACCGTACAGACCCAAAGCGCCTGAATCGGCATCAAAGTAATCCCAGCCGACCTTGTAAGTTCCATCAATTACTTCTCTGGTAATTTTGGCATAAATAGAGCCCCAAACCCAATAAGGAGCGGTAAGGCAGCCCGCGGCCTTACACGAGCCAGACCAGTCATAGGTTACACCCCATTTCCCCTTTTCAGTCGCCACATCAGCTACTGCAGGGGTGTCAGCACCGGTAAAAACCACCTGCACGCCTGCATCAAAGAGCGAAGCAGAAGCTTCTTTTTCAATGATCGGGTCATGCCAGGTATTGATCCAACGTACATCCATGGTACATTCCGGACAGGTCTTACGCATACCCAACGCAATTGCATTACCCAGCCGCAGTTCTTCCGGGCTTGGGAAGGTTGCCATATAACCCAGTTTTGGGTTACCATCCATTTTTGCACGAGCGCCAGCAAGCATACCGGCCAGATACTTCATTGTCTCCATTCCACCGAACAGGTTACCGAAATTCTTTGAATTGGATTTATATCCGCTGATATGGATGAAGGTAATATCAGGATATTCGGATGCAACCACCTCCATCGCGTCCATAAAACCAAAGGACGTGGCAAAGATCAGGTTGAAACCTTTGCGTGCAAGAGCGCGAATAATCTGCTCCGAATCAGCGCCTTCCGGCACATTCTCAATATATGCTGTATTGACGTTGGGCACATTAGCTTTGACATATTCCAGGCCTTCATAGTGCGCCTGGGACCATCCGCCATCATCATGAGGGCCAATCAAGACCATTGCAACATTGAACTTGTCTTTTTCCACATTTGGGATTTCAAAATTCCCCACTTTTTCAGGACCGCAGGCACTCAGCGCAAAAGCGAGGATCAACACAAAAGCCAAACTTCGCCAGACAATGTGGGTCTTCATATTTTCTCCTGTTTAAATTAAGTATTCTTTTACCATCCCTGATGGACGATCCAATCTTCTAAATATGTATATATCACCTCCTTGTGAAATATTCAGAGAAGAAATACAGGCTGGTTTTTACGATACAAATATGCCTGTCCTGCGCTTCTTTTTCTGTATCACTGGGGCAACCGGTAAAATTTTTTGTAGAAGGGCATTTCTTATATTATTGTACTTAAAATCTGCCCAAGTACAAACAATAAAAGAGAAAATATTTCACTCGAGGGGATATTTAAGATTATTTAAAGCAGAAGGCAGCCATTTTATAATAACTGCCTTCTGCCTGGTATAAAGCTTAAGGAACAATCCAGGTGCCGGTCTCCCCCTTCAGAGCACGACCAATATTTTCAGGGTTGGTGATCAGGGCTTGTTTGCCACCCGCTTCCAGGAACCAGAGGATTGCCTGGATCTTCGGCGCCATGGAACCTTTTGCAAAATGGCCGCCATCTTCCATATATTTTTTTGCTTCCGCAACGGTCATCTTGTCGAGCCATTTCTGGTCTGGTTTGCCGAAGTTGATGGCAACTTTCTCAACCGCGGTAGAGATGACAAACAGATCTGCGTTAATCTTACGCGCCAGTAAGCTGCTGGCATAATCCTTATCAATAACAGCAGCAGCGCCCTCCAAATCACCGGCTTCATTGCGAATCACCGGGATACCGCCGCCGCCAACGGTGATAACGGTGTTCCCATTTTTAATTAAAGTCAGAACAGACTCCAGTTCAACCACTTCCGCAGGGATGGGGGAAGCCACCACCCGCCGCCAGCCGCGCCCAGAATCCTCAACCACCTTCCAGCCTTGCTCTTTCTCGCGCTGTTTGGCTTCGGCCTCTTCCATAAATCCGCCGATCGGCTTGGTTGGTTTCTGGAAAGCCTCATCGTTTCGATCTACCAGCACCTGCGTTACAACAGTCGCAACAGGCTTTTTGATTCCCCTGCGTCGGTATTCGTTGTAGAGATTCTGCTGAAGGGCATAACCGATAGCGCCCTGGCTATCAGCACCGCATACTTCCAAGGGTACCTCATGCATCCCTTCCACTTTTGCCGCAATTTCCGAGCGCCGCAAGATAAAACCTACCTGCGGGCCATTGCCATGCCCAATCGCTACGTCCCAACCCGCCTCAACCATATCTGCAATATGGTAACAGGTCTCCTTGGCCGCCTGATATTGGTCTTCCACACTTTGATGCTTCGGGCTCTTGATTAAAGAATTACCGCCAATTGCAACAACTGCAACTTTCCCTGCCATGTTCTGTCTCCTCACGAAAGTCTATAAAATAATCAGGTGCTTAAAACACAGCCATGATAGCTTTAAAAGAGAAGATTGTCTAGAGACAATTTTTAGAGTACCTTTCCGTGCACCATTCATCCTTATTTTGAGCATCCTACTTCCGCAATGATCGTCTGAACATCAGCAGTCACAGAATTCGTTTGGATGTGGTTCAAACGCTGGCAAAGAGCTGGACGAATTTCCTCATCTTCGTTAGCCAGGTTAACATACTGACGAAATCGTTCCACCTCGCCGGTGTGGGCAAACCCTTCAATGAAAGGCAATAACTCGTAGCGATTCTTTTCCGTCAGGTCCAGGCTTTCAGCTTGTGTGGCAAGGTTGGATATGGTCATCCAGTCCTGCTGCTGCCGGGCTAAATCTGCCTTTTCAAAATAGAAACACCAGTCTCTGGGCGCGTCTCCCTGGAAGGCGGGCGGCAGACTAGCTTCAACACCGCTGCCAGTTTCTATCTGCTCAAGGTGAGAAATTGGCAAAGTTTCGGCGATAGTTGCCGGAAGGCCAGGGAAATGGCTGTCTTCCGGACCCAGAACGTATAAACACCCGGACTGCCGGTAAAAAATAGAGAGCACTCCTGACGTACTGCTCGAAAAACGATGATTGCGGTAATTATGTTCGACTGGCAAATTTTCTTCCAGCCCGGGCAGTGCGGCGTCCATCCGGGTGGAGAGATCAAAATATTTATAGGGTATTTGAGCAGAATGGTGATCAGGGGCATAGATCCAGTTAACAATTGGTGTCAGGTCATTATCACTAAAACGGAAGAGGGGAATTTCATCCGAAACCAAAATAGTCCCCGGCTTGAGGTCTGGGGCTCTCCAAACCAGTTGGGAAAAATAAGTGCGCAGGTTTTGCCATTCTTCTTCGTAAACGAGGGCATTGCGATAATGAAAACCAACCGCCGACGCCAGCAGCCCAGCCATGACAACCGGCCGGATGCGCGGTTGGATGACAAGCTCGAGCAGTACAACCGTTAAGAGGCATGCACCCACCATAAAAGGGAGCATGGAGCGATCCCACGGAAACGGCAGTTCAACTTTGATGGAAGTAGCCCAAAAAGGGAGTCCTGCGCCCAGAAACGCCAGCAAACTCATCACAAAAGCCTGCGGTAGCCATCGCTCCCAAAAACTTTTGGGCGCCTCTGTGCCAGTGCTCTTGGTGCTGGACAACCGGTTCAAATAAACCAGAGCGGCCAGAAAAACAACCAGCACCAGCACGACAAAATGTATTTGTGTCTCAAAACCAGCCGGGAAGGTGAGCGTCTGCCTCCATGCATCAAAAATTACAGTTTTTAGGTCGCCTAACACCCGGCCCGCCAACAAAGGCAACGTTTTAGCCGGGTTGGAAAGAAGGTCGTACGCCATATCGGGTTGGTAGGTCGGAAATCGAAAGATAACTACGCGCCATACCCCAAAGGCTATAAGAGACGGTAAATAGGGCAGCCAAAAACCTAGCGCCGAAAGCCAGCAGCGCGCCTGTGGGGGTGCTTGCCTGCTCAGAACCAGAAAGATCAGCACAGGCCGCAGAAACTCCAAGCCCACAAAGTACTCAAGGGAAAACATTCCCAACGATGTGGCAGCGCCCAATAAGGTCAGCGGCAAGTACCAGCGGCGATATTTTAAAGAAAGCAGCATGAAGCCCAGGGAAAGAAAAAAGAGATTGAGCACCGTAAAATGCAGGATAAATTGCACGGCAATCGGTTGCTGTAAAAATCCGGGGTAAACGGCAAAGAGCATTGCAACCCAGGCGGTCTGACGGGGATTTTGGGGCCACACCAAGCACAGCACCCACCAGAGGAGCAAAACACTGCCAAGGCGCAATCCCAGCAACAATAAGTGGTACCATATAACAGTATCACCAAAAACGGGCGTAGTTAACGTGTAAATCCACGCGGAAAAAGGGCGGTCTACGGCGACAAAATCTCTAAAGCTGCCTGCGCCGAGGAGATGGGCGTTGTAAATATAGATCCAGTCATCCCCATAGAAACCAAAATAAGGGATATAGACCCCATAACTGATAAAAACCAGAGCTGCAAGAGCAAGCGGTAACAACCGAAAAGAAAGGGGTGACCTTTTCATGCAAAAGGATGTTCGGAGGTAACATCTCGGACGACGCGAAACTTAAAGTATCCTGGAATGAAATAGCTCAACGAGTAGGCAATGACTCGATTATCCGTGCTGTACAGGTGCGCAACAAACAATAATAAGACATCTCCTCGCTGAATTTCCAGTGCGTGCGCAATATCCGGAGGCGCCGGAATAGCCTGAATTTCCGTAGAAGAAGAAATTGGTTGTGGAGACCCCTGCCTCAACAAAAAATCCAGAACTGAACCCGTAAAGCCATCTTTAAGCGCAGAGGGCATGAGAACATCTTCAGGGACGATATCAATCAGATAAGCAACCGGGCGGTTGTCGGCAAAAATAACACGCCGCACGTCCATTAGGGGACTGCCTTCTTCAATAGCAAACGCCTGCGCATGCGTGGGGGAGGCTGCAATCTCTTTGATTTGAAGATCACCCATAGACACATCCAGTTTGATCTTCCGCGCCATCTTCTCAATGCTTTCCAACACTTCCAGCCCGGTTTCGATAATATTCGGATGTCCAACCACAAAGGTGCCGACTCCTTGCCGCCGCCGAATTAGCCCCTGGGCTTCAAAAGAGCGCATCGCTTCACGCAACGTGGCGCGCGATACACCAAGCTGGCGGGCTAAATCCGGTTCAGCGGGCAGCCGTTCGCCAGGCGGAGTCTCGGAAATCAGGTCAGAAAGCTGCGTTTGCAGGCGATGAAATGGCTGAACGTATTCCGAATTTGAAACACGAAATTTACCCAAGCAAGCCTCCTTATAAGCAAAGGGTGATGATTTTTTATTCAATCACAGGAATGAATTTAAATTGGTTAACGTCTACCAATCCCAAATCCGATATCCTTAATTCGGGAATTACCACCAGTGCAAGCAAGCTTAACTGCATGTTTGGGTTATTTAAGGCACAGCCGCACTGCTTAAACCCTTCGAGAACCGAAGCCGCTTTTTCCGCCACAGCACGGGCGTTTTCATTCGACATCAACCCTCCAATCGGCAGTTCCACCTTTCCAATCAAAACACCGTCTTTATAGACAACCTGCCCGCCCCCGCATTCAGCGAGCGTATTGACCGCCTGCGCCATCTGTGCCTCATCAGAGCCAACTACAATTAAATGATGGCTATCGTGCGCTACAGTGGAGGCAATTGCGCATGAACTGGTAAAACCGAACCCCTGCACCAACCCGACTTGCACCCTGCCGGTATTTGCATGTCTATCAACAACTGCCACCTTCAAAATATCGCGCTGCAAATCTCCCCTAATCTCACCAGATTCAATAGTTACAGGAATACGCAAATGCCGGGTGGGAGCCTGGTTTTCAATCACCCCGATAACATTCGCGGTAACCTGTCCGTTCCCGCTCGCCGGCAGACGGAAATCTGATGCGGTCAAAGGTCTTGGAATGTGAACCGAACGCCGCGCCCATTCCGGGTAATCAATCTCAGGCAATTCCACCAGGATACGCCCATCGCGCGCGACGATCTTCCCTTTTGCAATGACCACGTCAGCGTGCAAATCATTCAGGTCTTTTACAATTAAAATATCCGCCCAACGGCCTGGGGCGATCAGGCCCATTTCACGGCTGACCCCAAAATGGTCTGCTATTTGGATGGTCGCCATCTGAATGGCAGTCATCGGGGGCAAGCCCTCTGAAATCGCGTGCCGCACCACCCGATCCATATGGCCTTCATGGATCAAAGTCTCGGAATGAACATCATCCGTGCACAATAAAAACCCACGCGTCGCCAGCCCAAGTTTGGTAACCGCGCCCACCTGCGAGGCAACATCATGCCAGGCAGAGCCGTACCGCATCATCACCTTCATACCCTGTCGGGCGCGCGCCAGTGCATCTTCCAGGCGTGTACCTTCATGGTCATCTTCCGCACCACCGGCTGCATACGCATGAAAAGGCAAACCCAAATCGGGTGAGGCGTAATGACCGCCGATCGTCTTGTGAGCCATGCGCGCCAACGACATTTCGGCATGCATCTGTTCATCGCTGGAGAACACACCCGGAAAGTTCATCATCTCCCCAAGTCCGATAATCCCCGGCCACTGCATAGCTTTTTCAACATCTGCTGTATCAATTGAAGCGCCAGGCGTCTCCAGGCCCGGCGCGGAAGGGACACAAGACGGCATCTGAACAAAAACATGGACAGGCTGCAGGGAAGCCTCATCCACCATCAGCTTCACACCCTTCAAACCAAACACGTTTGCAATTTCATGCGGGTCAACAAACATGCCGGTTGTTCCATGCGGGGCAACCGCCCGGACAAATTCAGTCACAGTCAGCATCCCCGATTCGACATGCATATGACCATCCAGCAATCCTGGAACCAGGTAGCGGCCGCCCGCATCAATAACTTCAGTAGTTTTCCCGATCGCATGGCTGGCATCTGACCCTACATAAGCAATCCGCCCTTCAATAACAGCCACATCTGTATCGGGGATAATTTCACCGGTTTGTACACAAACCCAGCAGCCCTTGCGAATGACAAGGTCTGCCGGTTTTCTGCCCATAACACAATCCACTAAGGGGCGGGCGTCACGCAGCTGAAAGAATTCCATTTTTACCTCACGATTTAATCGTTGAGTATTCTCTGAGAAGCGCGGTGATGCTTTTCGATCTGCCGGGGCAGGTCAAGCGTCAGCAGTTCGCCGTTTTGAACAATAATTTTGCCATGGACAACATTTAAATCCACATTTTGAGGGTGGCAAAAAAGCAATGCCGCTAAAGGATCCTGGCGCGCGCCTGCGTATCCAAGCTTACGAAGGTCAAAGGCAATAAAATCTGCACACTTCCCAGGTTCAAGCGAGCCGATATCGTTGCGGCCCAGCACAGCAGCGCCGCCCCGGGTCGCCAGTTCCAAAGCCTGCCGCGCTGCCAAAATCGGCGGCGCTTCCGCAGAAGAAAGCGAAGCGCCCAGGAGTCCCGCTCGCAGCCGCGCCAGCAGCATGGCCTGCCGTGCTTCAGCCAGCAAATGCGAGCTGTCATTACTGGCAGAACCGTCCACTCCAAGCCCCACTTTGACACCCGCCTGCAAATACTCCCATAACGGCGCAATCCCGGAAGCCAGTCGCATGTTAGATGAAGGGCAGTGGGCCACGCCGCAGCCCTCCCGGGCATATACGTTTATTTCTTCCGGATTGACATGGACAGAATGGGCAAACCAAACATCTTCTCCTACCCAATCTACAGATTGCATGTATCCCAGCGGTCGGTATCCAAATTTTTCGAGGCAGAACGTTTCTTCATCCTTAGTCTCCGCCAGATGAGTATGAAGATGTACATAATAGGTACGGGCCAGCGCTGCGCTCTGACGCATGAGCTCTCCTGTTACACTGAAAGGGGAGCAAGGCGCCAGCACAATTTGAACCATCGAGCCAGGCCTGGGATCGTGATAGCGTTCAATCAGGCGCACACTGTCTTTCAAAATCGTTTCTTCAGAATCCACCACCCGGTCTGGGGGCAGGCCGCCCTTGCTCTCTCCCAAGCTCATCGAACCGCGCGAAGCATGTAAGCGCAACCCCACCTCGCCGGCTGCGGCAATTTCATCATCCAGTTTTGAACCATTCGGGAAAAGATAAAGGTGATCTGAAGCCGTTGTGCAGCCAGAAAGCGCCAATTCCGCCAGCGCTGTCTGTGTTGAGATATGAATATCCTCCGGTGTCATACGCGCCCAAATGGGGTAGAGCGTTTTTAACCAGTTAAAGAGGTTGGCATCCTGCGCTGCTGGGATAGCCCGCGTCAGAGTTTGGTAAAAATGATGGTGAGTATTAATCAAACCTGGCAAAACAACATGATCTGTCATGTCCAGGACAACATCGGCTTCTTCAGGCAGGTTTGCACTGGCTCCTACCTGCTCAATGAAACCATCTCGTATAAAGAGACCACCCCCGGAAATTTCCCGGCGGTGGTCATCCATCGTCGCTAAACAGCTTGCATTTCGGATTAAAAGTGTTGACATGATTTAACCTGACAAACCTGACTGGATATTTCGCGCTGAAAAAAGTTTATTTGTTAGACATCCAGAGTTTATCAGCTTTCAAAGTTGATGTCAAATCACCTAACCCAATGCACTCCCTATGCTTTCGCGTCGGCCAGTTCAGCTCCGCGCAGTGTATTCTGCATCAACATCGCAATGGTCATAGGGCCAACGCCGCCTGGCACTGGGGTAATTGCGCCAGCAACTTCAGCCACTTCGTCATAAGCCACATCGCCAACCAGGCGGCTGCCTTTTGGCGCATTGGGGTCCTCGATGCGGTTGATACCCACATCAATCACAACAGCGCCGGGTTTGACCCAATCGCGCTTAACCATCTCCGGCCGGCCAACAGCAGCAATTAAGACATCAGCCCCGCGGCAGATCCCGGGCAAGTCATTCGAGCGCGAATGACAAATAGTCACAGTAGCATTGGCGCGTATCAGCAAGAGTGCTACGGGCATCCCAACAATATTCGAGCGCCCCAGCACAACCGCGTTCACACCCGCCAGTGTAGGCAGTGTCTTCTCGAGCATCACCATCGCTCCGGCAGGCGTGCAAGGGACAAACAACGGATCGCGGCCTTTCATTGCCAGCCGGCCGATATTAAGCGGGTGGAACCCATCAACATCTTTTTCAATACTGATCGCACCCAAAACTGCCTGATCATCCAGATGGGAAGGCAGGGGAAGCTGCACCAGAATGCCATGAATCTTAGGGTCGGCATTCAACTCCTTGACCAGGCTTTCCACCTCTTGCTGCGTTGCAGTAGCCGGCAGTTCAAACCCAAACGATTCAATACCGACCTCGGCACAAGCCTTCCTTTTGGAGCGAACATACACTTGCGAAGCCGGATTCTCTCCCACAAGCACCGTCGCCAGTCCTGGTACTTGTTTCCCGGCCTTTACGCGTTCTGCAACTGCCTCTTTAACCTTCTCCCGCACTTCAGCCGCGATTACCTTGCCGTCTATGATTTTTGCAGTCATATTACACTCCTTATTAAATTTAATTGTATTTACAATGAGAAAATAACCCGACCCTCAGTCAAGACTCGTATCTCCCTCGATTATACCCGATCCTTTTTTTATTCAGGTGCAAGATTATCCTTAAAAACCGCACCCGCCGCCGGGGTTAGTATGCGCAAAATCCTTATTAGATACACCTCGGTAAATAAAGCCAGGCCAGAAATAAAGTGTGACAGCAACACCGATTATAATTCAACAAGACAAATCCCAGAAATGAGGATAGAATTAGAGGCGGTGCCTGCGTGGTATTATTTGAAGTCTTTAAATCATTGAATCACAGGAGAAAGGGATGAGCAAGATTTGCGTCATCGGGACAGGATATGTTGGCTTGGTAACTGGTACTTGTTTCGCGGATCTCGGCAACGAAGTCGTCTGCCTCGACATTGATGAGACTCGTATCGAGAGATTAAAAAATGGCATTATGCCCATATATGAGCCTGGCCTGCAGCAGCTAGTTTCCCAAAATGTAAAAGCTGGGCGGCTAACTTTCGTCACAAATTACGAGAAAGCCTTGAAAGATGCCGAATTTGCGTTTATTGCAGTCGGTACGCCCTCCGGCGTGGATGGTGAAGCCGACCTCCAATACGTCCGTTCAGTGGCAGAGAGCATCGCCGACCAGGTGGAGGATAAGATCTTCGTTGTTAATAAATCTACTGTACCCGTTGGGACAGGAGATTGGGTCGCGGACATCATTAGAAAGCGTCGTGCAGGCAAACCGCTTGAATTCAGTGTGATTTCAAACCCGGAATTTTTGCGGGAAGGTTCTGCCATTAACGACTTTATGTACCCCGACCGCGTTGTCTTGGGCTCCACCGACCGCGTTGCCGCCAGCAAGGTAGCCCAGCTTTACTTAACGTTGCGTTGCCCTATCATGATCACCGATCTGCGTACCGCGGAAATGATCAAGTATGCCTCCAACGCTTTTCTCGCCACCCGCATTTCCTTCATTAATGAAATTGCCAACATCTGCGAGGAACTCGGCGCCGACGTACGTGATGTCGCACTTGGAATGGGCTATGACAAACGCATCGGCAGTGCATTTTTGGATGCCGGACTGGGCTGGGGGGGCAGTTGTTTTCCGAAGGATGTTAAAGCGCTCGCTCACATGGCTGCAATCCATGGCACCCACCCGCAACTCCTCCAGGCGGTGATGGATATCAATCGCAATCAACGCCGCCGCGTGATTTACAAGCTGCGTAAAGCTCTGGGCAGCCTGAATGAGGCCGTCATTGGCATTCTGGGGTTATCTTTCAAGCCCAACACCGATGATATACGTGAGGCACCCGCCCTCGAGCTGATTCACCTCTTACAAAATGAAGGTGCAATTATTAAAGGCTATGACCCGCAAGCAATGGAAAACGCGGCACAGGTGTTAAAACGCGTACAGCTATGTGAGAATCCTTACCAAGTCGCTGAGGGTGCGGATGCGCTGGTATTGGCAACTGAGTGGAATGAATTTAAACAGGTGGATTTTGACCGCATTTACACCTCGATGAAAAAACCGATCATTATGGATGGGCGCAATCTGTGGGATGGAGAAAAACTTCGCAGCATGGGGTTCGCCTATTATGGCATGGGAAGAGGCGGTTTTAATAACGGAAATTCTGATTAATAAAAATGTCCACAGTCTTGCCGGATCGTAAGAAAACCAGTATTTACACGTTCCGCAAAAAAAAGGAGCAACATTCGCCCATTTCCGTCCTGACGGCTTATGACACGCCAACCGCCAGGCTGGTTGATCAGGCAGGTTTAGATGCAATCCTGGTAGGCGATTCTGTTGGGATGGCTGTTCTCGGCTATTCTACCACCCTGCCGGTGACCATGGACGATATGATCCATCACTGCAAGGCGGTTTCCAGGGGAACAAAAAACGCCTTCTTGATCGGCGACATGCCCTTCCTCTCTTACCAGGTTTCCACCCCGGAGGCGGTGCGCAACGCCGGGCGCTTTCTTCAAGAGGCCGGCATGGATGCGGTGAAACTGGAGGGCGGCAAAGAACAAGCTGGAACCATACGGGCAATTGTACAGGTTGGGATCCCTGTAATGGGACACCTTGGTTTAACACCGCAAAGTGTTCACCAGCTAGGCGGTTTTAGGCCACAAGGAAAGCTGGCAGACTCAGCAATAAAGCTTTTGGAGGATGCTCGAGTTCTTGAGGAAGCCGGGTGCTTTAGCCTTGTCCTTGAATCCATTCCGGCGCGTCTGGCTCAGTTTATCTCGGAGCATATTTCCATCCCCACAATTGGAATCGGCGCCGGCGCCGGCTGCGATGGACAGGTACTGGTTATCCATGACCTCCTGGGGTTGCTGGGAGATTTTAAGCCCAAGTTTGTCAAGCGGTACATTAATCTGCAAGAAATAATCCTGCAAGCGTTGAATACCTACCGGGAAGACGTTGAACAGCACGCTTTCCCTGCACCGGAGCACTGCATAGATATGTCCGACGAGGAATGGCAGAAATTTCTGGGACGGGCGAAAGATTGAAAGATGCAAGACCCTATTCTGATCGCGGGCAGTGGGGCAATGGCATGCCTTTTTGCAGCACACCTGGCAGCATCTGGGTATGCAGTCACCTTGCTTGGCGGATGGGAAGAAGGAGTGGCTACGCTCAACAGACATGGCGTGCGCCTGGTTCGCGAGGGTGAAACGATTGTCTCATTTTCAGTACAAGCTATTTCCAAACCACCTGCCTGCCCTGCCCACAGACTCGCACTGGTTTTGGTTAAATCCTGGCAAACGCGGCAAGCAGGCGAAAAGCTCTCAGCATGTCTTCTGCCCAATGCCTCCATCCTGACGTTACAAAACGGCTTGGGTAACCTGGAAACCCTCTCAGAAGTATTGGGCGATCGAGAAATACTGTGCGGTGCCACCACCCTCGGCGCCACATTGATCGCTCCTGGGATGGTTAAAGCCTGTGGCACGGGAGAGGTCATCCTACCCGATCTTCCCTCCAGCACAAAATTCGCCGGTATCTTGGCTGGCAGCAGCATTCCCGTTCGCCTTCAGAAAGATCTTTCCGGCATCCTGTGGGGTAAACTACTTATAAATTCAGCCATCAACCCACTGACAGCCCTGCTTGATGTTCCCAATGGATTTTTGATCGAAAACGAACACGCGTTACGTCTTGTCCATTCTATTGTAGATGAGGGCTGCCTGGTTGCCAGATCAGGGGACATCCATTTGCCATTTAAGAACCCCATCGAATACGTAGAGCAAATTATCCTAAGCACCGCACAAAATTCCTCTTCCATGCGGCAGGATCTAAAGCGTGGCACACTGACCGAAATTGATGCCATCAATGGGAAAATTATTGCTTCCGGTCTAAAATGGGGGGTTAAAACCCCTTTCAACTCTATGATTTACCACCTCATTAAAGCCAGGCTGAGCGCAAAGCAATAAACCCTCACCTCGACAAAATACAGGAGAAGAGCGTGAAAGTAACAACTTCATTTTTGGAATTACGGGAAGCCAGGGAGTCCTTGAAAGCCACAGTCGGTCTTGTTCCCACCATGGGGTTTCTGCACGAAGGGCACCTTTCTCTTGTGCGGGCCGCCCGGCAGGAGTGCTCCAGTGTGGTTGTCACCATTTTTGTCAACCCTGCCCAATTTGGCCCCGCCGAAGATCTCTCCCGCTACCCGCGCGACCTGGAGCGTGATTTGTCCTTACTGAAGAAGGAAAATGTAGATTTGGTATGGGCTCCTCCCACAGAAACTCTCTATCCGGCAGATTTTCAAACCTGGGTTGATCTCGAAAAAGTTTCCAAGCCACTGGAGGGCGCTATGCGCCCCGGCCATTTCAAGGGAGTGGCTACAATCGTAGCCAAACTGTTCAATGCAATCCAACCGCAAAAAGCATTTTTCGGCCAGAAAGACGCCCAGCAAGCTGCTGTGATTCGGCAGATGGTAAAGGATTTAAATTACCCTATCGAGGTGATCATCTGCCCGATTGCACGGGAAGGCGATGGCCTAGCGATGTCCAGCCGGAATGTTTATCTGCAGCCGGCTGAAAGGCAAGCAGCGACTGTATTGAGTCGAGCACTATTTGCTATCCGCCAAGCCTTTGAGGATGGCGAGAGAGACGCCGGACAGCTTAAACAAATCATGCAAACAATCTTCAACCAGGAACCGCTCGCCAGGGTACAGTATATTTCGTGTGCCGATCCGGTCACACTCCAGGAATTGGAGAGTATCGAAAACCAAGCGCTCTTCTCAGTAGCCGTATTCATTGGCAATACGCGTTTGATTGATAACATGCTGGTCCCCTAATTTTACACAGGCAAAAGAGCCATAAGCATAACCATCCGGTGGCTCCCCGCTTAGACCGGCGGCTATACAGGCACACTCCTCAACATTAATCGCAAAAACTTCCCTCTATGCTTTCTGAGTTCAGCCAAATTCTGGCCAATTTCATTTAGATAGATCCATTTTGATAACCATTTCTAAAAGCTGCCGGCTTGGTTAATATAGCCCCTTCCTGCCATGCGTTCATTGGAGATTCAATCCACGGCATTTCCGGAGAAAAACAAGCCGGAATAAAAATCATCGGTGTGACGACCCCCCAACCTACCACCGCGCTTAAACAAGCCAACCTCGCCATCGAACGATTGACAGGCCTGAGATCACCAACCGTAAAAAAACCTTTTAATTCTGTAATCGAGCGTGTATGAAAAAAATTTAACGGCTGAAGAACAAAGCCCACCATACTTCCCAGTTATCCACCGGTTCCAGCGTTGCCGTTGGGGCTGGCGTAGGCGTAATAATGGCTTCATTTTCAGCCAGAGGGATAACCACTTGGTCCCCCGGTTTTGCCCAGCCCGCCTCACCACGCGCCCAATCCCCCACCGCGGCGTCAGAGGCGCTGTAGGCAATTTTTGTCTCGATTGAATAGCGGGTAGCGTATTCATCATATACTTGCGTCAATACCTGATCGCGATCCGCAGAAAGACGTGTCAGATCCCATAACCGAGAATTTAAATCCATCATCAAGAGGGCAAACACCCCCAAAAGAGCAATAATGAAAAAACGCTTGAATTCGATCTTAGGTCGTGTCTTTTTCATACAACACTAGTGTACTCCACACTTTACCAGGTTTCAAGAAAAGCTTTTCAGGTTTGCCCCGGCAAGTTTCAGATGAGCATTCCACCCCGAAAACTCCCAAAAGAAAGGTGTGCAAGTTTCCTGCCTGCTTCTCTTTAAAAAAAACACCTTGCCTGAGGCAAGGTGTTGTGCCGAAGGTGGGACTTGAACCCACATGAGCGTACACTCACTACGCCCTGAACGTAGCGCGTCTGCCAATTCCGCCACTTCGGCTCTCTTATTCGAATGGAATTTTACCGTTTATTCCAAATTTGTCAACCTGCATTGTACAGATTTATGAGTTTCACAAGTCGCCTTTACAGGATGAATGAGCAACCCCTTGAACACGTACCCTGGGCATCAAAATAACCCGACATTAGTCTTGCAGCAGAATCCCTTCAGCGCCATCTCGCGTAATTTTCTCAATTCGTACACGGCCAAACTGGTTACACAACCGTTCCGAAGAGAGCGCGGTAACTTTGATCGCTTGATCATTCAAACCCGCGAGTTTCCATTGGGAATCCCCCGCTTCGTGCGCACTCTCCCACAATACTTCAACCGTCTCGCCCAAAAACTGCTCACGGTATCTTTTGGAAGACTCAGCCAAGGCGGCTCGCAGGCGTTCACTGCGCCGTTTCCGGAGAACATGTGGAACTTGCTCCAGCATCCGCTCAGCCGCTGTACCCGGGCGCGGAGAGTATGTAAAAACATGTCCGCCAGCAAAGCCAATTTCCTCCACAAGCGCCAAGCCCTCCGCAAACTCATCCTCACTCTCTCCTGGAAACCCTGCGATCAGGTCAGTTGTCACTGCCATGTGCGGCGCAACGTAACGCGCCAATTCCACCAGCCTGAAAAAAGATTGTGGCGTCGTCTTGCGCGCCATCCGCTTCAACACACCTGCCGAACCGGATTGCAGCGGTAAATGCAAATGCCGGCACAATCGGATATCCTGCCATAACTCAAAAAAAGTCTCATCCAAATCCCAAGGTTCAAGTGAAGAAAGGCGCAGCCTCGCGGTATCACTCTCTCTCAAAATAACCTCAATTAGATACCGCAGATTCAGTTTCTCCGAAAAATCCTTTCCCCACGACCCCAGGTGTACACCCGTTAATACAACCTCCTTTGCGCCGCCTGCCAGCGCAGCAGAAATATCTTTTAAGATTTCATCCGTAGAGCGGCTGCGGCTAGCGCCACGCGCCAGACGCGTGATACAGAAGGTGCAGAAATTATTGCACCCATCCTGCACCTTGATAAATGCCCGGGTACGTAGATGAGCACCTGGCAATGGTTGGCGTGCAAGCGGTTCGCGATCGAACTCCTCCTCTTTAACCTGGAGCAGGTTGACAATCAGGTTTTCCTTCTCTGCATTATCTACAACGCGGGAAACCCCCGGCAAATCTGCTGCTGCATGGGGGGCAAGCGTTGCCCAACATCCGGTAACAACCATCTGCTCTATGCCCGCGCGGGCAGCCTGCCGGATTTTTTGCCGGGAGTCCGAAGCGGCCGCTGTCGTCACTGCACAGGTATTTATAATTACAAGATCTGCCTCAGCAAGTTCCCCTACAACAGCATGACCAGCCTGCCGCAATTGCGCTCCCATCTGTTCAATTTCTGCCTGATTCAGGCGGCATCCAATCGTATCCAAAAATACTTTCATTCAAAATCCCACAAATAGTCAAGGCTTTCTTGCCATAAAGTTGTCAAAGATAATATCCATACCGGGTCCACCGTATGCCCCCGCTATCAAGCCCGCCTCCCCGGCAGTACAATAGGAAGCCTGGGCTTTCAAGGTTTTTTTGCCATTGATAAAGGGTACCAGGTGAAGTCCAATACAAAAGGCTTCAAGGTGATTCATGCTCCTTTCAGATAAAACAAGCTCATTGTACTGCATATCTTGGCCGCTAAGAACTTCATAGGTGACATCCAGCGCTCGCAACAGGCTGCCATGGAAATATAGTCATTCCAGGTACCCCACCTGCTCAAGGGGTTGGAAAAATTATCATAAAAAGCGCAGCATCAGGCTCAATTGCGGTATTGTGGAACATATAGGAGTGTGCTTCTGCTGAACATGACAGAAGAGGGAAGGGAAAGAAAATAGAAGAGTTTGAAACCCTGCGCCTCGTCTCATTCCCTTACCTGCTATCCAGGAAGTGATCACGATGTTCCCGGAAAAAACCGGTCCAACAACCGCTTCGCCAATAACCCCTCCACCTGGCCGGGGTTACTGAGCGTCACTGCCTTTTGCAAATAGTAGAAAGCAGGCTCGTATTTCTCTTCTTGCAGATAAAGTTGTCCCAAAACTAAATTTGCGGGAGCTTCAGATGGGTCGAGGCTGACTCCTTGAAGCAAAAAACGTTCAGCGCTGGCTAAATCTCCCAAGCTAAACAACAACCTTCCCATCAAAACGTATCCTTCCTGGTCATTCGGGCTAAGCTCAAGCAGCCGCCTCGCAGCCGGCAAGCCTACTTCCCGCGCAGCCACCATATACTCCACACAGAAACGAGCAAGGCTTGACCAAACCAGAGGATTTTCCGGTTCCATTTTGACCGCATTTTGGAAATAAGCCATGGCAGCCATCAAATCACCTGTCTCTGCCGCCGCGCTCCCCAATTCAAGCTGCCATATACTCTCTTCCGGTTCCGTAGCCGCAAGCGTTCGCAACAAGATCAACGCTCGATCGGGTTTTTCATGTCTGCGCCAATACAAAGACATCAACGCCTGAACTGTCGGCGAGTTCGGCGAGAGGTCTTCCGCATGCACCAATGCAGGCAACCCGTCCTTTCCCATCTGTTGTTGTGCTTCACCAAAGAAAGCCCAGGCTTCAGCATCTTCTGAATTTTGCTGTATAGCACGCTCAAAAAGGATTTCTGCCAGATCCCACTGTCCCAGTCCAGCCAATGCCCGGCCTGTTTGCATCAGGTGATCCCTTTTAGAAAGGCTCTCCCCCTTTAATGCTTTACGCAGCGGATAAAGCCTTCCGGAAAGTGTCCGATCAATGTTGATCGCCTGGTTCAACACCTCGGCTGCGCTCGAAGGGTTATCCACCGCCAAAAGAAAACCTAATTCCAACTTAGGGTAGGCACTGTCGGGTACGCGCTCAATCCAATAATTCAGGGTTTGCAGCGCACCGTCCATATCCCCTTGCTGTCTTTGAAGCCCCTCCAGAAGAGAATATAGTTCCGGAGGAGCTTCCTCCGAAATTACCAGTGGCTTCCAGATTTTAATCGCCTGCTCCGGTTTCCCACTCTGCCAGTACGCTTCTCCGAGGGAAAAAGCACCCTCGGAATCAAAATTTGGCCGGCTCGCAACCCCACTGAGGCTCTCGACCGCCTCCTCCCATTTTCCAGCCTGAAGATAAAAACGCCCCAGCCGTATCCACAGCTCCGTTCGCCAGGGTTGAAATTCCAGAATTTCGCGCATAGCTTTCGCTGCGCTCTGAAAACGCAGCCGCGTCTCAGCACTGCGAACTTCCTGCCAGGCAGTGGATAATTGCTGCGGGAACGGCTGTAATTGCAAAAAAAACACCAGCAACCAGGGCAATCCAATCCCTATTGCAATCAGAAACCAGCGTTTCAATTGTCCGTTTGTGTTCATTTCCCGCAAAGGTTAATCAGAGGGGCTGATGAGAACTGTCGTTTTCAGGCGACCTGCCTTCCGGCGGATGCGCTTCCTTTCCCTTCCCCAATTCCTGAGAGCGTTCATAAGCAGCCCAGACGGCCCGCGAGATGGCTGTGCGGAAACCTGCTTTTTCCAGGTAATACAGGGCAGCTGCCGATGTTCCCCCCGGTGAGGTCACTTCATTGCGCAGGCTGGCTGGGTGTGCTTTCTTGGTGACAAAGTAATCTACCGAGCCGCGCAACGTTTGAACGACCAGTTGTTCAGCAATTCTGCGCGGAAAACCCAGATGCACCCCTGCATCAATCATTGCTTCCATAAAGAGAAACGTGTAGGCCGGCCCTGTCCCGGAAAGCGCCGTTGCCATATCCAGGTAATTCTCTTCCTCCACGTACACTTCCGCGCCAAGTGCAGAAAGCACCTCTCGAGCGATCCCCATCTGGTTTTCCGAGACAGCAGGAGAGTTTGTCCAAACCGTAATCCCCTCGCCAATTTGGGCCGGGGTATTTGGCATGGAGCGCACAATGCAATCGTGGTTGAGACCTTCGCGAATCATCTCAATCGAAGCCCCCGCTACAATAGAAAGGACAACTGCTTTTGCCGGGATGCGGTTTCTCAGTCCTTCCATCACACGTGGCAGAATTTGGGGTTTGACAGAAAGGATTACCGCGTCCGCCTCACGAACAGCAAGTTCGTTATCCCACAAAGTCTTGATACCGTAGCGCACTTCAAGTTCTTCGTTATGATCCAATTCCGGCCCGGAGATCACGATTCGATCGGCAGTTACAATATTATTGCGCAGCAATCCGGCGATAATAGCTTCTGCCATAGCCCCTGGCCCAATCACTGCAATGACAAAGGTTTGATCCATTTCTCCTCCAATAAACCTGGTTTGGCTAACCTGACGACCAGCGGCTAAAAATAGCAGTGGATAAAAGGCGTCCGGCGCTTTTCTCTTCCAGGGCAATCTCGCCTGCTTCAATTTTCCCTTTCCAACCGGACATAAGCTCACCCAGCGCATAATACAGGGTCAGCGCAGAAGCTTTCACCGCATACGCCGTAATCACCACAAACAGCGGCTGTGAACTGAGAACTCCCCGGCAGGCCTCATTTAACTCCGAAATAAGTTTGTAAAATTCCCATACTTCACCTTTGGGCCCTCTGCCGAATTTAGGCGGATCCAGGATCAAGCCCTCATAGCGTACACCGCGCCGATTCTCGCGCCGAATGAACTTGAGCACATCTTCTACAATCCAGCGAACAGGTTTGTCGGTTAAGCCGGAAAGCTCCTGATTCTCCCGCGCCCAGGCAATTGCTTTGCGCGAGGCATCAATATGCGTCACGTTAGCCCCCGCTGCAGCCGCTGCTAACGTTGCAAGACCTGTGTAGCCAAATAAATTAAGTACACGCACCGGCTTTCCTGCCGCTCGAATCTGGTTTGAAATCCAATCCCAGTGCGCCGCTTGCTCCGGGAAAACACCAACATGGCGCGAGGCACTGGTTTGAATACGCATTCGTAACCCTTTATATTGGATCAGCCAGGATTTGGGTAAACGTGTGGAAGTCTCCCAATGCCCGCCGTTTTCCTCAGCAGTAATGAAGAACTTGCCATCTGCATCCGCCCATTCCGCAGCAGGCAACGTCCGCTGCCAAATCGCTTCAGCTTCCGGACGAACTAGCCGGTACTCGCCAAAGCGTTCCAGCTTAAACCCGTTGCCGCTGTCAAGCAGGCTATAATCTCCCCAATCGGGAGAAGTAACAATGGAAAGATCAGGGAGGCGAAGGATGTCAGTCATCAACAAGGAAAAGTATACCAGAGAAGCATCTGCGGGTTATAATGGCAAAATTCTAATGTTTTTTGAAAGGCAAAGCAATGAATACGAACTTTGACAACCTGCCCAACCGCAGGGCAACAGAAAGTGTGAAATGGAATCTATATGATGAAGATGTACTTCCCTTATGGGTTGCCGATATGGATTTTTCCGCACCTTCCGCTGTGATCCAAGCGCTGCATGAACGTGTTGACCATGGCATATTCGGTTATGCAATTCCGCTCCCTGCACTCGTCGAAACTATCGTCGAGCGGATGGAAAAACTTTATAAATGGAAAGTCCTTCCGGAAGATATTTGCTTCATTCCGGGAGTCGTCCCGGGCTTCAATCTTGTTTGCCACGCTCTGCTCAAGCCTGGAGAAGAAGTATTGATTCAACCGCCGGTATACCCGCCTTTTCTCTCAGCTGGAGCAAGTGTGAGGGCAAAGCATCGAGATGCCCCCTTGACACTTGAATCCGATGGCAGTTACAGCATCAACTTCAACGAATTTGAAAAGACAATCACCCCTCAAACCCGGCTTTTCCTGCTCTGTAACCCACACAACCCCGTAGGCCGCGTGTTTCGCCGGGATGAGTTGGAACAAATGGCTCAAATCTGCATTAGACACAACATCCCCATCTGTTCAGACGAGATTCATTGCGATCTGCTCTTTTCCGGACAACAGCACATCCCCATCGCTTCACTGGATGAGGAGGTCGCGCAACAAACAATCACCCTCATGGCTCCCAGCAAGACCTTTAACATCGCCGGATTGGATTTTTCCATCGCCATCATCCAAAACAAAGATCTGAGAAAACAAGTCATGGAAGCCCGCGGCGGGATGGTGCCTTCTGTCAACCTGCTCGGCCAGGTGGCGGCGCTGGCAGCTTACCGAGACAGTCAGGAATGGCTGGATGAGGTATTGAGCTATATGGAAATAAATCGCAATATCCTGTGCCAGTATGTTAATGAAAAGCTCCCGGGGATTAAAATGTGGCAGCCTGAAGGCACCTATCTGGCTTGGCTGGATTGCCGGGACGCCGCCATTTCTAAAAATCCATATGAATTCTTCCTCCAAAAAGCGCGCGTCGCCCTCAATGATGGAGAGAAGTTTGGGCAAGGCGGCAAAGGGTTTGTGCGCGTCAACTTTGGCTGTCCGCGTTTCGTCCTGCTTGATGCATTGGAACGTATGCGCGCCGCCTTGGTGCAGAGGTAAAAACTCTAAGACTTAAACAGTTCTAATGAAGCCGCCGCCTCTTCACGGTAAAATGAGGACATGAATACTCCCCCACCTCGAACTCTGCGCCGCCAGCGCGGCGCTGGTGGCTGCGCGGCGCTGGCGTTGATTGGTCTCCCCCTTTTCCTGGGTTTGTTGTATCTTTTTCTGCGTGGCCTGGGTGCATTCCTGATTGTCGCCGACCCCCTCGAGCGTTCGCATGCAGTGATCGTGCTCAGTGGCGGCGGCAATCCCAGGCTGGAAGAAGCAGGCCGCCTGTACAAAGAGGGTTTTGCTGATAAGCTTATCCTCACAGAGACAGGGAACAAGGTCGCTGGTTACAACCAAGATTATTCCTTTTATGAAACCTTGAAAATCCTGAATATGGATATCCCTCCTACGGCAGTCTTTGTCACCGAGAAACACGCTCAGAATACTTATGCGGAAGCTGTAGCGGTTCTGGATTTAATGAAAAATAATAACTTTCGCTCGGGTATCGTTGTTACAGACCCATACCATACTCGCCGGGCGCGCATGATTTTCCGCGATATATTTGCCGGCAGTGGCATTTCCATCCGAATCTGGCCGGCTTCCAATCACTGGTATCGTTCAACGTCCTGGTTCTTGCAGCCTAAGGGCTGGTATGCCACATTATCAGAATATGGCGGCCTTGCAGTTTATCTTCTCGGTCTTTACCGGTTTTAATCTTTTTTGAAATACTCTTCAGCATTATTAGTTTTGTAAAATAATTGACTATTTTCATCGTGAATATGGTTGTGCTACAATATATTTTGAAACATTCCTTCATATAGAATACGCGTGCTTTGCGCATGCCCACTGGACAGAGCATCCCCTTAGGAGGCTGAAATGGCGACTCTGGAAGAAATTAAAAAGGCAAAAGACGCCTATCGTGAAGTCATCCTCGCCATGCCAAATGTCATCGGGGTTGGCGCGGGGTATAAAGTGGTCAGTGGTCAAAAGACGGAACACCTTAGCATCATTGCCCTCGTTAAAGAAAAAATCCCGGCGTCTACGCTGCCTTCTTCGGGACGCGTACCATCTCGAATCGATGATGTGCTTACAGATGTCGTGGAAGTTGGCGAACTGCGCGCACTTCAGGATCATCGAGCACGTTGGCGGCCCTCGCCTGCCGGGGTCAGCATTGGGCATTATCAAATTACCGCCGGAACTTTTGGCTGTGTAGTGCGAGACCGGAAAAGCGGCGCGATATTGATCCTCTCAAACAATCATGTCCTGGCAAACTGCAATGACGCCAAAGAAGGAGACGCCATCCTGCAGCCCGGCCCATCGGATGGCGGAAAAAATCCACAGGATATGCTGGCAGTTCTCACGCGCTTTATCCCCCTTCACTATGTGGGTGACCAACCGGAACAGCCCCCCACCTCGTGCCTGACGCAGGTTGGTATTGCTTTTGCGCAATTTTTCGGGATGAATAAATGGCTAACTTCCTTGCAAACACCCCCTTCGCCAGTTACCAATAAGGTGGATGCAGCGGTGGCAAAACCACTTGAGGATAGCAATCTTCTGGCTGATATTCTTGAAATCGGCCCAATTACGAGTTCAACAACGCCGTCATTGGGATTAAGCGTGCGTAAATCCGGACGCACCACCGCATTAACCACCGGTGAGATTACAGTTGTTGATTCCACGGTAACGATTGGGTATCCGGGCAACCGTACAGCCCGGTTTGACAACCAGTTCCTGACCACTCCCATGTCAGAAGGGGGCGACTCGGGCTCTCTGCTGGTTTCAGCCGCCGCTTTGCAAGCGGTGGGCTTGTTATTTGCCGGTTCGGACAAGACAACCGTCTTCTCACCGATCCAAGCCGTACTGGACGCGTTAGAGGTGACGCTATGAACATAGAAAGCGAACCTCAAGAGCTGCTCACCCAAGCAAAACAAGTGCTGGAAAAGCACCGTGAAGCGCTGCTGTCCAAAGCCAATGTGGTGGGTGTAGGAGTCGGGTTAAAACAAACAAGCGGGCTTTACACAAAAACCGTCGCGCTGATCGTCCTGGTGACGCACAAAATGCCGCTGGGGAAACTGACAGAAGAGGATATGGTGCCGAATGAAATTGAGGGTTTCCCCGTAGACATTCAGGAAACTGGCCACCTCAGTACCGGGTAGTCCACGTCCATTTGTGGCTATGCGCAATTATCGCTTCAATGTATTTCAAAGCGTCCTCGCTCCTGTCCATTCACCACCACTGTATATCCCCCCGCCGGATAGCTTCCCAACTCAAACTGTTCCTCAAAGGGCGCCAGTACCTGCGCACATATCATCGCAGGATCTACAAGCGAATACACTTCGACATTAATTTCATTTTTCTCGCCCGGAGGATGCACTTTTGTCCTGAGTTGGTGACAGGGTGTGGGCAGCGTTCCTTCCACAACAAGGGTGATTTGCCCGGGAAAACTTTCCTTTCTACGAATTTCCACCACCTCAACCGCCGCCAGAGCTCGCTTAAAAGAGCCATCGTCCGAGGTCTCCTCATTGACAGAGTCTCCCTTCCCCCCTGACACAGGAGGCGTACGTGTCTCGGGCGAGTGAGTTGCAGGAGTGTTTACATCTGAAATTTTGGTGCTACAGCCGGATGTAAACAAAACCACCACCAGTAGTAGCACTGCACAGAGCGATAAGTTGGCCATTTTTCCTCCCTTCGATTGAACCTGAACAGAAGCTCGATTTTTGGCCAGACATCCGGTGAAAACAATTTTCCCCTTTGGATTAATTCCTGCAGCCTGTCCCGGGTTAAGGCCTCGCAAAATCAAGTGTGGCATACCCTCCATATGTGCTGGCAGCATTGTAAACATAAGAGATCCCAATTTCGGTTACCTTGGGGCTGAGAATATTATCCCGGTGAATCTGGCTGTTCATCCACCAATTGAATGCCCCCTGAGCATCACCGCCGAAAGCCGGATTGCCCACGTAAATATTCTCGCTGGCATAGGTATATTCATAATTTTGCGCCTTAATCCGTGTCGTCCACGTTGAACCATCGCTTCCTACGTGGTCAACAAAATCGTTGCACGCCATATCAGCACTGTGAGCATAAGCCGCCGCATCGAGCTGCTTTTGAGGGGTTAACTCCGGCAGTGCAGCCGTCCGCCGTGCTTGGTTAATCAGGGTCAGCAACTGCTGATTATACTGGAGGTTCTGGTCAGCCGTACAGCCTGCGGGTGCGACACCCGGAGTGGAGACCGCGGGAGCTAAAGTTGGCAAATGCCCCTCGTCAGTATAAAACGACACACCAATTTTTACCCAGATCAGATCAATGCCGTTACTGTTAACACCAAAACGTCTATTATCTGGATTCTGAAATTCCCAAAAACCGGTATATTCCCCGCCTTGGGGCGGCGATTTCAGATCAACGGAAACCTCCACAATATCCCCGGGAGCAGCAGCCGGCATTGGGTTGGTGAGCGGTCCATCCAGAATATCCCCACTGTGAAAGACTAACGAATATCCATTCCCCCAGGTGCATGAGCCTTCATTTCGAATTCTCCAGGTTTTGGTAAAACGAACATTTTGTTTAAAAGAAGTGCCATCCGGAATAGTAACATCGCCAAAATAAGCAGCGGTATCCACACAGGTGTTCCCGCTTGCTGTGTTGGTTAAAGTGGCTTCAACGGGGGACGCGGGCGTAATAAAGCCAGGCTCAGGGGTAATCGCAGGAGAAACCTGCTCCACGGCGGGAGTTGGGCTTCTTTCTGGCACGGGTGAGGAGTCAACGCGGATAGGTTCTGTAGGTACCCCTAGCGTTGAGACCAGCGTAGCGGTAGAAACTGGCTTTGATGAGGTCAAGCTTGCGGTAATCGCTTCGCTGGAAGGCACTTGTCCTGTGCAAGCAGCTGTGAGAAGAGTCAGAAAAAATAACAGCGGCCAGCAAAAAGATCGCATCTAATGCCTCCAACTCATGACTATTAAGATGTTTATAGTCCTATTATAATGCGTCCCTCTTTCAATTACAATCCCGCCAGTTGTTCTGCGTTGACATTTCATTCCACTAAATCTAAACTTATTCTATGCTTGCTCGGGTGCGTTCATGCGCGGTCATCGGTCTGGATGGCGTCATTGTGGAGGTGGAGGTGGATACCGGTCAGGGGCTGCCCGGTATGACCATTGTTGGCCTTCCGGACGCTGCAATAAATGAAAGCCGCGAACGCGTCCAGGCAGCAATCAAAAACGCCGGCCTGGAATACCCCCGCAAACGCATTGTCGTCAACCTTGCACCAGCCTCCGTCCGCAAAGAAGGACCTGCCTACGATCTTCCCATCGCACTAGGTGTATTGATCATGATGGGGCTTTTGCCCCCAACTGCCGCGGAGGACTCTCTCGTCATCGGTGAGCTTTCACTCGATGGCAGCGTTCGCCACGCGCGCGGCGTATTACCAGCAGCGGTACTGGCACGCCAGCAAGGTTACAAGCGTATCATCGTTCCACAAGCCGATGCTGCCGAAGCCGCTCTGGTACCCGATCTTGAGATCATCTCCGTCACAAACCTCACAGACCTGTACGCTTTCTTAAATAAAACCCTTCCCATCCCGCCCGTTCCCTCTATCCCATTTGAAGACATGGAGTTGGAAGTTACGACAGATTTTTCTGAGATTCGAGGTCAGGAACACATCAAACGTGCTGTCGAGGTTGCCGCGGCGGGAGGGCATAACCTATTAATGGTCGGCCCGCCGGGCGCCGGAAAGACTCTGATTGCAAGGGCACTGCCTTCAATTTTGCCCTCTATGACAATTAATGAAGCACTGGATGTAACCCGTATTTATTCTGTTGCTGATCTGCTCCCAGTCGGAATTCCTCTTATACGTGTGCGCCCTTTCCGCGCCCCCCACCACACCATCAGCCATGCCGGGTTGGTTGGCGGGGGCAACTGGCCTCATCCGGGAGAAGTATCCCTGGCGCATCGCGGTGTCTTGTTTCTGGACGAACTGCCCGAATTCGGCATGCGCGTGTTGGAGGTGCTGCGGCAACCCGTCGAAGACAAACAGGTCACTATCAGTCGCGCTCAGGGATCACTTACGTTTCCTGCCAATTTCATGCTCGTTGCCGCGATGAATCCCTGTCCCTGCGGTTATTTTGGCGATCCCATCCGACCGTGTACCTGCTCTTCATCCACCGTAACCAAATATCAAAAACGCATCTCCGGCCCCTTGCTCGACCGGATTGATATCCACATTGAGGTTCCCCGTGTACCCTACGAAAAACTGGGAGACAAACTCTCCGGCGAGGACTCCAGCCAGGTACGCCAGCGTGTGGAAAGCGCCCGTCAAGTGCAGCGCCAACGCTTTACAGAGGCCGCCCTGCTTTGCAACAACGATATGCGGCCTGCAGAAGTGCGCAAGTATTGTGCGCTCGATGAGGCCGGCCGGTCCTTAATGAAAACCGCCATGAACCAACTCCAACTTACCGCGCGCGCTTATCATCGTGTACTAAAACTCTCGCGTACGATTGCAGACCTGGCCAATGCACCGGAAATCGCCCCCACACATTTGGCGGAGGCGCTGCAATATCGGGCACGCGTGAACCTTTCCTGATCCAATTTCCCGAAACCACCCCCTTTGTGAAAACAAAAAAGCGGTACAGATGAAAAACTGCACCGCCCTTATTCCTAAAGAAAGCTCAATTTCTAATAAGAAACCATACGAGGCATCGCCTTTGCCTGATCAATCCAATTCTTCACCTGAGAAAGCACGGGCAAGCGCCGGACAAGTTTTTTTGTGCTGTTCACTTCCGTCATTTTTTCCAGCAAGTTTTCGGCATTCCGCTTCGCCAGTTCCACAACCGTATCCACACCTGCTTCTTCCAACAAGTCAGAATATTCCTCGCCCACTCCTTTGACACGAAACAGGTCAGCATGGTTGACCCATTCCAAAAGCAGCGAATGGCTGATACCAGTTTGATCTTCCAAAGCTTTACGTCCCGCCGGCGTTCCGCCTTGCTTGAGCAGCGCTTCGGTTGTGACAATACCTGCCTTTTTCAGCTTCTCTGCATATACTGGTCCGATTCCTTCAATCTTCAAAATGGTAGTCATCGTAATAACTTCCTCCTCTTAAAAAGTTTCTTTTTAATGAACAAACCTGTTAGATATCCCGCTCAGTTCATTGTACAAGATTAACTTTTTCAGGTCAATAAAATATAGAAGAGCGTAAAGGGTGCGCCGTCTGCTAACGTTACAATATTGAAATGTGGACAAAACTACTTGCATTTTGATTTCAATTCGTTTATACTGTGGGAGAAAGTGGTGAAAAGTGGGAAGAAGTGGAACGCCGGAGCATCCCGGCGTTTCGCCTTAAAAGGAGTTGTAGAACACATGTTCTTGGGTCAGTATGAGCACACAATGGATGAGAAAGGGCGCCTGACAATTCCCGCGCGCTTTCGTGAAAGCATTGCAGATGGCGCATACATCACCCGTGGGTTTGATCAAAACCTGGTCGTTTGGACTGCACCGGCTTTTGAATTAATCTACCAGCGCATTAACCAGTTAAGCATCACAGATCCACTCGCCCGCCAACTCCGACGATTAATCTTCTCCCACGCAGACCGGGTTGAGATAGACCGGGTTGGCCGCATTTTAATCCCGCAATTTCTCCGTGAAACCCTCCAGTTGGATAGCACGCTGATGGTGGTGGGCGCAGGGGAAACTTTTGAGATTTGGTCAACCGACCGCTGGGCAGAACAGGAGGCGCAGCTACAAGATTCAGAAAGCAACGCACGCCAGTTTGCCGCGCTTGATCTCCCTGTGCACTAGCCATGGCTACCTCGATCAACTCGGTGGCAGGTCTGCACCAACCAGTACTTTACCATGAAATTATACTCGCGTTAAACCCGAAAAGCCCAAAACGTTATGTGGATGGAACCGTCGGAGCAGGTGGTCATGCCTGGGGGATCCTCAAATCTAGCGAACCTGAAAGCACCTTGCTAGGTTTAGATGTAGATCCTCAAGCGTTGGCAGCAGCAAGCCAGCGCCTTGCTATTTTTGGAGACAGAGTTGTTTTGAGGCAGGCTTCTTACACTGCCATACAGGCGGAACTCCAGAAGTTGGGATGGGGCGCTGTCGCCGGAATTGTCCTTGATCTCGGGGTCTCCTCCATCCAACTCGATACGCCGGAAAGAGGCTTCTCATTCCAATCCGATGCGCCCTTGGATATGCGCTTCAATCCCGCTGCAGGAAAAACCGCCGCCGATTTGATCAACAGCCTGCCGGAAGAAGCACTTGCCGCCCTGCTTTGGCAATATGGAGAGGAGCGCCACTCCCGCAGGATTGCCAGGGCAATCTGTGCAGCTCGACCGCTCCACACCACCGGGCAGCTTGCCCAGGTTATTGCCAGGGCAAGCCAGGGAAAAAAGAACCGCATCCACCCGGCAACCCGAACTTTTCAGGCATTACGCATTGCCGTAAATGAAGAACTGCAAGCCCTGGAAAGTGTCTTGCCACAGGCAATGGCAGCCCTCGAACCCGGTGGCCGCCTGGCAGTCATCGCCTTCCATTCTCTGGAAGATCGTATCATCAAACAGTTTTTTCGGCAGGAGAGCAAAGACTGCATTTGCCCAGCCAGCCAGCCCATCTGCACATGCGGTCATCAAGCAATTTTACGCGAGGTAACCCGCCGTCCGGTCGTACCGTCCAAGGCGGAAATTGAACAAAATTCACGTGCTCGCAGCGCCCGCTTGAGGGTCGCTGAAAAGCTTTAACTGGCATGAACGTTGCATGGAACCTGAAAAATGTCCAATGAAAAAATGAGACATCCAAGGGAACAAAAAATAACGATGAACCAACGTCTAATGCAAGCTTATCATCAAGCACCCTGGCGCACTCAGATGCAGCGAATCGCCGTTCTATTACTGATTCTGATTGCCATTGGCAGTATTGCAGGTCTTTATCTGAGCGTCTCAGCCCAGGCTGCAACCGCCGCCATCCAGATTCGCAGGTACGAAGCCACCCGCGAAGCCCTCAAACAGGCCCATACCAACTTGGAATCAGAATTGGCTCTCAGCAATGCCTCTGAAAATATGGCAAGAAGAGCTCAAGAGCTGGGGTATCAACCCCTGGATACTCAGTCCGTCCAATACCTCCTCATCTCCGAATATCCGGGGCGGCAGCCGGCGATGATTGCCCCCCCGCCGGAGGTGCCACATCCGGTAAGGCCGCTCATCCGAAGCAGCTATACCCAATCCTTATGGGATTGGGTGCTGGACAATATGGCGCGCTCAGGAGGTCAGCATGACGAGAGCTAACCCTACGAGCAGTTCTCCTATCCTGAGCCGCATTCACATCTTTCTTTTATTTTTCACGGTAATTGGTGTTCTGATCGTCGTTCAGATGGGCCGCGTACAAGTGATGGAAAGCGGCCGGGATTTAGTAGAAGGCTTCAGTAATACATTTGAAAACAGCAAGGTGATTATTTATCCAGAGCGCGGTAAAATTTATGACCGATATGGGCATTTACTTGCCGGTAATAGGCCAATCTATGCGATCAGCATTAACCCAGTACAAGTAAAGAATCCGGAAACCATCGCTCGCACCCTGGCAGATGTGGCTGGTTTTGATTATCAGGAAGTTTTTGCCGCCGCCACGACACCCCATACAGAAGAAAGTGGTCCATTTTACATTCCCTTTGCCACTCGTGTTGGTCCCGAGGCGATCGCCAAGATCGAGGAAATTGACAAGGAATTCTCCAATCTCCCTGCAGCAGGAAACATATTCAGAAAGAAAGAGATTCCGCCCAGCCTGGCGGGGCTTGATTGGAAAGTAGAATGGGTGCGCGTCTATCCAGAAAACGATACGGCCGGTAACATTTTGGGGTTTATTCCTTACCTTGATGCTGGCATGGAAGATAGTGTGCAGCCCAACATCCGCATTGAAGGGTTTTTCAACATGAACCCGGCAAAAGTACCCCAGATTGGCGTAGAGGGTTTTTATAACCGCGATTTGAGCGGGATTCCGCGCACATTCGTTGTTCCTTTTGACCCCAATAAGCTTAAAGAACTACCTGAAGTTCAGAAAGGCAATGATATCATCCTGACCATTGACCGTGAGATCCAGCGGGAGATGGAAAATATCTTGGACAGGGCTGTCGAAAAAAGCGGCTCTGTTTCAGGGACAATCGTTGTGCTTGATCCGAGGAATGGTGAAATCCTTGCCATGGCTGTCAACCCTCGCCTGGACCCCAACAACTATTGGGATTTGGAAAAAACGCTGCCTCCTCCGCAAAAATATAATCGGGCTATCAGTCAGTATTATGAACCTGGTTCAGTATTCAAAGTGCTCACAATGGCAATTGGGCTCGATTCTGGCGCCGTCCAACCCGAAACAGAATTTGTTGACACAGGTTCGATCGAAATTGGCGGGATTGTGATTCGAAACTGGGATTACAGTGCTTATGGTCCTCAAAACATGGAGGGGTGTATGAAATACTCCCTCAACGTCTGTCTTACATGGGTCGCCACCCAGGTAACCGCTGAAAGATTCTACCCCTATCTTAAATCCTTCGGCATCGGGCGAAGGACGCGTGTTGACCTCGCTGGAGAAGAATTCAGCAGGTTGTTCATCCCAAACCTTGATACAACCATCGCCAATCTTGGCACCAATTCCTTTGGTCAGGGATTGGCCGTTACCCCGCTCCAACTGGCTTCTGCCATCTCCGCTGTTGCCAATGATGGCAAGATCATGGCGCCCCACATCGCAAAAGCAATTGTCAGCAATGGCCGCCAGCGATATATTGAACCGGTTGCCGTCAGTTCACCTATCTCAGCTGACACTGCGCATAAGTTGACCGAGATGCTCGCCAATTCGATTGAAGAAGAAACGACAAGCGCCAAGGTCGAGGGTTACAGGATAGCGGGAAAAACAGGAACCGCGGAAATCTACGTACCTGAAACCAATGCTTATACCTCGAGCCTGACCAACGCCTCATTTGTAGGCTGGGGGCCGGCAGATGATCCGCGCTTTCTGATTTACGTCTGGCTCGAAAAACCAACCTCATCACCCTGGGGCTCTGTCGTTGCAGCCCCGGTCTTTCAGGAAGCAGCCAGCCGCCTGGTCGAGATGCTCAACCTGCCTCCGGATGATATCCGATTGCAGCTCCACAAACAGAATTAGGGAAAACTGTGCTAGAAATTGCGGATGTTCTGGAAGCTCTGGTTGGACACCGCCCGGTTGGGCGCTCTCTTGCAATTAGCGAGGCAGCGGTCGATTCCAGGAAAGTCATCCCTGCTTCGATGTTTATTGCGCTTCCCGGCGAACGCGTTGATGGTCATGATTACATCGCCCAGGCTTTTGAGCGCGGCGCTCACCTGGCGCTTGTACAGAAAGACGTTTCTGAACGCTTCCCCACTCTGGACTTAAGATCGGGCAGCCTGCCTGCAGATCAGGCTGTCCCACAGCCGCCCTTTTGTTTATTGGTCGAAGATACGCTAGCTGCTCTCCAGCACATAGCGGGTTTTTGGAGAAACCAACTGGATGTTCGCGTAATCGGCATCACAGGCAGCGTCGGCAAATCTACTACAAAAGAACTCATTGCTGAAGTTTTGTGCCAGCGCTACCACACCCTTAAGAATGCGGGTAACCTCAATAATGAGATTGGGCTGCCATTGACCTTGCTCCAGCTCGGCTCCGGCCATGAGCGTGCTGTCCTCGAAATGGGGTTTTATGTACCCGGTGAAATCAGTTTGCTTTGCCGCCTCGCCCGCCCTGATATTGGTGTGATCACCAATGTCGGCATGGTACACGCCGAACGGGCAGGCTCTCAAGAAGTTATCGCACAGGGGAAAGCTGAACTGGTTGAAGCACTTCCCGCAGATGGCTGGGCTATCCTCAATTACGATGACCCCTGGGTGCGCCCCATGGCGAAGAAAACTCAAGCCAGGGTGCTCACCTATGGCCTTGACCCCGCTGCCGATCTGTGGGCAGACCGGATCCAGGGGCAAGGGCTGGAAGGTATTCGCCTGCGCTTGCATTATCTCAACGAGGTACTGCATCTCCGTGTACCACTTATCGGACGTCATTCTGTGCATACCGTACTGCGCGCGGCCGCCGTCGGTCTGATCGAAGGACTCAACTGGTATCAAATTATCAGTGGATTACAGCATGGTCATAATCAATTGCGTATGGTGGCAGTGACTACCCCAAGCGGAGCGATCATCCTCGATGATACCTATAACGCCTCCCCCGAATCCACCCTTGCTGCGCTCAACCTCCTGGCGGAAATGCAGGGCCATAAAGTCGCGGTTTTAGGGGATATGCTCGAATTAGGCCGATACGAGCGCCCGGGACACGAGATGGTCGGCATTCGGGCGGCAGAAATCGCCAGTGAATTAATTACAATTGGCGCTTTAGGCCGGATCATTGCCTCTTCCGCACGCAGAGCGGGGCTGCCCGCCTCAGCCATATCAAGCTTTGACACCGTTGCCGAAGCAATTCCGAGCTTACAAAGCCGCGCCTTCGGCAACGAGAATGTCATTCTTATCAAAGGGTCTCATGCCCTGCATATGGAAAAGATCGTCTCGGCGCTGGAGGAAGAGTCATGAAAGAGGCATCTCTGGCGCTCGCGCTCAGCACGCTCAGCTTCATGATGGCTGTCATCTGGGGAGGGCCTCTGATCCGTTTGCTTCGTCACTTCAAAATTGGCAAACTGATCCGAATTGAAGGACCGGGCACCCACTTACCCAAAATGGGAACCCCCACGATGGGCGGCGTGATGATCATCCTGCCAGTGACATTGATCACAGTTCTTCTGAACGCCGCGTCTTTTATGGGAGTGGATGTTCTGGGGCGCTCTGTGCTTGTCCCATTGATTGTCATGTTGATTTATGGCCTGCTCGGAATGATTGATGATTGGGAAGGAATTCGGGGGCGGCGGCGAGGTTTGGGGATGCGCGCCCGCACAAAATTTATCATCCAATCCATCTTTGCTTTTGGTGTAGCCATCGTGCTCAAATATATTCTCCAGGTCCCGGAAATGTTCTGGCCCTCGACAGCAGAGCCGTTTTCTTTAGGGATCTGGTATATTCCGCTGGCAGCATTGATCATTGTGAGTTCTTCCAATGCAGTCAACTTCACGGACGGGCTGGACGGTTTGGCCGGCCTGATTTCAGCCACAGCTTTTGCGGCCTACGGTGGTATCGCAATTCTACAAGGGCAAACCTTTCTGGCGCGCTTTTGTTTTTCCCTCGTTGGCGCAATTTTCGGTTTCCTATGGTTCAATGTACACCCTGCTGAATTATTCATGGGGGATACAGGCGCACTTTCGCTGGGTGCAACCCTGGCAGTGATTGCGTTGATGACCGGACAATGGCTGCTTCTGCCCATTGTCTTCATTGTTCCGGTAAGCGAAGTCCTTAGCGTTATCCTCCAAATTGGTTACTTCCGGATCACAAAAGGGAAAAGGTTGTTTAAAATGGCGCCCTTGCACCATCATTTTGAACTAGGCGGTTGGAGCGAGACGCAGGTTGTGCAGCGCTTCTGGCTGGTCAGTCTTTTATTTGCGATACTAGGCATCGCGTTGGCATTGGTGTAGCTCATGAGAGAATGGAGCGGTTTGCGCATATTAATACTGGGAGCAGCCCGGCAAGGGCTTGCCTTGGCGCGCTATGCCGCAGCTCAAAACGCAATCGTCACCCTTAACGATCAGCGCCCTGCCAGCGAAATACAATCAGCCATCCAGTCAATGAGCAATCTCCCTGTGCACTGGGTTTTCGGCAGCCACCCCATTGACCTGCTAAACGACGCTGATTTAGTCTGCCTTTCGGGCGGCATCCCGCTCAATTTACCAATTGTAGTGGAGGCATCCCGCCGCGGCATCCCACTAACGAATGATACCCAACTCTTTTTAGAGCAAGTTCGAGCCCCGGTTGTGGGAATTACAGGGTCCGCCGGCAAAACAACTACCACAACTCTGCTCAGCCGCATAGCACGGGCAGGCCTTCCATCAGGTTCTAAAGTCTGGACCGGCGGAAACATCGGTCAGCCGCTGATTGAATTTGTAGATCAAATCAGGGAAGAAGATCTTGTGGTCTTGGAACTCTCCAGCTTCCAACTGGAGCAGACGAGCATCTCGCCGCATGTGGCTGCGATCTTGAACATCACCCCCAATCATCTCGATCGGCACGGCACGCTGGCTGCTTACACTGGTGCCAAAGCACGCATTCTTGCTTTTCAGCACGCCGGCGATATCGCAATTTTAGGATGCGATGACCCGGGTGCGTGGGCACTTGCTTGTGAGGCAAAAGGCAAACTGTCTGGTTTTGGATTAACTTCCCTGCCATCAGCGATAGACGGGGCTTATTCTCATCAAGGTTTTTTGCACTTACGTATAGGGTCAGACGATCAAAAAATCATGCCGGAAAGTGATATTTTGCTGCGCGGCGCACACAATTTACGCAACACCCTTGCCGCTTGCAGCATTGCTTGGGCCGCGAATCTGTCCATCGAAGCAATGCAAGCCGGTATTCAGGGCTTTGCGGGCGTTCCACATCGTCTGGAGTGGGTTGCTACTATAAATGGTGTGAATTGGTACAACGATTCAATCGCCACCGCACCGGAACGATCTCTGGCAGCCTTGCGCTCTTTCGAAGAGCCGCTGGTTCTATTGCTCGGCGGACGTGACAAAAACCTGCCCTGGGAGACACTAGCACAAGCTGTTCGCAGTCGGGTTGATCATGTCATCGTGTTTGGAGAAGCAGCAGACAAAATTGCCGCCGCGCTGGGTAAGCCAGCACCCGGCCAAAAGCCCAATACCCTGGAGCTTTGCAGTAACCTGAAAGAAGCAGTGCAAACTGCCGCCCGTACGGCGGAACCCGGAGATGTCGTTTTGCTTTCTCCAGGAGGTACCAGTTATGATGAATTTAGAGATTTTGAAGAACGTGGGGAGCGGTTTCGAGAATGGGTGAATCAACTTATCTAAATAACCCTCCGGGCGCACGCCCAATACAGCGGCCACATGCAACCCACTTGGGTTTGGATGTTCCCCTTGTCATCGCAGTTGCGGCGTTGATCATCTTCGGCTTACTGATGGTCTATTCTGCAAGCTGGAATGTTGCCATCCGCACTTACGATAACGCCAGTTACATCGTGATCAACCAGATCAAGTGGGTGTTGGTTGGGCTGGTTGCTGCAGCCGTTCTCAGCCGTCTGAATTACCGTCGCTTCACCGCGTTTGCACTCCCACTCATGGCAGTGACACTCGGTATGCTAATCCTTGTCTTTTTGATTGGCAGAAGCGACGGGGTTAGCCGCTCGCTCTTCAAAGGGTCAATCCAGCCTTCCGAATTGGCGAAGTTTGCTTTGATTGTTTATCTGGCTGTTTGGCTCAATACCAAGCGCGAGCTATTAAACTCTCTTTCGCTTGGCCTCGTTCCGCTGATGACCATCATCGGCCTTCTAGTTGTATTGATCCTTGCTCAACCTGATTTTTCCGCCGCGCTGACCATCTTCCTGCTTGGCATCTTTCTCTTTATATTAGCGGGCGGTGAAATTCGCCATATCGCTATGCTTGTATTTTTTGTCGCCGTCTTTGGCGCTCTGCTCTACCTGATCAGTTCAAAAGCCCAAACCCGCATTCACGATTATATTTTTGGGCTATTGGATCCTCAACAAGCGTCTTACCACATTCAGCGCTGCACCGAAGCTATTGTGCGAGGTGGTTTCTTCGGCGTTGGAATTGGAAAAGGTACAACCAAATTTACCAATTTGCCAGTACCGTGGACGGACAGCATTTTTGCAATCATTGCAGAAGAGACCGGCCTGCTCGGTTGCATAATGATCATCGGGCTTTACCTCGTCCTGTTGTGGCGCGGCCTCTCCATTGCGCGCCGAGCTCCCGATGTGTTGGGCCAACTTCTGGCTGCCGGGATCACCATTTGGATCGTGACCGAAGCAATGATCAACGTTGGGGTAATTGTCAATTTGGCTCCTTTTGCCGGCAATGCCCTGCCACTCATCAGTGCCGGGGGTTCAAATATGGTAACGACCCTCGCGGCGCTTGGGGTTCTGATAAACATCTCTCGTTCTACATCTCTGGAACCAGAGAGCAATGAAAGGAAGGCGTTTAGTGCGATTGTTGATTTGCGCAGGCGGGACAGGGGGCGGCGTATATCCCGCTCTGACCGTCCTGCAAGCACTCGGTAGCGACGCCGCCCAAGTTCTATGGGTCGGCAGCCAGGGAGGAATGGAAGCCTCTCTGGTTCAGCGCGCCGGCATTCCTTTCACGGCGATACCTGCTGCCGGAGTGCACGGTGTGGGGCTTCGCTTCTTGCCTCGCAATCTACGCTTGCTGTTTCGGGGTGTGAAGGCTGCGCGCCAGGTACTGAGTGAGTTTCAACCCGATGTCCTGCTCTATACCGGCGGGTATGTGGCGGCTTCCATGGCATTAGCTGCCCGGCGCTATTCTTCACTCGTGTATGTGCCGGACATCGAGCCCGGGTTGGCGCTCAAATTCCTCGCCCGCTTTGCAGACATCATCGCAGTGACCGCCGAAGAAAGCCGCTCTTTCCTGCCTGGCAAAAAACGTGTGGTCGTTACCGGCTACCCCACCCGCCTCGATTTTGGAACCTGGGATCCAACAGCGGCACGCGCCAGCCTGGGCATGAAGACCAATATTCCAGTTTTATTAGTATTCGGTGGCAGTCAAGGCGCGCGTTCCATCAATCAGGCAGTTTCCACCTGCCTGCCGGAGCTCCTGGAAACGATTCAGGTTCTTCACATCGCCGGTGAAAAGAATTATGCAGAAATGATTGAAGCAAGGGAGCGCCTTCCAGAACAATTGTGTTCCCGTTATTATGTCTATCCCTATCTCCATGAGGAAATGCCCGTTGCTCTGGCAGCAGCAGATCTGGCTGTTTCCAGGGCAGGGGCTGCCACCCTCGGAGAATACCCCCGCTCCGGACTGCCCGCCATTCTGGTTCCCTATCCACATGCCTGGCGCTATCAGAAGGTAAACGCAGCCTACCTGGCCGAGCGTGGCGCCGCGGTTATCCTGCCGGATGAACACTTAAGCAATGAACTTTTACCGCTGGTGAAGTCTTTATTTGCAAATACGGAAAAACGTAAAACAATGCGTACTGCAATGTGTTCCCTGGCCTCTCCCAACGCCGCCAGCCAGATTGCTGGTTGTCTGCGTGAGCTGGCTAGCAGCCCTCTGCAGGAGGAGCTAAGATGATCGCACTGCATGTGCTCTTCTGGATTTTTGTCATCCTCTTTGCCCTCATCGGCTTAAATCGTGGCTGGGCAAAAGAGATGCTGGTTAGTTTTGCCATCATTCTAGGTATTTTTATCATTAACGTCCTGGAAACTTTCATTCCCTTTGTTCGAGACCTCGCCGCAGTAAATCAGACCGGTATTATCTACTGGATTCGAACTATACTCGTCATTTTGCTGGTATTTTTTGGCTACCAGGGACCAAATATACCCCGGCTTGCGGCAACTAATCGCTTCGTCCGCGAAAAATTGCAAGATTCTCTCTTGGGCTTTTTTCTGGGTGCACTCAATGGCTACCTGGTCATCGGATCATTGTGGTACTTTATGAATCAGGCAGGGTATCCTTTCCCAAATCTTATCTCCGCTCCTCCCCCCGGAGATTTCGGTGAGGCCTCCCGTAACCTGATTGAACTCTTGCCCCCTATTTGGCTGCATTCGCCAACCATTTATTTTGCGGTTGCAATCTGTTTTGCATTTGTTCTAGTGGTGTTGATCTGATGGAACACATTCACTTTATCGGAATTGGTGGTACCGGCCTTTCAGCCATCGCCAGGCTGCTCTTGGAGAGCGGCTATCAGGTCAGCGGTTCTGACCGCATCCTCTCTCCCCTCG